>NZ_RAWA01000130.1 GCF_003611675.1 Corallococcus sp. CA053C
ACGCCCAGGGGGCGTCGGGGCGTCGGAGGGTTGACGGATGGGGGCACCGCCGGAGCCTACTGGACTCTCGCCAGGCATGCAGCCGGCAGGGCCGTGCCGGCACGGGATGCAGCCGGGGTGGCGGCGGTGCTATCTCCTGGAGGCAGTTCCCATGCGAGGAGGGGCCATGGAGAAGCGCGTCTTCGGCAACACCGGAGTGGCGGTGCCCGTCATCGGTCAGGGCACCTGGCAGATGGAGGACGACGACGCAGAAGGGGCCATCCGCGCCCTGCGCGCCGGGCTGGACCTGGGGCTCACCCACGTGGACACCGCCGAGCTGTACGGGCGCGGTGAGGTGGAGGAGGCGCTGGTGGCGAAGGCCCTCGAAGGCCGGCGCGACGAGGTGTTCCTCGTGTCCAAGGTGATGCCGTCGAACGCGACGCTCAAGGGCTCGGTGACCGCGTGCGAGCGCAGCCTGAAGCGGCTCCGCACGGACCACCTGGACTGCTACCTGCTGCACTGGCCCGGCTCCCACCCGCTGGAGGGCACGGTGCGCGCCTTCGAGCAGCTGGTGAAGGACGGGAAGATCCGCTCCTGGGGCGTGAGCAACTTCGGGGTGGAGGAACTGGAGGAGGTGCTCGCCCTCGCGGGCCCGGGGCGCATCGCGTGCAACCAGGTGCTGTACCACCTGGAGGAGCGCGCCATCGAACACGCCGTCGTCCCGTGGTGCGAGGCCCGGGGCGTGGCGGTGGTGGCCTACAGCCCGTTCGGCAACGGCCACTTCCCGTCACCGGACAGCGCGGGGGGCCGGGTGCTGGCGGCCATCGCCCGCGCGCATGGCGCGACGCCGTACCAGGTCGCGCTCCAGTTCCTCGTGCGCCGGCCGTCGCTGTTCGCCATCCCCAAGGCCAGCGACGTCGCCCACGTGCGCGACAACGCGAAGGCGGCCTCGCTGAAGCTCACCGTGGAGGAGCTCGCGCGCATCGACGCGGCCTTCCCCCGGGGCGACGAGCCGGACTCGCTGCCGGTCATCTGACGCGGGCGCTCAGCCGCGCTCGCGCAGGAGCGCTTCCACGCGGGCCACGTCCTCCGGCACGTCCACCGCCACGGTGCGCCAGGACACGCGGGCGCAGCGGATCCGCAGGCCGTGCTCCATGGCGCGCAGCTGCTCCAGCTTCTCCGCCTCCTCCAGCGGGGTGGGGGAGAGGGTGGCGAGCTGAAGCAGCGTGTCCCGCCGGTAGCCGTAGAGGCCCAGGTGGGCCCAGCGGCGCACGGGCGTGCCGGGCTCGCGGACGTGCGGCACCGGGGCGCGGCTGAAGTAGAGCGCGTCGCCGTTGAGGGCGAGCACGGCCTTCACCACGTTCGGGTTCTCCAACTCGTCCGGCTCCAGGGCGCGCACCAGGGTGCCCATGTGGACGGTGTCGTCCTGGAAGAGGTCCGCGAGCACCTTGAGCGCGGCGGGGTCCACCAGCGGCTCATCCCCCTGCACGTTCACCCACACGTCCACGTCCGGCCGGGCGCGGGCCACCTCCGCGATGCGGTCCGTGCCGGTGGGGCACTGGGGGCTGGTCATCACCGCGCGACCGCCGAAGCCCTCCACCACGTCGCGGATCCGCGTGTCATCGGTGGCGACCCAGACCTCGGAGAAGGCCTGGGCCTCCTGACAGCGGCGCCAGACGTGTTCGACCATGGGGCGGCCGGCGATGAGGGCGAGCGGCTTGCCAGGGAAGCGGGTGCTGGCATGGCGGGCGGGGATGACGGCCACGGGCCGGGGGGCGGACATGGGGCGTCATCTATCAGATTCAGGACGTCCCGCACTCGCACCGGGGCCGCTGGCCACCCTGTGCCACTAGGCAGACAAGGCGCCGTGCCTACTTTCCGCAACGACATGAAGAAGGTCATCCATATCGTTGGCGCGCGTCCGAATTTCATGAAGGTGGCCCCCATTCACCGGGCCATCGCCGCGCGTACCCCGCTGCAGCAGCTCGTCATGCACACCGGCCAGCACTACGACGCGAAGATGAGCGACGTGTTCTTCGCCGACCTGGGCATGGCGGCCCCCGACATCCACCTGGGCATCGGCTCCGGCAGCCACGCCGAGCAGACGGCGAAGATGATGGTGGAGATGGAGAAGATCTTCCTCAAGGAGAAGCCGGACCTGGTCTCGGTGGTGGGCGACGTGAACAGCACCATCGCCGCGGCGCTCGTCACGTCCAAGCTGGCCATCCCGCTGTCGCACGTGGAAGCGGGCCTGCGCAGCTTCGAGCGGCACATGCCGGAGGAGATCAACCGCGTCGTCACCGACCGGCTCTCCGACCTGCTGCTCACGCCTTCGCGCGACGCGGACGCGAACCTCCTGAAGGAGGGCATCGACCCGAAGCGCATCCACCTCGTGGGCAACGTGATGATCGACTCGCTCCTGTCGTCCAAGGAGAAGGCCGACCAGCTCCCCACGCTGAAGAACCTGGGGCTCACGCCGAGGGCCTACGTGGTGGCGACGCTGCACCGCCCGTCCAACGTGGACAACCCGAAGCTGCTGGCGGGCCTGCTGTCCACGCTCATCCACGTGGCGAAGAAGGTGCCCGTCGTCTTCCCGGTGCACCCGCGCACGCGCAAGATGATCTCCGAGCAGGGACTGGCGACCGAGCTGGAGAAGACGCCGAGCCTCAAGCTGGTGGACCCCATGGGCTACCTGGAGTTCCTGTCGCTGACGTCCCAGGCGCAGCTCGTGATGACGGACTCGGGCGGCCTCCAGGAGGAGACCACGGCGCTGGGCGTGCCGTGCCTCACCCTTCGCGAGGAGACCGAGCGTCCCATCACCGTGGAGGTGGGCACCAACGAGGTGGTGGGCACCGACCCCACGCGCATCCGTGTCGCGGCCGACCGCGTCCTCGCGGGCGACGCGAAGAAGGGCCGCGTGCCGGAGCTGTGGGACGGCCGCACCGGCGAGCGCATCGCGGACCTCTACGCGCGCGTGCTGGGCGTGGAGACGAGGCGCGCGTTCGGGTGAGCGTGGTGGTAGAGCAGGGGCCACGTCATGCGTGAAGACAACGCTCCTGTTGCCACTGCCACTGCGATGACCGAGCCGGTGACGCCCGCCGCGGAGGTTCCCGACGGCTACGTGGACATCCCGTTCGTCGTCGAGCCGAACTACGCCGGCTGGCGGTTGGACCGCTACCTCTGCGAGAAGATCCGCCGCATGGACCTGGAGCGCGTGCAGGGCATCATCCTGCGCGGCGTCCTGTGCGACGCGTACCGCCTCAAGCCCTCCACGCCCGTGTACCCGGGGCTGACGTTCCGGATCCGCCGCCCCGCGAGCCAGGAGCCCGCGACGCCCACGGAGCTGCCCGTCGTCTTCTCCGATGACTGGCTGCTGGTGCTCGACAAGCCGGCGGGGCTGCCCATCCACCCCACCGCGCGCTACCACAAGGGCACCCTCGTCACGCTGCTGCGCGAGCGCTTCGGAGAGCGCTTCGCGGAGCCCGCGCACCGCTTGGACCGCGAGACGAGCGGGCTGGTGGTGTGCGGCCGCACCACCGAGTCCTGCCGCGTGCTGGGCGGGCTGTTCCTGTCGCGCGACGTGCACAAGGAGTACCTCGCGCTGTGTGAAGGCCACCCGCCCGAGGACACCTTCCACGTCGATGCGCCCATCGCGGAGGGCACGGACCTCATCCGCATCGCGGTGCGGATTGATGCGGTGCAGGGCAAGCCCAGCCGCACGCGCTTCCAGGTGCTCCAGCGCTTCGTGCAGGACGGCGCGCCGTTCGCGCTCTTGCGCTGCTTTCCGGAGACGGGCCGGCAGCATCAGATCCGCATCCACCTGCACACGGCGGGCTTCCCGCTGGTGGGGGACAAGATGTACGGGCCGGATCCGGGCTACTTCGACCGCTTCAGCAAACACACCCTGGAGCCCGAGGCGTGGGTGCGGCTGCGGCTGCCCCGGCACGCGCTCCACGCGGAGCGCATCACGTTCCCGCACCCGGGCACCGGTGAGCGCGTCACCTTCGTCTCACCGCTGCCGGAGGACCTGCGGGACTTCATCGCCGGGAAGACGCCGGCCCCCTGAAGGGCCGGGCTCCTCAGGCGCTGAGCTTGGCGACGTCCGAGTCGCGGGAGAGCTTCTCCGTGAGGTACTGCCCGGAGAAGCACGCGGTGCAGTAGGTGTTGCGCTTGGGGTCTTCCACCGCGGTGCCCAGGCCTTCCAACGACAGGTAGCCCAGGGAGTCCGCCGTCACGTATTTGGCGATCTCCTCCGTGGAGTGGCTGGCGGCGATGAGCTCCGTGCGGCTGGGCGTGTCGATGCCGTAGTAGCAGGGCCACTGCGTGGGCGGCGACGAGATGCGCAGGTGCACGGACACGGCGCCCGCGGCCTTGAGCATCTTGACGATCTTCCGGCTGGTGGTGCCGCGCACGATGGAGTCGTCCACCACCACCACGCGCTTGCCCTTGAGGACGCTGCGCACGGCGGACAGCTTCAGCTTCACGCCGAAGTGACGGATGGACTGCTGGGGCTCGATGAAGGTGCGGCCCACGTAGTGGCTGCGGATGAGGCCCACGTCGTAGGGGATGCCGCTCGTCTGGGAGAAGCCGATGGCGGCGGGCACGCCCGAGTCCGGCACCGCGATGACCAGGTCCGCGTCCGGTGCGGGCTGCTCGCGGGCCAGCTGCATGCCCAGGCGCTTGCGGACCTCGTAGACGCTGCTGCCGAAGAGCACCGAGTCCGGCTTGGCGAAGTAGACGTGCTCGAAGATGCAGCGGCCCAGCCGGGGCGCGGGCTTGAAGGGCATGCTGGCGCGCAGCACGCCGTTCTCGATGACGACCAGCTCCCCGGGCTCCATCTCGCGGATGACCTCCGCTTCGATGAGGTCCAGCGCCGTCGTCTCGCTGGCGACGACGTAGGCGCCCTCCTTCATCTTGCCCAGCACCAGCGGCCGGAAGCCGTGGGGGTCGCGCACCGCGATGAGCTTGTCCTCCGTGAGGAGCAGGATGCTGTAGGCGCCCTCCACCTTGCGCAGGGCCTCCACCAGCTTGGCCTCGAAGGTGGGCTGCTTGGAGCGGGCGAGGAGGTGCATCACCACCTCCGTGTCCGCGTCCGACTGGAAGAGCGCGCCCTCCGCCTCCAGCGACGCCTTGATCTCCGCCGCGTTCACGATGTTGCCGTTGTGCGCGATGGAGAACTGGCCGCCCGCGTACGCGACGAACAGCGGCTGGGCGTTCTTGAGCTGGCTGCCGCCCGCCGTGCTGTAGCGCACGTGGCCGATGGCCGCGTCGCCCGGCAGACCCTCAATCACCGGTGCGGTGAAGATGTCCGCGACGAGCCCCATCTGCCGGTGCGCGCGCAGGGTGTGGCCGTCGGACGAGACGATGCCGGCGGACTCCTGTCCGCGGTGCTGAAGGGCGTGCAAACCGAGGTACGTCAGGTTGGACGCTTCTCCGTGACCCGTGATTCCGAAGATCCCGCACATGGTGCGCTGCCTTACCCCTTTCGACCGCGAAGCGGAACAGGAACGCATGCCTTCACGGTGGGTATTCCTCCCGCCGTCGACGTCGGCCCCTGTAGGCCAGGCAAGGTGCCGCTGACCGGAAAGGTGGGAGCCGTCCGGGTGATGGGAGCGGTTAGGCTCCTTCCGGCATGTCCTCTTCCCGGCGCTCCGTCCTCCGCACCTTGCTGCCCTTCGCCTTGCTAACGGCGGGGGCCGCGTACGCGCTTGCTTCCTGGAACTGGTGCGGGCGCTGGGAGGAGCAGACGCCGAGCGTGCTGTCCCAGGTGCGAGGCGAAGGCACCCTGCGGGCAGGCGCGGCGAAAGTGGCCCTCGCTCCGCCCTTCCCGGTGGTGGTGGCCGGCTACGCGCCGCCCCGCCCCGAGGCGAGCCAGGCCGAGCTGCCCCTCCACGCGAGGGCCGTGGTGCTGGAGGCTGGAGGGGCGCGGGTGGGGGTGGTGTCGCTGGAGCTGCTCTTCGTTACCCCGGAAATCGTGGAGCAGGTGCGCGAGCGCGCGGCGGCGGTCGGGGTGAAGGAGGTGCTGGTGGTGGCCACGCACACGCACTCCTCCTTCGGGGGCTACGACACGCGCTGGGTGGCGCAGCTCTCCGGGACGGGGCGCTACCAGCGCTCGGCGGTGGACGCGGGGCTCGTCACTTCCCGCTCCGGGGGACAGGCCCCTGATGGGCAGCTCACGCGCGTGGCGCTGAAGGGCGCGGCCGGACCGGTGGCGGAGGTGCTGGTGTTCGCCGCGCACGCCACGCTCATTCCCCGGCAGCGGGCGCTGGTGGATCCGGACTATCCGGGCCGGCTGAGCGCGCTGCGCGAGGAGGCGGGCCACGGCATCACCCTGTTCGTGCAGGGCAGCGAGGGCAACGCGTCCGTGGCGTATTCGGAAGGGCAGGGCGCGGAGCGGGCCGCGGGCTTCGCGCGCAAGCTGTCGGCGCTGGCGGATGGGGCCACTCCGGCGCCAGTGGCGGGGCCGGTGCGGCTGGCCTTCGCGCGCGTGCAGGCCGCGATGCCCCGGCCGGATTCCTCGCGGCTGGTGCCGTCCTTCACGCGTGCGGCGGGGGACAACTTCCTGTGCGCGTCCGCGCCCCGCGAGGCGGAGGTGGATGCGCTGGCGTTGGGGCCGCTGGAGCTGTTGGCGCTTCCGGGCGAGCCCACCACGGCCGCGGGACGGGCGCTGGCGGACCTCACGGGCGCGACCCATGTGCTGGGGCTCGCCAACGGCTACGTGGGCTACCTGGACACGCCGGAGCTGGTGCTCGGTGGACAGGGCGAGTCGCGGCGCCAGTACTTCGGTCCGGCCCTGCTGGACCGTCTGGGCGCCGCCGCGCGCGTTGCGTCCGGGACGGTGGGCTTCTCGCCTCCGGACTGAGCCCACGGATGTGCATGCGGGGGCCCGCCCGCCTGCCTGCCCTGCGGACCTCCTGGCGGAGCGAAGCTGGGGGAATCCCCATCGCTGATGCCGGAACGGCTGCCTACCTTGGACCGCAGGGCGGCTGGACAAGAAAGGGGTACCGGATGCGGTGGCAAGGGGGACGTCGCAGCTCGAACATCGAGGACCGGCGGGGGTCGGGCTTCGGTCGCCCGCTCGCGGTGGGCGGTGGCGCCGCGTCGCTGGTGGTGGCGCTGCTGGTGATGCTGTTGGGCGGAGACCCGTCCGATGTGCAGATCGGCTCGAGGTCCCAGGACCCGGCGACGGGCGGTTCAGGCCCGGTGGATCCGCAGCAGGAGGAGATGAAGGACTTCGTCTCCGTCATCCTCGCGGACACCGAGGACACCTGGCCCGCGCTGCTGGAGCCCATGGGCGTGCGCTACGTGCAGCCGCGCCTGGTGCTCTTCTCGGACGCGGTGCAGTCCGCGTGCGGCGCGCAGGAGAGCGCGGTGGGGCCCTTCTATTGCCCGGGCGACCAGCGCGTGTACCTGGACCTGACCTTCTTCAACGAGCTGGAGAGCCGCTTCGGCGCGCCCGGTGACTTCGGCCGCGCGTACGTCGTCGCGCACGAGGTGGGGCACCACGTGCAGAACCTGCTGGGCGTCTCCGAGAAGGTGCAGTCGATGCGCCGCCGCACGAGTGAGGAGCAGGCCAACCAGCTCTCCGTGCTCACCGAGCTGCAGGCGGACTGCTTCGCCGGCATCTGGGCCGGCCGTGCGCAGAAGGCGCGCAACATCCTCGAGCAGGGCGACATCGAGGAGGGCCTGGGCGCCGCCAGCGCCGTGGGCGACGACACCCTCCAGAAGCGAGCGCGGGGCCGCGTCGTCCCCGAGTCCTTCACCCACGGCTCCTCCGCGCAGCGAATGACCTGGTTCAAGCGCGGCCTGGAGCAGGGCACGCTGGAGGCTTGCGACACCTTCAACGCGAAGCGTTGACGGGGCTTCACGCGTCCCCCGGAGCAACGGGGGACGCGCATCCGCTCAACGTGAGCGCGGCGCCCGCGAGGTGCCCGTCCCGTTGAGCGGCTGTTGGAGCTGATACGTCCCGTTGAGCGGCTGCTGAAGCTGGTACGTGCCGTTGAGCGGATGCTGGAGCTGATACGTGCCGTTGAGTGGTTGCTGGAGCTGATACGTCCCGTTGAGGGGCTGCTCCAGCTGGTAGGTGCCATAGAGCGGCTGCTCGAGCTGGTACGTGCCGTTGAGGGGCTGCTCCAGCTGGTACGTCCCGTTCAGCGGCTGCGTGTCCCAGGATCCCTGGGCGGGCGGCTGATACCAGTAATTGTCCCAGAAGGTGCCCTCGCTGGAGCCGGCTGCCAGTGATTGCGGGTCCTCCTGGGTCTGCGAGTCATTGCTGTCGGGGGCAAGAGCCGCCTCGTCCTCCTGGGCGAACGCCGTCGTGGCCACGCCGGACGCGAGCGCCACCACCAGGGTCGCCATGGTGCCTGCACGCATGGGAGTCCTCGTTTCCGTCGCGGGGAGAGGGGGGATGGTGCCGCGACACCCCTTCAAGATGACCGCCCGGGTGGGGCCCGGGGAGCGCACGCGGGAGCCCGGGTCGCCCGCCCGGTCGCCGGCCTCGGAGCCTTGCGTCCATCGCGTTCCGGACACATTTCGGACGATAGGCTTACCGCGTGCGCGTGCTTTTTCCCGCGTGGCCAAAGGGGCACTGCGTCAAAACACAAACGTGCAACTTGTGCTTGTCGCCCGTGTGTCTTTGCTCCGAGCATGCCGCCTTCCCGCTGCTTCGCGGGCCCGGGTCCTTCCCCAGGGTCCCAGGCGGAGCGGCTTCGCGGAGGAAACGACATGCCCCGTTTGCAGTGGACCCGCGCATCGAGCGCCGCCCTTCTGGCCCTTCTGGGGGCCCTCTCCCTGACCGCCTGCTCCGACGACGACGACGACAAGAAGCCGGACTCCGGCTCGCAGCCGGTGGACGCGGGCACGACGGACGCGGGCACTGACGCCGGCACGGACGCGGGGCCGCCGGTGGACACGGGCATCCCCTGGGACGGCGGCAGCGCGGGCGACTTCTCCTGCCAGGGCAAGGCCACGGCGACGCTGACGTTCGCGCCGGGGCAGGAAGAGGCGCTCCAGGACCAGGTCAACACGCTGGCCGAGTGCACCACCATCCAGCTGGCCGCAGGCACGTTCACCTTCGACAACGCCATCACCATCCGCCAGAACGGCATCACCATCAAGGGCGCGGGCAAGGGCGTGAAGGGCGAGGGCACGGGCACGGCCTCCAGCACGGTGCTCGTGTTCACCAACGCCGCCGCGAACTCCAACGGCCTGGACGTGGTGGGCAAGCGCTTCGAGGTGAGTGACCTCGCGGTGTGGAACGCGAAGAAGGACGCGGTGCGCGTCGAGTCCTCCACCGACGTCGTGATGCGCCGCGTGCGCACCGAGTGGGCCCAGGCCGACAAGGAGACCAACGGCAAGTACGGCCTGTACCCGGTGAAGTCCAAGTACGTGGTCATCGACGAGTGCGAGGCCTACAACGCCGCGGACGCGGGCATCTACGTGGGCCAGACGGAGTACGCCATCGTGCGCAACAGCGTGGCGCTGCAGAACGTGGCGGGCATCGAGATCGAGAACACGAAGTACGCCTACGTCATCGGCAACACCGCGCGGGACAACACGACGGGGCTCGTGGTGTTCGACCTGCCGGGCAATCCCATCAAGGGCACGGACATCCGGGTGGTGAAGAACATCATCACCGACAACAACCGGAACAACTTCGCGTCGGTGGCCGCCAGCAGCAGCACGGTGTCGCAGGTGCCAGCCGGCACGGGCACGTTCATCCTGGCGTCGCGCCGGGTGGAGCTGACCGGGAACACCTGGGAGAACAACAACTCGCTGGACGTGGCGGTGCTGAGCGGCCTCGTCATCGAGCAGGATCCGGCGCTGTGGGCCGCGGGCGGCTTCAACTTCGCGAGCGCGGACATCAACATCCACGACAACGTGTTCAAGGGCGGCAGCGGCGACAACGTGGACAACGGCAAGCTGGATCCGCAGCGCCGTCCGCTGGGCGCGCTGGTGGCCACCCTCTACACGTACGGCGGGACGCAGGGCACGCCGAACGTGGAGCACCTGGTGTGGGATGGCGTGGACCCGTTCGGTCACCCCCGCACGGACGTGAACCCCATCAACATCTGCTTCACGAACAACACGCTGCCCAAGGGCACCACCACCGCCATCGTGGACCTGGACCTGCTCGCGGCGGGCGCCGCCCTGAAGAACAGTGACCTGGCCGGCGGCTGGGCGAAGACGCGCCACTACGCCGCCACCGGGACGCCGTTCGAATGCGCGGGCTTCTCCCCCGCGCTGACGATTGGCGACAACATCAAGTAATCGCAGTCAGGGAGTGTGACACCCATGCGGACGTCGTTCGTGAACCCCCGTCTCTCCGTGGTGCTGCTGGCCCTCGCGCTGGCGGCCTGCGGTTCCTCCAACCCGGAAGTCCCCGGGCCCCCACCCGACGCGGGCACGACCGTGTCGGATGCCGGAGGGGTGGAGGAGGACGCGGGCGTTCCCGACGCGGGGACGGTGGACGCCGGTGTGCCCGACGCGGGCACGCCGGACGCCGGGCGGGTACCTGTTCCCACTGTCCTGTCGGGCCTCGGGCTGTTCACCGGGACCCCGGCGGATGGGGGGCTGGTGCCGGTGGAGGGCAACGTGCCGTACACGTTGTCCACCGCGCTGTTCTCCGACTACGCGGTCAAGTCACGCACCCTCTACATCCCCCCCGGCGCGGTGGCGCACTACCAGCCGAAGGACGCGCTGGACCTGCCGGTGGGGACGTTCATCACCAAGACGTTCGCCTTCCCGGCGGACCTGCGGAAGCCGGACCAGGACGTGCGGGTCATCGAGACGCGCGTCCTGGTGCGCCAGCCCACGGGTTGGGAGGCGTGGCCCTACGTCTGGAATGACGCGCAGACGGAGGCGACGCAGGCCACCGGCGGGCGCTCCCGGTCGGTGACGTTCATCGACCTGGAGGGGAAGACGCAGGCGTTCACCTACGCGGTGCCTTCCAAGAACCAGTGCCTGCAGTGCCACCACCTCCAGGATGAGACGGGCGCGCAGGTGATGCACCCCATTGGCGTGAAGGCGCGCTACCTGCACCACGCGAACACGTACGGCGGCGTGGAGCGCGACCAGCTGGAGTACCTGGCGTCACTGGGCAAGCTGGACGGACTGCCCGCGCCAGCGGAGCTGCCCAAGGCGCCGGACGCCTTCGACGCGACGGCGGCGGACCTGACCACGCGGGCGCGCACGTACCTGGACATCAACTGCGGGCATTGCCACAACCCGAAGGGGACGGCGGGCATCACCAGCCGGTTGTTCCTCAACATCGACAACACGGACGTGTTCACGCTGGGCGAGTGCAAGCGCCCGGGGTCGGCGGGCAGCGGTGTGGGCGGCGAGTTCGACATCGTCCCCGGCAACCACGCGGAGTCCATCCTCTGGTACCGGCTGCACACGGAGGAGGACGGCAAGATGATGCCGCAGATTGGCCGCGTCGTTCACCACGCGGAGGGCTCGCAGCTCATCGCGGATTGGATCGACTCGCTGCCGCCGAAGACCTGCAAGTAGCTCAGGCCGCGGGCGACGGGGGCTCCTCCAGCCCCACGTTGCTCGACGCGCGGTTGTAGACGGCCAGGTCGAGCAGCCCCTCCTCGCGGGCCACCAGCACCGGCACCAGCATCTGCCCGGTGACGTTGGTGAGGGTGCGCATCATGTCCAGCACCCGGTCGATGGCGAGCAGGTAGCCCAGCCCCTCCAGGGGCAGGCCCGCGGCGCTGAGCACCACGGTGGTCATCACCACCGCGGTGCCGGGCACACCCGCGGTGCCGAAGCTGCCCAGCACCGACGCCAGCAGGATGATGAAGAGCTGGGGCGCGGACAGCGACAGGCCGAAGTACTGCGCGACGAACAGCGACGTCATCGCCGGGTAGATGGCGCCGCAGCCGTCCATCTTGATGGTGGCGCCCAGCGGCACCGCGAACGCCGCGTAGTCGCGGTTGACGCCCAGGTTGTGGGTGACGCTGCGCAGGGCCACCGGCATGGACGCGAAGCTGGAGGAGCTGACGAACGCCACCTGCATGCCGGGCGCGGCGCCCCGGAAGAAGCGCAGTGGGTTGAGCCCGTGCGCGAGCAGCAGGCCCCCGTACACGAAGACGACGTGCAGCGCGCACGCGAGGTACAGCGTGAGGACGAAGGTGCCCAGGGGCAGCAGGCGCTCGAAGCCGTAGGTGCCCACCAGCGCCGCGATGAGGCCGAAGGTGCCCAGCGGCGTCAGCTCCAGCACGAAGCGGGTGACCTGGATCATCGCCTCGCTGGCCTCGCCCACCAGCTCACGCAGGCGCGACGTGCGGTCCCCCAGCTTCACCAGCGCGAAGCCCAGCAGGCCCGCGAAGAAGATGACCTGGAGCATCCGGCCCTCCGCCAGCGCGGCGAAGGGGTTGGTGGGCACCACGTCCAGCAGCACCTGCACCGGGCCGGGCACCTGCCGGGGCTTGTAGTCGGTGGCCACCTGGAGCTGTCCCACGCCCACGCCCGGCTTCGTCAAGGCGGCGGTGCCCAGCCCGACGCCGACGGCCAGCGCGGCGGTGACGGCGAACCAGAGGAAGGTGCGGCCGCCCAGCTTCGCCACGCTCTTCTGGCCGCGCAGCGCGGACACCGCGTGGATGACGGCGAAGAAGACGAGCGGCGTGGCGATCATCCGGATGAGCTGGACGTAGAGCGTGCCCAGGGGCTGGAGCCAGATGCCGGCCTTTTCACCGAGGGCCCAACCCGCGAGGGCCCCGAGGACGAAGGCGCCCAGCACGCGCTGCCAGAAGGGGATGCGGAACCAGCGGGCCCAGGGACTCATCGCGCGACACCTCTCACACCGGCGGACCGGGAGACCCTAACCGCCTTCCGTCCTGCGCGCCGCGCTCCAGCGCCGCCAGCCGCGCCATGGTCTGCTCATAGAGGTGGTCCACCTTGGTGTGCAGGTGGGTGACCTCCATGCCCGCGCGGATGTTGGCGTCGTATTCCACGTCGGAGCGGATGCGGTCCTTGGCGGCCTGCCGGCTCTGGCTGATGAGCACGAAGCAGGAGAGGAAGATGGCCTCCAGGCTCACCACCATCGTGAGCAGGCCGAAGGGGAACGGGTCGAACGGGTGCACGATGCGCACCCAGCCCAGGTTGATGGCCATCCACACCGCGAACCACACGGCATGGAGCAGCAGGAAGGTGAACGTGCCGCTGAAGGCGGACAGCCCGTCCGCGAGCCGCTGGATGGTGGTGAGCCGCTCCTCCACCGTCTGGTTGGGGCTCAGGGTGGGGCGGGTGCGCAGGAGCTGATCCGCTTCGCGCAGGCGCCGGCCAATCGCGGTGAGCACGTCCATGGCGCTGGAGGGGTGGCGGCGGAAGAGCTGCTCCAGGTCGCCCCGGTCCACCTTCAGCGCGCAGGTGTCCTGGATGGCGCGCGCGTCCGCGCTGCGCGGGTCGCCGTCCAGCAGCGACAGCTCCCCGAAGAAGTCCCCGCGCCGGGCGGTCTCGAAGACGATGAGGTGCCCGGTGGTGTCCTCCACGGAGAGCTGCACCTCGCCGGAGCTGATGATGTAGATGGCGCCGCCCGGGTCTCCCCGGCTGAACACCTTGTGCCCTGCGTCCACGCGCACTTCTTCCAGCTGCGTGGCGAGCAGGGCGCGCTCCTCGTCGTCGAGGGCGGCGAAGAGGGGGACTTCCTTCAGCAGGGCCACGTCGGCGGGCATGGCGGCGGAGCTTAGCCTCGCGTCGCGAGGTCCCGCACGCCTCCTGTGCCCGGCCCGTGAAGGCCGTGATCCCGAGCCCTGGCGCGCTCCCTGCTCGGAAGGTCTAGGCTGGCGCGCATGATCGTCGAATACATCCGTTACAAGATTGCAGAGGCACGGGCGCAGGCGTTCGAGGCGGCCTACGTCACCGCGCAGGACAGCCTGCGCGCCTCGCCCCACTGTCTGGGCTTCGAGCTGTCGCGCTGCCACGACGCTCCCGACCACTACATCCTGCGCATCCAGTGGGACTCCGCGGAGGGCCACATGGAGGGCTTCCGCAAGAGCGCCCACTTCCCGCCCTTCCTCGCCGCCATCCGTCCCTTCATCCCGGACATCGAGGAGATGCGGCACTACGACGTCACCGCGGTGCAGTGGACGCGGTGACGTCGTAGCGACACGGCGACTCAGGCCGGGACGCGGTCGTGGTCCTTGCGGTCCCAATGCCGGTGGTTCGACAGCGCCTTCGCGAAGGCCGTGGCCAACGCCGAGCCGCTTCCGGACCCGGCGCCGCTGACGACGCCCGGCGCGGCCGGGTCGATCTCGCAGGCCTTCAGCAGGTCCTCGGCGTCCTTGGACACGCCCACCGTCTTGCAGTGCAGGTAGGCCTCCTGCACGAAGTGGCGCGACTCTCCGTCCTTCTTCAGCGTCGCCACGCTCGCGGCGCCACCGGGGATGAAGACGGCGTCGTACTCCACGGACGCCGTGGTCATGGCGCTCTTGTCCACCGGCAGGTCCTTGCCGTTCGCGGCCTTCACCGTGCCCAGGCGCTTGGCGATGATCTTCAGCTGCGCGCCCTGGGCCTCCAGCTCCTTGCGCACCGCCATCAGCTCATCCGAGTCCACGCCGTCCGCGACGAGCACCGCGATGCGCCGGGTCTTGATGGACGGAGGCATCTGCAGCTTCATGGCCTCCATGCTCAGCGCCTTGGACGCGGGCGGGCCCTTGGGCGCGGCGGGCGTGGCCTTCGGGGCGGGCAGGCCCAGCCCTTCCGCCACGGCCGTCACCAGCAGGGCGTCGATCTTCGCGAAGTGCTCCAGCACGCGCTCCTGGATGGCCTTGGACTCCACCTTGCCCAGCTCGAAGCGGCAGGCGTCGATGAGGTGCTCCTGCTCCGGCGCGGAGAGGCTGCGGAAGAACAGCGCCGCCTGGCTGTAGTGGTCCTTGAAGGACTCCGGGCGCGCGCGCAGCTTCTGCCCCGTCACCTGCTCCGGCTGGTGCACGAAGCCGCCCTGCTGCTGGCCCGCGAGGAATGGGCAGCCGCCGCCCAGCGAGTTCGGGTGGTAGTTGGCCCGGCCCACGTTGCTCGTGTGCCGGCCGAAGCCGTCCTGCTGGTGGTTGTGCACCGGCGCCAGCGGACGGTTGATGGGAAGCTCCGCGAAGTTCGGCCCGCCCAGGCGCGTGAGCTGCGTGTCCAGGTACGAGAAGAGCCGCGCCTGCATCAGCGGATCATCCGTGAAGTCGATGCCCGGCACGATGTTGGCGACGCAGAACGCGACCTGCTCCGTCTCCGCGAAGAAGTTCGTCGGGTTGCGGTTGAGCGTGAGCTTGCCCACGGGCAGCACCGGGGCGACCTCTTCGGGAATGAGCTTCGTCGCATCCAGCAGGTCCACGCCCAGCTTCTGCGCGTCCGCCTCTTCGACAATCTGCACGCCCAGCTCGTACTCGGGGAAGTCCCCCTGCTCGATGGCTTCGAAGAGGTCCCGACGGTGGAAGTCCGGGTCCTTGCCCGCGAGCTTCTGCGCCTCGTCCCAGACGAGCGAGTGCGTGCCCAGGAGCGGCTTCCAGTGGAACTTCACGAAGCGCGACACGTTCTTCGCGTCGATGAAGCGGAAGGTGTGGACGCCGAAGCCCTGCATCATCCGGAAGCTGCGCGGGATGGCGCGGTCGGACATGGTCCACATGATCATGTGCAGCGTCTCCGGGACGAGCGACACGAAGTCCCAGAACGAGTCATGCGCCGTCTGGGCCTGGGGCATCTCGTGGTGCGGCTCCGGCTTGGCCGCGTGGATGATGTCCGGGAACTTGATGCCGTCCTGGATGAAGAAGACGGGGATGTTGTTGCCCACCAGGTCGAAGTTGCCCTCCTCCGTGTAGAACTTCACCGCGAAGCCGCGCACGTCGCGCACGGTGTCCGCGGAGCCGCGCGAGCCCGCGACGGTGGAGAAGCGCACGAACACGGGCGTCTTTCTGGCCGGGTCCTGGAGGAACTTCGCGCGGGTGTACTTCGCCTGGGACTCGTACGGCTGGAAGTAGCCGTGGGCCGCGGAGCCGCGCGCGTGGACAACGCGTTCGGGGATCCGCTCGTGGTCGAAGCGGGTCATCTTCTCGCGGAAGTGGAAGTCCTCCAGCAGCGTGGGGCCGCGCGCGCCAATCTTGAGCGAGTCGTCCGTGTGCTCGACGCGGATGCCCTGGTCCGTGGTGAGGAAGCTTCCCGTGGGATCCATGCGCTTGGACGCGAGCTGCGCGTCCTTGCTGTTCTCGTCGATGTGCACCGCGTCCGGCTGCTTCTGTGAGCTCACTGCACTGCCTCCTTCAAGGGGGCGTGCAGACTGCCCGCATGGGCGCGCGCAGCGCGGCCCGTACGTCCGGACAACGGTTGCGTCTGCGAGGTGACGGACGAAGCGGGCCGCGGTTGTCCGGTGGTGCGCGTTGGGGACGTTGGCCAGCGAGCGTCAGGTGTCCTTCGCGAAAGGCGCTGCTTCCGGGGAAGACGTGTAGGGTAGGAGTTGCGGATGACGCCCTGACACGTCAGACGGGCGTGCTACCCCTTCCGTTCATGGATAGAGTGATGGGCGGCGAGGACAGGGGCGAATCCATGGGAAAGAAACCCGCGACCTACGCGGACCTGGAGGCACTTCCCGAGCATGTCGTGGGGGAGATCGTCGCGGGGGAGCTGTATGCAAGCCCGCGGCCTGTGTTGCGACATACGGCGGTGACCTCCAGGCTCGGCGGGGAGTTGGGAGGGCTTTTCGACCGAGGGCGTGGAGGGCCTGGAGGTTGGCTCATCCTGGACAAGCCGGAGTTGCATCTGGGTAGGGACGTCCTGGTCCCGGATCTGGCTGCATGGCGGCGCGAGCGGATGCCGAGGATTCTTGACGTCGCGGCCTTCACGCTCGCTCCTGATTGGGTTTGTGAGGTGCTGTCACCCTCCACGCGGACGCTGGACCGCGAGGCGAAACTGCCGGTGTACGCGCGCGAGGGCGTGCGGCACGTGTGGCTGATGGATCCGCTGTCGCTCACGCTGGAAGTCTTCGCCCTGATGGACGGTCGCTACACGGCGCTCCTCACGCATACCGGGACGACGCCCGTGAGGGCGGTGCCCTTCGACGCGGTGGCGCTGGACCTGCCGTTCATCTGGGATGCCCAGTGAACACCGTTGTCGCCCGTCCATGGCTGACGGGTTGGGAGGACCTTTCAGGTCCTTGAGGAACCATGGGACCCTGCACGTCAGACGGGCGTGCTACCCCTTCCGTTCATGGATAGAGTGATGGGCGGCGGCGAGGACTGGAGCGAATCCATGGGAAAGAAACCCGCGACCTATGCGGACCTGGAGGCACTTCCCGCGCATGTCGTGGGGGAGATTGTCGCGGGGGAGCTGTATGCGAGCCCACGGCCGGCATTCCCCCACGCCATCGCGTCTTCACGGCTGGGCATTGCGCTGGGGGGGCCCTTCGACCAAGGGCGTGGAGGACCTGGAGGCTGGTTGATCCTGGACGAGCCCGAGCTCCACTTTGGAGATGACGTCCTCGTTCCGGACGTGGCGGGCTGGCGACGCGAACGGCTTCCCGCGTCTCTGGATGTTCCAGCCTTCACCCTCGCGCCGGACTGGCTCTGTGAGGTGCTGTCCCCGTCGACGAGGACCCTGGATCGCAAGGCGAAGCTGCCGGTGTATGCGCGCGAAGGCGTGCGGCACGTCTGGTTCATCGATCCGGTGCCTCGCGTGCTGGAGGTGTTCCGGCTGGAGGCGGGCGGCTACTCGCTCGTGGCCACCCACACCGGAGTCGAACCCGTGCGCGTCGAGCCCTTCGAGGCGCTGGCCCTGGATCTCGCCTACCTCTGGGACGCGCGGAGCTGACCGGGGCGTTGGCTTTCTTTCGCTCGGGGGGCAGGCGGGCGGGATTCAGGTGCGCGAGGTCTTGAGGCGCGGGAGGCTTGCCGTCATGCCGTTGTCTCCTGTCTCCCTGCTCATCGCGCTGGGTGCGCTCGTGGGCCACGTGTACCTGTTCCGGCGGCTCGTGTGGAACCTCACCCCGCGCCGCGCTCCCCGGCTCATCGCCGCGCTCGCGCTGGGCGTCATGACGCTGGTGCTGGTGTCACGCCGTGCGTTGCAGCGCATGCTTCCGGAAGCGCCCGGCGACGTGGTGGAGCTGGTGTCCTATTCGTGGATGGGGCTGGCGCTGTGTCTGGTGCTCGCGCTCGCCGGGCTCGACGCGGGCCGGGCCGTGCTGGCGGTGGGTCGTCGCCTCCGCTCCGGCGCGCCCCGCGCGTCCGTGCCCGCGTCTTCCTCCGTGCCTTCCGTGGACGTGGAGCGGCGGCGCTTCCTGTCCCGGGCGACGGCGGGTGGAGCGCTCGCGCTGGGTGGGGGCCTGGCCGGTTACGGAAGCTGGCGCGCGTTCACCGCTCCGGAGGTGACGGAGCTGGTGGTGCGCATCCCCCGGCTGCCCCGCGCGCTGGAGGGCCTGAGCATCGTGCAGCTCACCGACGTGCACGTGGGCCCCTTCATCCAGCGCCGCTTCCTGGACGAGCTGGTGCGGCGGGCCAACGCGCTCAAGCCGGACCTGGTGGCCATCACCGGGGACCTCGTGGATGGCAGCGTGCCGCGGCTGGGCGGCTTCGTCGCGGCGCTCGGAAACCTCCAGGCCCGGTACGGGACCTTCTTCGTCACCGGCAACCACGACTACGCCTCCGGCGCCAACGCCTGGGTGGCTTACCTGCACTCGATGGGCATCACGTCGCTGCGCAACCGGCACGTGCGCATCGGGGACGCGGGCGGTGCCTTCGACCTCGTGGGCGTGGATGACTGGCACGGCGGACGACGCCTGGGACAGAAGGGCTATGACCTGGAGCAGGCGCTCGCGGGCCGCGACCCCGAGCGCGCCGCGGTGCTGCTCGCGCACCGGCCCGCCAACTTCAAGGTCGCCGCCGAGCGGGGCGTGGACCTCCAGGTCTCCGGACACACCCATGGCGGCCAGCTGTTCCCCATGACGGCCCTCATCCGGCTGCAGTGGGAGCACTCCGCCGGCCACTACCGGCACGGCGATTCCCACCTCTACGTCAGCCGGGGCTGCGGCTTCTGGGGACCGCCGATGCGGCTGGGCAGTCCCCCGGAGCTGGTCAAGCTGGTGCTGACAGCGTGAGGAAGGCGTCCAGCGCCGCGTTGACGGCGTCCGGATGGTCCAGGTGGATCCAATGGCCGGCGCCCTGCACCACCTGGTGGGGCACGTCGTCGGACAGCCGGTGGAGGCTGCTCGGCTCGTCGTTGTCCGGCGCGACGAGTGAGAACTTCGGACCTGGGTAGCGCGCGAGCGCGGCCTTCAGGTCGAAGCGCGCCCAGGAGCGCTGCACACCCACCACCGCGCGCAGGGGCGTGGCGTCCAGGTCGGCGAGGAGCCGCTCGCGCACGTCCGCGCGGGGACCGGCCATCTGCGCCCAGTCCTGCCGCACGGCCTGCGCCACGTCGGGCGCGTCACGCGAGGCGATGAAGGACTCCCGCTCCGCCGCGGGGTAGTGCAGCGCGGCCGTCATCGGATCCACCAGGAACAGGCCCGCCACCTGACGGGGACTCTCCCCCGCGGCGGCCAGCGCCACCCCCGCGCCGATGCTGTGCCCCACGAGCACGAAGCGGCGCAGGCCCAGCCCCCGCACCACGGCGGAGACGTCCCCCGCGAGGGACTCCAGCGTGTAGTCCTCCGGCTCCGGCAGCGTGGAGCCCCCGTGGCCGCGCAACTCCAGCGCGATGCCCCGGCGTCCCCGGGCGGCCAGGTGCTCCAGCTGCGCCTGCCAGTGGGACGCGTTGCCCGCGAGCCCGTGCACGAAGACGACGGGCAGCGTCTTGCCCCCGCCCCCGGTGTCCACCAGCCGCAGGTCGCCCGCGGGCCCGGCCACGCGGAAGTCCTCGAACTGGACGCGGGGATTGGCGAAGGCCTGCCCTTCCGCGAAGGGGACCTCGTAGTGGGTGACGTGCAGGTCGCGTTCGATGAGGTAGCGGTCATCCTCCGGGAAGAAGATGGCGCGCTCCGGCGAGTCCCCCGCGAAGCGCTTCACCGCGTCCATGGACTCCCAGAGGGTGACGAGCAGGAACTCCGCGCGCCCGTCCTCGACCTTGCGCAGGCAGTACGCGGCCAGGTTGCCGGGCGTGCGCCGGTAGTGCGTCAGGCCCGTCTGGTGGAGATAGGTGAGGTAGGCGTCGGCGTCTTCCGCCTTCGTCACCCCGCGCCAGGTGCGTGCGAGCATGGTGGGTCCCATTCCCTGAAGGAAGCGAGCCTGACGTGTAGCGCGGCGCTCGGGACGGTGGCCACCCGGCGAGGGGCGGGGCTTGGGAAGATGACACTTGGCGCCGGGGGGCCCCTCACCGACGATGACCGTCGCCCGTGGACATGACCCCTGGAGCCCCGATGGATGCGGACGCGCCCCCTCCACCGGGAGACGCCTCTGGGCGTGTGTGGCGTGGGGTGTTGGGCGCCCTGGCGCTGGTGCTGCCGGCCCTCTTCTTCTTCCGGGCGACGTTCACGCGGGACATCTTCCTCGCGGGCGACACGCTGCGGGCCTTCTACCCGATGCGGGCCTACCAGGCCTCGCGCATGGCGCAGGGCCAGTTCCCGGACTGGTTCCCCGCCGACGGCTTCGGGCAGTCGTTCCCCGCAATCTTCATCTCCGGCGTGTTCCACCCCACGACGCTGCTGCACCTGGTGCTGCCGCTGGGCGTGGCGGTGAAGCTCACCGTGCTGCTGTGCTTCCCGGTCGCGTTCCTGGGCACGGCGGCGCTGCTGCGCGAGTGGGACGTCCCCCGAGCGGGCACACTGTTCGGGGCGCTGACGTTCACCTTCAGCGGCTACCTGGTCTGCATCACCAACAACCCCACGTACCTGCTGGCCGCCAGCGCCGTACCCGCCGCGCTGTGGGGCGTGCTGCGCTTCGTGCGCAGGCCCACGCCCGCGCGGCTGACGGTGGGCGGGCTGCTGCTGGCGCTCGTCGCGTTTGGTGGAGACGCGCAGGCGTTCGCCGTCACCCAGGCGTTGGGGATGCTCGTGGCCCTGTCGGAGCCCGTGAAGGCGCCGGAGACGTGGGCCCGGCGCGCGGCGGTGTGTCTGTTGATGGTGGTTACCGGTGGGCTCCTCGCCGCACCCCAGTTGTTTCCCGCCGCGGGGCTGGTGCTGACCGGGGAGCCCGGGGCGCGCACGGTGGCGGAGGCGCAGCGCTTGTCGTTGCACCCGCTGCGCCTGGGGGAGCTGCTGGTGGGGCCGTTCCTCACGGATCCGGTGGGCGTGCGCGGCATCCCCGAGGTGGTGGTGCGCAAGCTCGTCTTCATGGGCGGCTTCACGCGTGCGTGGGTGGACTCGCTCTACGTGGGGACGCCCGCGTGCGTGCTCGCGCTGGCGGGCCTGGGGGCGTCGTGGCGCAAGGGGCGCACCTGGGTGTTCGTGGGCGCGTGGGTGCTGCTGCTCTTGCTGGTGCTGGGCTCGACGCTGCCCGTGTACGGCTGGGTGTATCAGGCGCTGCCGCTGTGGCGGCCCTTCCGCTACCCGGAGAAGCTGGCGTCCTTCGTGGTGCTGGGGCTCGCGGTGGCGGCGGGGCTGGGCCTGTCTCTTATACACCTCTGACGCTGCC
>NZ_RAWA01000131.1 GCF_003611675.1 Corallococcus sp. CA053C
GGGCACGGCCGCGGTCAACCGGGGCAGCGCGGGCGTCGCTGGACGCGCGGGGGCCGCGGGCGCGGCGGGCCCTGGCGGTGCGCCAGAGTTGGGATCAGAGGGCTCGGACATCGGCGGTGCCTAGGAGGCCACGGCGGGCATGTCGTTGCCGTTGTGGCCCGCGAGCCGCGTGTTGCGGTTGGCTTGAATCGACTGCTGGATGTCCGCCTCCGTCATGCCGGAGGACAGCGTGATCGACGTGGACGTCTTCTGGCCCGTCTCCACGTCACACGCGGACACGTTCACCAGCCCGTCCGTGTTGATCTCGAACGTCACCTCGATCTTCACCTCGCCGCGATACCCGATGCGGAAGCCCGCGAACTCGAACTCGCCGAGCATCTCGCACTCCTCCGCGCGGTTGGACTCGCCCTGGTACACGCGGATCTTCACCTTCTCCTGCCCGTCGCGGCTGGTGGTGAAGGTCTTCGAGCGGTCGATGGGCACCGGCGTGTTCTTGTCGATGATCTTCTCGGTGTACCCACCCACCGTGCCAATCCGCAGCGTCAGCGGCGTGACGTCCACCAGGAACGTCTCCGTCTTGCTGTCCAGGAGCGCGTGCGACTGGAGCGCGGCGCCCATGGCCACGACCTGATCCGGGTTGATGCCCTCCAGCGGCTCTTTCTGGAAGTAGTGCTTCACCGAGTTGCGGATGATGGGCAGCCGCGTGGGCCCGCCCACCAGGATGACCGCGTCGATGTCCGCCGCCGTCAGCCGCGCGCTCTGCAGCGCCTCGTCGCAGACCTTGAACGTGCGCTGCACCAGGTCCATCACCATCCGGTTGAACTGGTCCTGGTTGAGCGTGTTGCGCAGGTCCATCACGTTGCCGTTGGCGTCCTGGCAGATGCCCTGGCAGAGGATCTCCGCCGTGCCGAACTGGCCCACGTCGATCTTCGCCTTCTCCGCCGCGTCCTTGAGCATCTGCAGGCAGTACTTGTTCTGCCGCAGGTCCAACCGCGTGCGCGCGAGGAAGTCCTCCGCCATCCACGTCATGATGCGGTCGTCGAAGTCGTCGCCGCCCAGGTACGTGTCGCCCGCCGTCGCGAGCACCTCGAAGACGTCCTTGCCAATCTCCAGGATGGACACGTCGAACGTGCCGCCGCCCAGGTCGTACACGACGACGCGCTGGTTCACGTCCCGTCCGAAGCCGTACGCGAGCGCCGCGGCGGTGGGCTCGTTGAGGATGCGCAGCACCTCCAGCCCCGCGATGCGGCCCGCGTCCTTCGTCGCCTGGCGCTGGTTGTCGTTGAAGTACGCCGGCACCGTGACGACGGCCTTGGTCACCTCGCGGCCCAGGTACGTCTCCGCGACGGCCTTCATCTCCTTGAGCACCAGCGCCGAAATCTCCGGCAGCGAGTAGCTGCGCTCGCGCACGCCGATGCGCACCGAGTTGTTCTCGCCCTCGACGATGCGGTACGGCATCACCGCCTGCGCCTTCTTCACCTCGTCGGAGAAGTAGTAGCGGCCGATGAGCCGCTTGGCCGAGTACACCGTCGTCTCGGGGCTGGTGATGATGTTCTTCTTCGCCGCGTTGCCCACCAGCACGGACCCTTCCTCCAGGAAGGACACGCACGAGGCATGGGTCGTCTCGCCCCACTCATTGGGGATGACCGTGGGCTGCCCCTCGTGCACGACGGACACGCACGAATACGACGTGCCCAGGTCGATGCCGATTGCGATGTCGTCCGCCATTCCATCTCCGGTGAAGACCTGCACCCCGGTTCCCTCTCGGGGGGACCTGCCATGAAGCGGCCGGAGGTTAGGCGCCACGGTGTGAGGTGTCAATGCAAGGGCAGGTCAAATGCCTGCTATTTCAAGGGCTTAGCGCCAGAGCAGGGGAGCAGGGGGGCGGCGCTGAATCACGTCCACCGCCGACTTATCCCTTGAGGTGAAGGGGGGTAGTACGAATGTCCGCCATTCTCGCCGCGGTGTCATCGGATCCCAATCTCCTGCGGTGTGAGTTGCACCGTCTCACCTGGCAAGTCGTCTTGCGTCCGGAGGCCCGGGCCAACGCCCTGGGCGTGGGTTCCTACGCTCAAGAAGAGGTCCTCCTGCGCCGGCTGTCGCCGGACACGGACGTCACGCTGGATGACCTGGGGCCACCGCACGAATCCGAAGCGGTGCTCTTCCACGCCGACCGCCTGCCACCCGGGCTGTCGCCCGAGGAGAACACCCAGCCGTTCCGGGCGCGCCACTGGCTGTTCGCCCACCAGGGGCCGCTGCCGGACTTCGCGACCGTGCGCGCGTCACTGCTGGAGCGAGTGCCCGAACACCTGCAACGGCAGGTGCGGGGCTCCACGGACAGCGAGGTGCTCTTCGCCCTGTTCCTCACGCGCCTGCGCAACCTGGGCCGCACGGATGATCCGCGCCTGGAGCCGGAGGTCGCTGGCCGCCTCCTCCATGAGACGGTGCGGGAGGTGGAGGCCGCGCTCGTGGCAGCGGGAAGGGTGCGCACGCCGCCCCTCAACCTGGTGGCCACCAACGGCGCGGTGCTCGTGGCCACGCGCTGTGGCGAGGCCCCGCTCTACTACACGCGCCTGGAGGGCAGCGCGGAGTGCGCGCGGTGCGGCGTGGACGCGAACACCCCGGAGGCGCATCCCGAGGTGGCCGCGCACCGGCGCCGCCGCACGGTGGTGGTGGCAAGCCACGTCACCCGCACGCAGGGCTGGGTGGAACTGTCGCCCGGCACCACGCTGGCGGTGGGCGCGGACCTCCAGGTCCGGCACCTGTCGCCGGGCTGATGCAGGCCTCGCGCCCGCCTCACGGGCCGCCGAAGAAGGACTCTTCCAGGAAGCGCACGTAGAGGTTGCACGCGGCGTGGAAGAGGGCGCAGCCGACGATGGTGCCGGTGCGCTCGCGCATCCAGCCGAACAGCAGGGCGGGGAAGAACACCGCCAGCCGCCAGGTCTGGAAGATGGCCAGGTGGCCCAGCGCGAAGAGCAGCGCCGTCACCCAGAACGCCCGGCCCAGCCGTCCGCCCAGCACCACGCGCCCCTGGGGCCACGCGTCGCGCAGGCGGGCCTGCACGTAGCCCCGGTAGAAGAACTCCTCCGGCAGGGCCACGACGAAGAGCTGATCGATGATCCACTCGCCGAAGCGCGGGGGCAGGCGCGGGTGGAAGTGGCCCTCGCCGACGATGGGCGTCAGGTGGCGCGCGAGCGTGGCCGGCAGGTGCGGCACCACCTGCACGAAGCCCGCGAAGCCCACGAAGAACAGCGGCCCCACGATGAGCGACAGGATGACGAACAGGCGCACGTCCTGCTTCCACGCGCGCAGCGAGAGGCCGTAGTCGCGGTAGTCCTCGTCGCGCCAGCGCATGGGGATGAGTGGCAGGTAGAGGAAGCCCACCGTGGCCACCAGCTTGGGCACGCTGCTGCCGCCCGCGAGCACGAACGAGACGACGATGCCCAGGAAGCCCAGGGCCCAGAGCCCCACCGCCTCCTGCACCGCGCTCAACCGGAACGGGGGCCCCGGGGGCCGGCTCATGGTGCGTCCGCCGAGGCGAGCTCCGCCTTCACCGCGCTCAACGGCAGCGCACGAGCGCCCCTGCCGCGCTTCTCCACGACGACGGCCACCAGCCGCCCGTCCCCGTCGTACAGCGGGCTGCCCGGCGCGAGCGTCAGGTCCACGTCGAAGAAGGGCGCGGGCCCGGACTTCGCCACCGTGGCGCGCGGCCTGTCGCGTTGTCCCTTGCGCCCGGGCAGCACGCCCACCACCCAGCGGCCCGCGAGCCCCTCCGGCACCAGCCGCACCGGCGCCGCGGGCCACGTGCCCTGGGGCCCCGCCACCACCGCGACCTGGAGCACCGTGCTGGACAGCACCACGCGCGCCGTCAGCGCATTGCCCGCGTGCTCCACCTGGGCGGACTGGGGCCCCACGTGCGCCACGGCGGTGAGCACCTGACCGTCCGCGCCCACGATGATGCCGGGGCCCGCGTGCTGGGGGCCGCGCACGCGCACCGACGAGCGGGCGTGCAGCTCCAGCACGCGCTGGAGGTCGGCGCGCGACGGACGGGCCTCCGCGCCGGCCCGGAAGGGGACGGCCAGGAGG
This sequence comes from Corallococcus sp. CA053C, assembly GCF_003611675.1. GTDB lineage: Bacteria > Myxococcota > Myxococcia > Myxococcales > Myxococcaceae > Corallococcus. The sequence continues at coordinate 4,087 of NZ_RAWA01000131.1, forward strand.
AAGCAGAGAAGGAGGGCGAAGGGGAGCGGGCGGAACATCAGCGCGCCCGCGAGCCTATCAGCGCTGTCGCAGGGCGGCGAGGAAGCTGGCTGCGGGCAGGGTGTTGAGGATGTCCTTCTTGCGGGCCCAGCCCCGGCGGGCATTGTCCACCGCGAAGGAGAGGTTTCGCAGGTCCTCCTGCCGGTGCGCGTCGCAGCTCACCACCAGCTTCACCCCGCGTGACACGGCCATCCGGACGTACTCGGCCTTGAGGTCCAGCCGCTGCGGCTTGCCGTTGACCTCCACCGCCTTGCCCCGTTCGGCGGCGCGCTCCAGCACCTCCTCCATGCGCAGGGGGTACGGGTCGCGGCTCTGGATGAGGCGGCCGGTGGGATGCCCCAGGACGTGCATGTGCGGGTTGTCCAGCGCGGCCAGCACCCGGCGCGTCATCTGGTCCTCGTCCAGGGAGTGGCGCACGTGGATGGAGGCGATGACGATCTCCAGCTGCTCCAGCACGCTGTCCGCGTAGTCCAGCGCGCCCGTCTCCAGGATGTCCACCTCGATGCCCTTGAGCAGCCGCAGGCCGGGCACCGCCTCGTTCACGCGGTCGATCTCCTCCCACTGCCGCTTGAGGTCGTCCACCTTGAGGCCGCCCGCGTGGATGGCCGCCTCGCTGTGCTCGGTGACGGTGAGGTACTTGAGCCCCAGCGCCTGCGCCGCCCGCGCCATCTCCTCCAGCGAGTTGCGGCCGTCGGACCATGTGCTGTGCGCATGCACCGCGCCCTGCACGTCCTCCAGCGTCACCAGGTCCTCGGGCAGCTTCCCCGCCAGCGCCGCCTCCACCTCGCCCGAGTCCTCGCGCAGCTCCGGCGGCACCTCCTGCATGCCCAGCAGCCGGTACAGCGTGGCTTCATCCGGGACGGGCAGCTTGGTGCCGTCCTCGCGGTGCACGCCCCACTCGGAGATCTTCAGGCCCTTCTCGTGCCCCAGGTTGCGCAGCCGGATGTGGTGGCCCTTGGAGCCGGTGAAGTGGTGCAGCGCGGTGGCGAAGTCCTCGTCCGGCAGCACGCGCAGGTCCACCTGGAGATCGCCCTGTGTCATCCGCACCGAACACTTGCTGTCGCCCTTGCCCAGCACCGTCGCCACGCCCGGCGCGTTGGCGAGCGTGTCCAGCACCGGCCCCGCGTCCTTCGCGGAGGCGATGAGGTCCACGTCGGACACCGTCTCCGCGCGACGGCGCACGCTGCCGCCCAGGCTCGCGCGCACCACGCCCGGCGCCGCGCGGATCCGCGCCAGCAGCTCCTCCGCGATGGGCAGCGCGTCCCCCAACAGCTTCCGCTCGCCCTTCGCGCGCCGGTACACCGCGATGCCGTCCAGGAGCTTCGTCTCGCTCTTCGCCCCAAAGCCCTTGAGCTCGCGCACGCGGCCATCGCGGCAGGCGGCTTCCAGCGCTTCCACGCTCCCCACCTGGAGCTCGCTCCAGAGCACGGCCACCTTCTTCGGGCCCACGTCCGGCAGCTTCATCAACTCCAGGAGGCCGGCGGGGAAGCGGGCCTTCAGCTCCTCGAAGGCGCCCAGGCGGCCGGTGGTCACCAGCTCGGTGAGCTTCTCGGCGAGCCCCGGGCCGATGCCCTGGAGGTCCTGCAGGCGGCCCTGGGTGACGACGGCGCCCAGGTCCTGGGGGAGGTTCGCGATGCGGTCCGCGGCGATGTCGTAGGCGCGGACGCGGAAGCCGCTCTCACCCTGGAGTTGGAGCAGCAGGGACATGTCCCGGAGGACCTGGGCGACGGCCGCCTTGTCGGTGAGCACGGCGTTGGAGGGTGTCACGTCGGAAGTCACGGTCGGAAGATTAATGACGGGGGAACGGGGGTGCAGGCCCGCACGGGTTGTGGGAAAAGGAACGCGAAAAGGAACGCAATGACGAAGATAAAGCTGGGGCCCGCGGACTTCGCCGAGAGGGAGATGCGCGGCTACGAAGTCGGCAAGCGCAACGTCTGCATCGCGAAGATCCACGGCCGTTACAAGGGCCTCGATGACTGGTGCAACCACGCCGGGTGTCTGCTGTCGGGCGGACGCATCGAGGACAACACGGTCGTCTGCCCCTGCCACGAAGTCGGCTTCGACATGGACACCGGACAGAACGTCACCTCGCCCGGCGTCTGTGATGACCAGCCGACGGTGCAACTCGCGGTCGAGGACGGCGCGCTCGTCGTCGACCTGCCCGACGCCTGAGCCTTCCCGCGCCGCCCGCCACCACCGCCACCAGGAGCGTCCACCATGGGACACGACGGACATGATCACGACCATGACCCCGAGCACGGTCATGGCCACTCGCATTCCCACTCGCACGAACACGGGCACTCGCATGACCACGCGCACGGTCATGAGCACGGGCACTCGCATGGCCACGAACACGGTCATGAGCACGGGCACTCGCATGAGCATGGCCACTCGCATGGGCCCGAGGGCTCGGCGGTGGCGGCGGAGCACAAGGCGCGGGCGCCGGTGCACGTCAGCGCGTTCGTGGTGACGTGCTCGGACAGCCGGGACGCGGCGCACGACGGCAGCGGCAGGGACCTGCGGGAAGGGCTGTCCGCGGCGGGGCACACCGTCGCCGGGCACACCGTGGTGAAGGATGATCCGGAGGCCATCCGGGGCGCGCTCGCGCAGGCGCAGGCGGCGGGGGCCCGCGCGGTGCTCTTCACCGGCGGCACGGGCATTGGCCGGCGCGACTGCACGGTGGAGACGCTGCGCGCGCTGTTCGAGAAGGAGCTGCCTGGCTTCGGTGAGCTGTTCCGGATGCTGTCGTACCAGCAGATCGGCAGCCCCGCGCTGATGTCGCGCGCCACGGCGGGCACGTACCAGGGGATGATCCTCTTCGCGCTGCCCGGCTCGCCGCAGGCGGTGCGGCTGGCCCTGGACGCGCTCATCCTCCCGGAACTCGGCCACGCGGTGCGCGAGCTCACCCGTTAGAGAAGGGACGCATGCGAGCGACGGGGGAGGGCCAGCGATGACGAAGCGCCGGGTCGCGCACACCGGACTGAGCGCCCAGGCGGCCGAGCGGTTGAGGCCCCGCCTGGAGGCCTTCATGGCGTCCACCGACGCCCGGGCCCGCATCGGGTTCGACCCGGTGGAGTTCCCCCATCGCTACCAGGACCCGCGCGACGTGGAGGTCAGCGCGCTGCTCGCGGCGGCGCTGGCCTACGGGCGCGCGGACCTCTTCCGTCCGAAGGTGCACGCCCTGCTTCAGCGCATGGGCCCGTCCCCCGCGGCCTTCGTGCGCGCGCTGGACGTGGCGGGCGCCCGGGAGCTGCTGACGGGCTTCGTGTACCGCTTCAACGTGGGCACCGACCTGGCCGTGCTGCTGCTGGGCATGGGCCGCGCGCTGCGCGAGCACGGCAGCCTGGAGGCGCTCTTCGTCCAGGGCTGGAAGGCGAGTGGCACGCTGCACGGCGCGCTCGCGGCCTTCACCGCCGCCCTGCGTGACATCCCCATGGCGGCGCTGCGCGAGGCGCTGGGCCCGGAGCGCGGCCTGCACCACCTGCTGCCCTCGCCCCTGGGGCCGGGCGCGGCGAAGCGCCTCAACCTCTACCTGCGCTGGATGGTGCGGGGCCCGGACGCGGTGGACTTCGGCATCTGGAAGCAGGTGCCCGCGTCCGTGCTGCTCGTTCCACTGGATACCCACATCGGCCGCATGGCGCTGCACCTGGGGCTGACGCGCCGCACGGACCTCACGTGGCGCACCGCCGAGGAAGTCACGGCATCCCTGCGCGTGTTGGATCCCGCGGATCCGGTCCGCTATGACTTTGCTTTGTGCCACTACGGGATGAGCGGGGCCTGTCCCGCGAAGACGCTGCCCCAGCACTGCGCGCGGTGTTCGCTTCTGTCATCGTGCAAGGTGGGACCTCGCGTCGTCGCGCGGGCCTCCCTGCAAATCTGAGTCCCCTGGGACCTCGAAATGGGCTAACGGCAGTCCGCGCGACCCCGCGTTGACGCGTCGGCTCAGTCAAGGCTGCAATGCAATTCCAGCGGCGCGGGTCATACGGACCGGACCGCGGGGTGTGAGGAGCAACGCAGTGCACGCAATGCTGGTGGCGGTTCCAGCCCCGGTGGCCCAGGACGTGGAGCGCGACTTGAGCGCCACGGCCGCCGGACGCGCGTGCCGGGTGCTCCGTGTCGACGTGGCCCCGGAGCCCTTGCCCGAGGGGCTGCTCGTGCTGTGGGACCACGGCGGTCCGCTGGAGGCCGTGAAGGCGCGCTGTCAGGGGATGCACGCGCGGCGGGTGCCCTCGCGCACGTGGCTGGTGGTGCTGACGTCGCGCGACGGCGCGGAAGCCGAGGCCCTGGTCGAAGCGGGCGCGGACGAGTGTGTCGCGCCGCCCGGCACGCGCTGGGGCCCGAGGCTCGCGGCGCTGCTGCGGCGCTCGGCGGACGAGGACGCGCTCGCGCTCCGGCGCACGCGGGACATGCTCCAGGGCGCGCTGGACGCGGTGCCGGAGCCGCTGTTCATCAAGAACCGCGAGCACCGCTTCGTGGTGACGAACAGCGCCTTCTGTCGCCTGTTGGGGCAGCCCGCCGAAGCGCTGCGCAACCAGTCCTCCTACGCCATCGTGCCCGCGCATGAGGCGGAGCTGTCCTGGCGCCAGGACGAGCGCGCCTTCACCACCGGGCAGACCGTGGAGGACGAGGTCACCTTCACCGACCTGCGGGGCCGCTCCTTCGAGGTCATCACGCAGCGGGCCGCGTACGCGGTGCCCAGCGGCGAGCGCTTCCTCGTGGGGCTCCTGCGCGACGTCACCGAGCGCACCCGCCTGGAGACGCAGCGGCGGCTGGCGGAGCGGATGACGTCCGTGGGCACGCTGGCGGCGGGCGTCGCGCATGAGATCAACAATCCGCTCTCCTACGTCACCTCCAACCTGGCCTACCTCTGGGAGCGCGTGGCGCAGCCGGTGGTGCCCGTGGAGCAGTTGGAGGAGCTGCGGCAGGTGGTGGCCGAAGCGCTGGAGGGCGCCGGGCGCGTGCGCTCCATCGTGCGCGACCTGCGGACCTTCTCCCGCGCGGAGGAGGAGAGTCACGGCCCGGTGGACGTGCAGCGCGCGGTGGACGGCGCGCTCAAGCTGATGCGCGACGAGGTCCAGCACCGCGCGCGCCTGACGTGTGAGCTGGAGCCGGTGGCCGCGGTGCACGGCAACGAGGGCCGGCTGGGACAGGTGGTCACGCACCTGCTCATGAACGCGCTCCAGGCCTTCGGTGACCGGCCGGTGGAGGAGAACGCGGTGCGGGTGCGCGTGCGCCCGGGGCGGGAAGGGCACGTCCTCATCGAGGTGGAGGACAACGGCCAGGGCATGGCCATGGAGGTGCGCCAGCGCATCTTCGACCCCTTCTTCACCACGCGCGCGCCCCGGGGCGGCACCGGCCTGGGCCTGTCCATCTGCCTCACGCTGGTGCATGCGATGGGCGGTCACATCGAGGTGGCCAGCGAGCAGGGCCAGGGCAGCCTCTTCCGCGTGGAGCTGCCGGCGCTCGCGGCGCAGGCGGAGGTGGCCGTCCCCCCGGCGGAAGCGGCCCCCGTGGCGGCCCCGACGACGGTGGCCGCGCCAGCGCAGGCGACCCGCGCGACGCGGAACTTGAAGCGGCTGTTGCTCATCGATGACGAGCCGGCGGTGGGCAGCGCGGTGAGCCGCCTGCTGCGCAACCTCTACGAAGTGCACGTCATCCAGGACGCGCGCGAGGCCCTGAAGCGGCTGTCGCACGGCGAGCGCTTCGATGCCATCCTCTGCGACCTGATGATGCCGGGCATGAGTGGCATGGACTTCCTGGTGGAGCTGGAGCGACTGGCGCCGGAGCTGGCGCCGCGCACCGGCCTCATGACGGGCGGGGTGAACCCCCAGGCCCGTGAGTTCGTGGGACGCCGCGCGAAGGAGCTGCTGGAGAAGCCCTTCGAGCGCGACCAGCTGTGCACCTTCGTCGAAACCCTGATGCAATGAAGCGCCGCACCCGCTGGACGCTCACGGCCGCGCTGTCGGCGCTGCTGCTCTCGGGGCTCGTCCTGCTGCCTCCGGAGCTGCGAGGGCTGTCCTTCATGCTGCGCGCGGCGGGCCTCCACGGGACGGCGGCCGAAGCCCTGGCCCGCTTCGACACGGGGCCCTTCACGGTGAACGAGCTGAGCGTGCCCACGCGCCACGGCCCGGTGCGCGCACGCCTCTACCAGCCCGCGGAGCGACAGGGCCGGCTCATCATGCTCACCTCGGGCGTGCACGCGGCGGGCATCGATGAGCCACGGCTGGTGAAGCTCGCGGGGGACCTGGCCACGGGAGGTTACCCGGTGCTCACGCCGGAGCCGCAGGACCTGCTGCGCTACGAGATCACCCCGCGCATCACGGACGTCATCGAGGACGCGGCCCTCTGGGCGCTGGGCCAGCCAGCACTTGTTCCCGAGGGGAAGCTGGACCTGTTCGGCATCAGCTTCTCGGGAGGACTGTCTGTCGTCGCGGCGGGGCGGCCTTCGCTGCGCGACCACGTGGCCGCGGTGCTGTCCTTCGGTGGGCACGGCGAGCTGTCGCGCGTGCTGTCCTTCCTGTGCACGGGTGTCCAGGCGGACGGGGTGCACCGCAAGCCGCATGACTACGGCGTGGTCGTCATCCTGCTGAGCGTCGCGGATCGGTTGGTGCCTCCGGAGCAGGTGGAGCCGCTGCGCACGGGCGTCCGCACCTTCCTGCGCGCCTCGCACCTGACGCTGGTGGACGGGAAGCAGGCGGCGGCCACCTTCGAGGAGGCGCGCAAGCAGGAGGCGGCGCTTCCCGAGCCCGCCGCAACACTGTTGCACCTGGTGAATACACGTGACGTGTCCGCGCTGGGGGCGCGGTTGCTGCCGCTCGTGAAGGACTTCGCGGGAGACCCGTCGCTGTCGCCGGAGCGTTCGCCCCCGCCGCACGCGCCGGTGTACCTGTTGCACGGGGTGGACGACTCCGTCATCCCCGCCATCGAATCCACGCTGCTGGCGCGCGCGCTGGAGCCCTTCACGCGCGTGCACCTGCGCGCCACGCCGCTCATCACGCACGCGGAGATGGACCACGAGGTCGATGCCATGGAGGCGCTGCGACTGGTGCGCTTCTGGGCCGGACTGCTGAGCGAGTAGCAGTTTCGAGCCTCCGCGCGCGTCGATGGCTTGACGTGCGGTGACGTGAGCAGGTGCCATGGGGGCATGTCCATGTCCCTCGTGGTGTCGGTCGGGCTCGGCTGGCTGTTGACGGCCGCGCCTTCGCCCGTGGCACGCATCGTTCCGTGTGCCCCGGACACGCCCGCGTGGACCGAGGCGCGTGACGGACTGGCCGCGTTCGACCAGCAAATTCAGGACCTCGCGGAGGACGGCACGGTGGCCCCGGTGCTGCCGGCGATGACCGCGCTGCTGGACCTGCGCTGCTTCGCGCTGGCCCGCGAAGAGGTCGGTGGGCAGTCCCTCATGGAAGACGAGGCCGTGTCCGGGCTCGCGTTGAAGGCGTGGTGGCGCGACGGCGGGAAGGATTACTTCGCGTCCCAGCTGGAGCTCGGACGTCCCGGTCCCCACACGGTGGTGATCCCGCCCGAGCTCCGCGAAGTCCTGACGCGCGAGCACTCGAAGGGACACCGGCTGGAGGCGCTGCTGTGTCCGGCGAAGGCCGATGCGTGCGGCGTGGAGACCGAGCCCTGGCGAGCGCGGGCGGATCAGGCCTTTCGTCCCGAGTACCTGCGCCATGGCAAGCCGCGTGAGTCCGTGGCGGATCGCCCCCGTCCACCGGACTGCGAGGCGCGCGCCCGGAAGAAGTCTCCCGGGGCGCGCTACCGGACGTGGCGCAAGTGCCTGGCCGAAGCTCCTGGAACAAGGCCGCTCCAGTCCGTGCTGCCCCTGGGACGCATCCGCGCACCGATGGACGGCTGGCTGGTGGTGCGGGGCCGGCGGGGGCACTACGCCTTCTGTGATCAGCTCGACGCGTATCACCTGGGAACCGGAACAGCGTACCGGTCGAGCAGTTGCTCACAGCTCGCGCTGAGAACCGGGGGCACCGTGGACGGCGCGAGCACGGATGCCGCGCGCCGCTCCGAGGTGATGGCGGGGCGCATGGATCCGACGCGGCTGCGGGAGTTGACGTGGATGATGCTGCTGGCGCCGGAGGTGCGGGCCGACGTGCAGGTGGAGGCCCTGCGCGTCGCCGTGCCGAAGGGCTTCCGCATCGAATTGCCCCGGACCGACCACGAAGGAGGGGTCATCGGTGGAAGCTTCGGGGGCTCCTCGGGCCAGACGCAGCTGGGCTGGCGCTGGTTTCCACCAGGAGGCGCCGAGCCCTGGTCGGGCACGTGGACCTACCCGTGGTCCTGGAACGTCGGAGAGGACTTCGTGAACGAGCTCCTGGAAGCAGCGGAGGCCACCTTCCAGGAGGGCTGCCCGGCGAGGCCCGTGCCGTCCGCGCTGCTCGACTTCACGCGCGAACCCGCCGTGCACGGACTGGATGCACCGAACGGTGTCGCCGGTGTGCAGGACGCTCGCGTGGAGGCACTCAGCGCATGGCGTCCACCTCCCGGCTGCGCACCTCGCGCGGACGGCGGTTGAGGTCCTTCGCTGACGATTGCAGCAGCAAGCTTTCCGCGAGAACAAGCGTCCAGGCGTCGCCCAGGCGACAGCACGCTGGGGGGATGGTGGCGCGGCGGGGGCGCCGGTAAAAACTGGGACCCCATGAGCGTCCGTCTCCCCGACGTCCTCCCCGACGAAGACGTGCTGGACTTCGTGCAACGGCTTCACGGTGCCTTCGATGCGCGCCTGTATCAGCAGGTCCTGGGCGCGGCGAATGCGTTCAAGGAGGGCGACGCGGCCATCGGTGTCGCGGCGGCGGACGAGGACTCGCGGCAGCGGGCCCGCGCGCTGCTGTCGCGCACGCGCCTGAGTGACGTGCACGCGCATCCGCCCTTCGAGGACCGGCTGCACATCTTCAGCCTGGAGGCGTGGGATGCGGCGCGCTGGCGGCGCGTGGCGGACTGGACGCTGGGGCAGCTCAAGGACTTCCTGCTCACCGCGGACGAGGCGGTCGTGCACGACACGCTCGACGGACTGCCCAGCGATGTCATCGCGTGCGTGGTGAAGCTGATGAGCGACGCGGAGCTGAAGGCCGTGGGTGGACGCATCTTCCATCCGCTGCCGGGCAGCTGCGTGGGGGCGCGGGGCTACCTGGGCGCGCGCTTGCAGCCCAACTCGCCCACGGATCACCCGGAGGACATCCGCTGGCAGGTCTTCAACGGGTGGGCCTTCGCGGTGGGGGACGTGGTGCTGGGCACCAACCCGGTGTCGTCGGACGTCGCGTCGGTGGCCGCGGTGGAGGCGGCGCTGCACGACGTACTGGTGACGTTTGGTTTGACGGACGTGATGCCCCACTGCGTGCTCGCGCACATCGACGTGCAGGCGCAGGTGGAGGCGGCTCAGCCGGGCACCACGGGCATCTGGTTCCAGAGCCTCGGTGGGAACGAAGCGGCCAACCGCACCTTCGACGTGACGCTGGAGAAGATGGTGGCGCACGCGGCGGCTCGCACCGGCCCGTGGGGCCTGTACTTCGAGACGGGGCAGGGCGCGGACGCGACGAACGGGCATCACCACGGCACGGACATGCTCATCCACGAGTCGCGCAAGTACGGCTTCGCGCGGGCCCTCAAGCGCCGGGTCGCCGTGGCGCAGGCCGGTGCGGGGCGGGACGCGGCGCCGTGGGTGCACGTCAACGATGTGGCGGGCTTCATCGGGCCGGAAGTGTTCCGCACGCGCGAGCAACTGGTGCGCTGCTGCCTGGAAGACATCGTGATGGGCAAGCTGCACGGCCTCACGCTGGGACTGGACGTGTGCTCCACGCTGCACATGGACGTGACGCTGGATGACCTGGGCTGGTGCCAGGAGCAGCTCGCCGAAGCGGGCCCCGCGTACCTGATGGCGCTGCCCACGCGGAATGATCCGATGCTCAGCTACCTCACCACGTCCTTCCAGGACCACGTGCGGCTGCGCGAGCGGTACGGCCTGAAGGTGGATGACCGGATGTGGGCCTTCTTCCAGCGCCTGGGTGTCATCGACGCGGAAGGCCGGCCCACGAAGCACTTCGGCGACCCTCGCCACGTCTACGTGCACTACCGCCGACACAAGGGCGACACGCGCACGGAGGCGGAGCTGCGAGCGGAGGCCGATGCGCAGATGGCGCGGGTGCGTGCCCGGGGCGTGCCGCTGGCGGTGGGGCATGGCGAGACGCCGTGGACGCTGGAGCCCGCGCTGGAGCAGGACCTGCGGAGCCTGTACGAGGACGCCAAGGTGGGCCTCTGGTCGGAGCTGTCCGAGGCGACGGTGGAGTCCCTGCCCGGAGCGGTGCGGCTGCGGACGTGCTCGGAAGACCGGCGCGACTACATCCTGCATCCGCCTTCGGGCGAGTCACTGGAGGCCGCGTCGGAGGCGACGGTGCGTGCGCTGCGCGAGCGGCATGGAGGGAAGTACGACGCGCAGCTCGTCGTGTCGGACGGGTTGGATCCGCGCTCGCTGATGGACGCGGGACACCTGGCGCCGTTCCTGGACACGCTGCGCGCAGAGCTGGACGCGCAGGGCTGGCGCGTGGCCCCGGAGGTGCTGGTGGTGAAGCACGGCCGGGTGCGCGCGGGCTATCAGGTGGGACGCCTGCTGTTCGGTGACGAGGAGGACGCGCGACCGTGCGCCCTGGTGCATGTGATTGGCGAGCGTCCCGGCTCCGGGCACCATGCCTATTCCGCGTACCTCACGGTGCCCTCCGCGAGCACGTGGGCGAAGAAGGGGGCGGTGGACCACGATCGCACGAGGCTCATCGCCGGCATCTCGGACACCAGCGTGCAGCCGGAAGACGCCGCACGGGAGGCGGTGCGCATCCTCGCGGAGCTGGCAGCGACCGCGCGCACGATGCCCCCGAGCGCGGGCGACACCGCGGCGATGGGGTGAGCTGTCTCCGGATGTGATGCGAAAGGCGCGCGTCCTGTTGCACTCGCGCGGCCTGGCATCTTTGAACGTGCCGTTTCGCACGAGCCGCGCGGCGCACCGGGGCATCGGCGGGCCGCTCACACGTGAGCTGATGCCTCAGCGCGCCGACGCGATGCTCGCCGCCGTGCGCACGCCGCCCACCGCCGTGGCCAGGGTGCTCTGGCCCGGGAACACTGAGTCCCCCACCAGCCACAGGCCCCGGTCCGCCTGGAACGGGCCCAGCGTGCGGTAGTTGCCCAGCCCCGCGCGCCGAGGGACGCCGCCCACCGCGCCTGCCTCGCGCAGCGTGAAGCGCTGGAACGTGCGCGGAGAGGCCGTCATGGCATGCACCACCTGGCCCATCCACTCCGGCGCCAGCTCCTCCAAGCCCTCGCGCATCCGCGCATGCAGCTGGGCGAAGTAGGGCCCCTGCGCTTCCGGCGACAGGTCCGCGAGCTTCTTCAGCGGCACGTGCGTGGACACCGTCACCGTGCGCTGTCCCGGCCTTGCGCGGCCTTCATCCGTCACGCCGCTCACGGATGCGAACAGGTGATTGCCCTCGGTGAAGGTTTGGGCCGGATCTCGCACCAGCTCGAGGTGGCGCGCGCTGCCGGAGTCGCCTTCGGGCGGACGCACCACGAGGTACAGCATCGCCGCGCCCCAGCCCTCATTCACACGCTCCGCGAGCGCGTCCACGCGGGGAAGGCGTCCCACGGGCGCGTCGAGCAGCGAGCGCAGCCCCTGCGGCAGCGTGTTGGCCACGACGTGCCGCGCGCGCAGCTCACCCCTCCGCGCCGTCACCTTCCAGCCGCCCTCCACGGGGGTCACCGCGCGCACCTGGTTGGCCAGCAGCACGTCGCCGCCCCGGGCCGTGATGGCCCCCGTGAGCGCCTTCGCCAGCTGGCCGATGCCGCCCCGCACGTGCCCCGTGCCGCGCCAGTAGTAGTCCATCGCCGCGAGCGCGAACGGCGCCTCCGCCTCCGCGGCGGAGCACTGCACGGTGATCTGACAGAGCGCATCCAGGTAGGTGCGCAGCGGCGTGAAGTGCTCCAGTCCGTGGTGCGCGACCACCGCCCCCAGCGGACGTCCCAACCAGCGCGCCAGCGGCGCATACGTCCACGCGCGCCCCGCGTGCCGCAGCAGGGACCGCAGGTTCAACGGCGGCAACAGGTCCGGATCATCGAACAGCGGCCACAGGACTCCGGCCACCCGTGCCTGGGTCTCGAAGAAGCGCTCAATGGCTTCCACGGGCGCACCCGGCAGCGCGCGGATTTCACCGATGAAACGCGCGCGGTCCCGGTGCACGGGCAGCCGCAACCCCGGGGCGCGAAGCTCCACCAGCGGATCCACCGGCTCCACCGTCACGTCCAGCGCGTGCTCGCGGATCCACCGGCCGAAGAGTTGGTGCGCATCGAAGCCGGAGAACAGCGTGGCTCCGGACTCGAAGGCGTAGCCTCCGCGACGGAAGGTGCTCGCACAGCCGCCCGGATAGTTGAGCGCCTCGCACAGCGCCACGCGGGCACCCCTGCGACAGAGCTCCAGCGCCGTGGCCAGTCCGCCGAAGCCCGCGCCCACCACCACCGCGTCGTACCAGGTGTCCAACGTCGCCCAGGAAAAAGGGACCGGCACCGGATGCGGGCCGGGGGAGGCCCGCGCCTACCGGTGCCGGTGTCGCGCACATGGCCAGCCGCGACAGGACATTCCTAACGGGCATGCCTTTCCGCCGCGACCCTTTTCCCCCAGGCGGGGGAGGCAGGCACCCATGCGCTTTCACTGGCGGACACCCGCAGTCTACCGGGGCATCCGGAGCTTGATGTTGAACGTGTACGCCACGTTCACCGGACGGCCCTGGTACGTCATGGGCTGATAGCGGCGCGACTGGAGCGCCGACAGCACGGCGTCATCCATGTACGGAAGGCCCTTGATGATGCGGCAGTCCCGCATGGTGCCCTCCACGGTGATGACGCACTTCGCGACGACCACGCCCTCCACGCCCGCGAGCTGCGCCTGGCGCGTGTAGCTGAGCTCCGCGCCGCTCACCATCACCGGTGGCGTCATGCCTCCCAGGAAGGGAAGGACCTCCGTGCCGGTGGCCTGCGGGATGTTCGGCACGCCGATGGCGCCGATGGGGCTCGTGCTGTTCGGATCCCCATCCGGGTCTCCCACCGGCTCGTTGGAGCCCGTGCCCGTCTCGCCCGTGTTCGTCGCGTCCGCCACCGTGGTCGGCTCGGGCGTCGGATCCGGCGTCACCTCCGGGGGCGTGGTGGTCATCGGCGGGGGGACGCGGGGGATACGGTCGATGCGCTTGGGCGGCTTCACCGGGGCGGTGGTGGCGGCCTGCGTCGGCTGCGTGGCCTGCTTCACGCCCTTGCGGATGGCGGGCTGGCGGAAGGTCACCACCGGCTCCGGCAGCTCGACGGTCTCGGGGACCCGGCCGGAGATGAAGACCACCAGGCCCAGCAGCCCCGCGTGCACGCCGATGGAGACCCATGCGCCCGTGCCGAACCGTCCCGAGCGCAACCCTCGCTGTTCGATGACCGACTCAAACATCTGCCTGCCTCCTGGTTGGGATGGACGCTCCAGGCGTCCTGCCCCCACAGGAAGCAACCTACGGAGTCGCCACCCCCGAAGGGCGGCCGTGGCTCCATGCCTTCGTCATGGTTGCGTCATGACGGGCCGGCACCCGGCACCTCCATGCGGTAGCCCACGCCGCGCAGGGTGTGGATGGTGAAGCCGGAGATGCTCGTCCACCCGAGCTTCTTCTTCAGGTTCGACACGAAGTTGTCCACCGTGCGCGGATCCACGATGACGTCGCGGCCCCACACCGCGTCCAGGATCTCCCCTCGGGGCAGGGCGCGGTCGCGGTGGCGCAGGAGGAAGGCCAGCAGGTCGAACTCCGTGCGCGTCAGGTCCACCTCGCTGCCGTCCGCGCGCAGCACCGCGCGCCGGCCCAGGTCCAGCGTGAAGGCGCCGAAGGTCATCACCTGCGGCGGCGCCGTGCCGGCCCTGCGCACCAGCGCCCGCACGCGCGCGAGCAATTCCCGCAGGCGGTACGGCTTGGTGAGGTAGTCCTGCGCGCCGGCCTCGAAGCCGCGCACCAGGTCGTCCTCCAGCGAGCGCGCGGTGAGCATCAGCACCATGCTCTTGACGCCCTCCGCACGGAGCCGGCGGCAGAAGCTGTAGCCGTCCTCGCCCGGCAGCATCACGTCCAGGATGAGCAGGTCGAATGCGCGCTGCTGCAGGTGCGGCCCGGCCTCCTTCGCGGACGGGGCGTCCGTCACGTCGTAGCCCTCGTCGCGCAGGTTGTCGCGCAGGCCCAGGCGCAGGTTGGCGTCGTCCTCGACGATGAGGATGGAGGGGCGGGTGGTGGGGGACGTCGTCGTCATCGGCGCGGCTCGGAGAAGGTCAGGGCGAAGGTGGTGCCCTCCGGGCTGGAGGAGGCGATCTGGATGCTGCCCTGGTGCAGCCCCATGATTCTGCGGCACAGCGCCAGCCCCAGGCCACTTCCGTGCACCTCCGGGCCCGACGTCGTCAGTCGGTAGAAGTCGTCGAAGACGCGCTCCCATTCTTCCGGGGGGATGCCCATGCCGTTGTCGCTGAAGAGCACCGTGACGCCGAAGCCCGGCTGCGGGTACGCGCGCACGGTGAGCACCACGGGGCTGCGCTGGTTGTAGAGGCACGCGTTGCGGCCCAGGTTGGCGAACAGCATCCGCACGAGCGACGCGTCCGCGTCCAGCTCCACGTCGTCCACCTCCGAGCGCAGCTCCACCGGCACCGGGACGGCGTCCAGCAGGTCATCGCGCAGCGTGCCCACCGCCTCCTCCAGCCGCACGCGCGAGGTCCGCAGCGCCCAGCGCCCCTTGTCGATGCGGTTGAAGGACAGGATGTTCTCCACGAGGAAGTGGAGCCCCTCCGCCGCGCGCACGATGCGGGTGGGGTAGTCCCCGGCCTCGGGGCTCTTGCCCAGCCTTCGCTCCAGCGTCTCGCCCAGCAGGCGGATGGACGCGAGCGGCGTGCGCAGCTCGTGCGACACCGTGGAGACGAAGTCGCTCTTGAGCTCCACGAAGCGGTACTTGCGCTGCTGCGCCACCACCGCCAGCGCCGCGATGGCCGACGCGAGCGCGCCGCACGCCGCCACCAGCAGCGTCTTCAGGCCGTAGCGCGCCTCGATGTCCGCCTCCGCCGCGGCCCACCCGGGCATGGCCACCTCCAGCCCCGGCTCGGACAGGAGCCGCACCACGCCCGCGGGCCGCAGCCGCAGGTCTCCGTCCGCCGTGATCAGCTCGCGCGCCCGCAGCTCCTGCGTCAGGTCCGCGAGCAGCTTCCGCATGTCCACGGCGAGCCCGCGCACCTGTTCGGCCCCCGGCTCCACGTACCACTGCTCGCCCACGAGGAACGGCTCCTTCAGGGCGTCGGGCATCACCAGCGCTCCTGCGCCAGCCTCCCGCACGCGGGCCTGGAAGGCGTCGGTGGGCTCCGACAGCTCCTGGCTCAGCGCCACGATGCGCGCCTGGAGGAAGTCGAAGTCCGCGCGGGTGAGCCGCGTCCTCGCGCGCAGCAGGTCCCGCTGCAGGCCCGCGCCCCGGTCCATGCCGCCCAGCTCCTCCGGGAGCCCTTCGCGCACCAGCGCCCGGATGAGGGGCGGCGTCAGGTCCCCCTGCCGCAGGCGCTCCACCACCAGCACCGTGAAGGGCAGCTCCTGGTCGGCCCGCAGCGGATGCGCCGCGTGGTAGCGCAGCAGCGCGTCCACCGCCGCGTTCGTGAGGGACTCGCGGCCGGTGGCCAGGGCTGATTCCACCGCGCGCAGCCGCGTCAGCCGCTCCTGCCAGGGGGCCGGAGCCGTCCCTTCATCGAGCGCCTGCGCCAGCTCTTCGTAGGCAGCCCTCGCGGGCATTTCATCCCCGTCCCGGGGCCAGTCCACGCGCGGCAGGAACTGGTGGCCGCGGAACACGAGGTAGAGGCCCTCGGCGGGGAGGAGGGGGTCTCCCATGGCCGCGTTCAGGGCGGGCAGCTGGGCCTTGAGCCGCTGGGCGAGCGCGGTGCGCAGGGCCTCCGACGCGAGCAGCTCCAGGGCCTCGCGCCGGGAGCGCACCTGGGCGCGGGCGTCCTCCCGCTCCTGGGTGAAGATGCGCTGGAGCGTCACCAGCCCCCAGCCGAGGGCCAGCAGTCCACACCCCAGGGCCAGCAATGTCGGGAGGAGTCGGCGCAGCATTCGCGTCGGTCCGGACTCTAGCAGTCGGGGTGGAAGGGAGTACGGCCCCGGGTCCGGAAGATGAATAAATAGGGGGAGGCCCGCGTCCCCTCCGGGGTCTGGAGATCGGAGACGAAGTCATGAGTTCTCGATGGTTGGTCTGTTTGATTGTCGGCCTGGCCTCCCAGGGGGCGTCCGCGCAGACCGCGCCGGTCGCCGCCGATGACTGGGGAGATGATGCGTACGTCGAGCAGCAGTCCAACGAGGACGACAACGGGCCCGTCGCGCCGACCGCCCCCCCGGACATGCCCGCCGAGTCGCCGAGCGCCCGGCCCTTCGCCGGCGCCGTCTGGACGTCCGGCCATTGGTACTGGGACGGCGACCAGTGGCAGTTCAAGTCCGGCGGCTGGGTGGAGCGCATGCCGGGCTACCAGTACGTCAACGGCTACTGGGCCGAGGACGGCGACGTGTGGCGCTGGGTGTCCGGCGGCTGGGCGAAGCAGGGCTCCGACGAGGTGGAGATTCCGGTGGAGGTCGCCAGCGAGGACGTGACGGCGACCCAGGCGCCTCCGGCCCTGCGCGTCGAAGCGCAGCCCCCCGCGCCGGCCCCCGACTACACGTGGGCTCCGGGCTACTGGTACTGGGGCGTCAACGGCTACGAGTGGGTTGAAGGCTCCTGGATGGAGCCGCCGCGTCCGGGCTTCGTGTTCGTGTCGCCGCGGTGGGTGCGCCGCGGGCCTTCCTACGTATTCGTCGGCGGCGGTTGGACGACGTACGGCTCGGTCCGGATCATCGTCCCCGTGTACCGCCACGCGAGCATCGCCTTCTCGTTCGGCCGCCCGAATCCGTTCCTGCGCACCTGGTACCGGTACCCGGGCGTGTCGTGGCGCTACTACGGCTACGGCCACCACCGCTATCACCCGGGCGGCTACCACCGGTCGAGCTCGTACGGGTACGGAGGGCGGTCGAACTACTACGGGCCGCGTTCGCACCCGGCGTCACCCGGTCCGCGCTACTCCCCGTACAACGGCGGCCGGGGCAACGGTCGCAATGGCGGCTACCACGAGTCGAGCGGCGGTTGGGGCGGCGGCAACTCCGGCGGCGGGCGTCCTTCGGGCGGCGGCAACTCCAGCGGTCACCACCAGCAGGGCGGTGGCGGCAGCGGCGGTTGGGGTGGCGGCAGCTCCGGCGGTGGGCGTCCTTCGGGCGGCGGCAACTCCAGCGGCCACCACC
>NZ_RAWA01000132.1 GCF_003611675.1 Corallococcus sp. CA053C
ATCCCGCCCTGCCCGGATTGAAGGGCGGCTACCATACAGAAAAGGGTTCCGGGTTCAAGCAACCGTGTCGGGCGCCGCCGACGTGATCGCGCAATGCCCCACTGGTTACCAAAAAGCAACGGTCTATTGACAACTGCTTGACCTCGGATATTTTCCCAAGTCATTTTCGGTTGCAGCCCACCTTGGAGGGGTCAGGTATGCAAGTGAAACAAGTACTTCGGGAAACCGGAGTCGTCCTTGCTGCAGGTCTGCTGTATGGATCCGCGGCTTTTGCGCAGTCCAGCGTCATCATCGGCACCGTCATCAACACGGAGGACAAGAAGCCGGCGGCCGACGTTGTTGTGACCGCTACCTCGCCCAATCTGCAGGGCGAGCAGACCGTGGTTACCGACGCTCAGGGTAACTATCGTATTCCCCAGCTGCCACCCGGTACGTACACGTTGCGGTTCGAGAAGGAGACGTTCAAGCCTTACGCCCGCCCGGAAATCCAGCTGCTCCTCAACCGCACCATCCGCGTGAACGTGGAGCTGCTGCCTGACAGCTTCACGCAGACCGTCGAAGTCATCGGCAGCCCGCCGACGATCGACGTCGGTTCCACGAACACCGGCGTGAACGTGGATCAGGAGTTCATCAAGCGCATCGCGGTGGCCCGTCCGGTGGGCAAGGGTGGCGCGACGCGCTCCTTTGAGTCCCTGGCCGAGCTCGCCCCGGGCGCCCAGTCCGACCAGTACGGCGTGTCCATCAACGGCACGACCTCGCCCGAGAACGGCTACGTGGTGGACGGTCTGTCCACGAACGACCCGGCCTTCGGCGTGAACGCCAGCCCGCTGAGCATCGAGTTCGTGCAGGACGTGAACATCATCACCGGCGGCTACATGCCGGAGTTCGGTCGCTCCACGGGCGGTGTCATCAACGCGGTGACCCGGTCGGGCTCCAACGAGTTCCACGGCTCCGTGTTCGCGAACTGGACTCCCGGCGCCCTCGAGGGCAAGCGGAAGCTGGTCGTCGAGGACGGCACCACGGTCACCGGTCTGAACGCCCTGAGCAACCTGGGTGACTTCGGCGCGACCCTCGGTGGTCCCATCCTGAAGGACAAGCTCTGGTTCTTCGCCGGCTTCGCGCCGTCGTTCCAGCGCTACGAGCACACCCGTGCGCTCAACGCCTTCCAGCTGGAGAACCCGTTCGACCCGGCCGAGGACGCGGAGAACCCGCTCGCGAAGGACGAGAACGGCTTCAGCAAGGTCCAGCAGATCCCCGGGTCCGAGCGCAAGTACTTCGCTGACTCGCGCACGATCCAGTTCATGGGCAAGCTGACGTACCTCATCAACCAGGACCACAACGTGTCGTTCGCCCTGAACGGCACCCCGACCGTGTCGGGTGGTCTGGGCAAGCTGCAGATCAACCCCCGTACGGGTGGTCTGCCGGGCGCTCAGAACTCGAGCCTCGAGAACATCGGCCTGACCGAGAACCGCGCGAACTCCACGGGCCTCGCCCTGAAGTACGCCGGTGCCTTCCTGGAGAAGAAGGTCCTGGTCGACGCGAACGTCGGCTGGTTCCACCAGACCGCGGGCACGCCTCCTGCGGATGGCAGCGCCATCGGCACGACGAACGGCCTGGCGGGCTACGCGCTGGCGCAGTACACGCGTACGCGTGCGCTGACCACGTTCGAGAACGTGCCCAACGCGACCCAGTACTGCGGCGAGTCCGTGGAAGAGCAGGCCGTCCGCTGCCCGATCACGAACTACTTCGTCGGCGGCCCTGGCTACCTCACCGAGGCGACGCTGGATCGTTACCAGATCAACGCGAAGGGCACGTACCTGCTCAACGCGCTCGGCACGCACGTCTTCAAGGCGGGTGTGGACACCGAGTTCCTGGCCTACGACCAGAAGAAGGCCTACTCCGGTAGCGTCTTCCTGCAGGAGGCCGGCAGCGGCAGCGACCAGCCGGGTGGCCGCCACATCTGGACGGACAACCGCCGCTACGGCTACCAGACGGCGCCTGACACGCCGGTGTTCGAGACGCTCCAGAAGTCCTCGACGAACAGCACCACCATCGGTGGCTTCCTCCAGGACAGCTGGTCCATCGCCAACCGCGTCACCCTGAACCTGGGCGTGCGCTACGACGTGCAGTCCATGTACGGCGGCGACGGCAACTTGGCGCTGCAGCTCGGCAACCAGTGGTCGCCTCGTCTCGGCGCCGTGCTGGATCCGTTCGCCAACGGCCGTGCGAAGCTGTTCGTCAACTTCGCCCGGTACTACGAGCAGGTCCCCCTCAACATGATGGACCGCGCCTTCCCGGGCGAGCGCCGCTTCAGCGCGCGTCGCTACCTGGCGGAGCCGGGAACCGAGGGTGGTTGCGATCCGAGCTCGCTGGAAGGCCAGCGCGGCAACTGCGCGAACGAGCAGTTCATCGTGCCCCGCGCCGAGTCGACGACGAACTCGAACCGGCTCTACAGCGGTGGTCTGGTGCAGAGCGAGCCGGTCGACCCGGACATCTCGCCCCAGTCCTCCGACGAGTTCGTGGTCGGTGGTGAGTACGAGCTCATCGCCAACACCCGCCTCGGTGCCAGCTACACGCACCGCAGCATGGGCAAGGTCATCGAGGACATGAGCCGCGATGACGGCAATACGTACTTCCTCGGCAACCCCGGCAGCGGCTTCGCCAAGGAGTTCCCGACGCCGGTGCGTGACTACGACGCGGTGACGGCCTACCTGAACCGCACGTTCACGGACGGCTGGCTGGCGCAGGCGAGCTACACGTGGTCCCGCCTGTACGGCAACTACCCCGGTCTGTTCCGCCCGGAGAACAACCAGCTCGACCCGAACATCCTCGCGGACTTCGACCTGGTGGCCCTCCTGAACAACCGCAAGGGTCTGCTGCCCTTCGACCGTACGCACGCCATCAAGGTGTTCGGCGCCAAGGAGGTCAACTTCTCCAACGCGTTGTCCGCCAGCGTCGGTCTGTCGTACCGCGGCAACTCGGGTCAGCCGATCAACTACCTCGGCGCCTACCCGGGCTACGGCCAGGATGAGACGTTCGTCCTGCCGCGCGGCACCGGTGGTCGCACCCCGTGGATCAACAGCATCGACTCCAACGTGGGCGTCAACTACCGCGTGAGCAAGGACAGCGTCGTGTCCTTCACCCTGGACGTGTTCAACCTCTTCAACTTCCAGGGCGTGGACAGCGTGGACGAGTCCTACACGTTCTCGCAGGTCCTCCCGGTCTACGACCCGAAGACCCAGACGGGTGGCACCGCTGCCGACCTCCCCACGGACACCAACGTCGGCAAGGTTCCTCTCGCGGACGGCACGGGCCTCCTGGCAGCGGAAGACGTGAACAAGAACTTCAAGAACCCCGACCGGTACCAGGCCCCGCGGCAGATCCGCTTCGGTGTCCGGTACACGTTCTAACCACCTGACCACGTGAGGAAGATCAGCAACATGCGCAAGAGCATTCTTTCAACGCTGGTTATTCTGGGGACCGCAGGCAGCCTGACCGCCTGCGACTTCGAGCAGCCGTCCGCTGGCTGCATCGTCCAGGACGCGAGCTTCGCGACCTGGTGGGCGAAGTACGATGCCGTCGGGCCTGCGACGGGTCCCGGCGGCGCTGCCTGCCCGGACACGCTCGAGTCGGGCGACAATCTGGGGGTCTGGAAGTTCGCGAACCCCGAGACTGGTACCGCCAACCTCGTCATCCGGCCGCAGTTCATTGCCCGGATGGGCGCTGCGGACACGGGCAACGAGTTCGGCAGCCTCCAGGTCACGGGTGATCTGACCACGACGACGGATGAGAACGACTTCTGCTCGGCGAACAACTTCAACGTTGCGACGGTCAATCCGACGGTGGCCGGGGTGCCGACCAACACCACCTACACGGTGGCCAACGTGAAGGTGTACTCGTCGCCCAGCTCTCCGGGCACGCAGTTGACGGGTGAAGTCACGTACACGCGGGGCACCTGCACCTCGAAGTACGTGATGCGCGCGGTGTGGCCGGCGACCGGCTGCGATCCGCGCGTCGACCAGACGGATGCGGAGCTGGGCTTCGCCAACTGCGGCACGGGCTCGGGCATCAACCCGGACTTCTCCGTGGAGTGCGAGGCGGTCCCGAAGCGCTTCTGGAGCGGCGCCTTCATGACGGAGGAGGAGGCCGCGTACTTCGAGGAGAACGGCACGTTCCCCGCGAGCTACAACGAGGGTCGGTGCGTCCCGTCGAAGGCGATCCCGTCGTTCAAGTAGTCGGTTCTAGCCAACCCTGAAGGCCACCGCGGCCCCGGCAGCTCCTCCCCCACGAGGGAGTAGCGGTCCGGGGCCGTGGTGTTTATGCAGCCTGGAGTGCACCTGTCTGGAGGACCATGGAGGGCCGATACGAACTCATCGAGCACGTCTGCTCGCTGCTGGCGGACGAAGCGGGCACGCTCCGGAAGGAGGCGCCCTACCGGGTCGCGCTCTGCTACCCGAGCCCCTACCACGTAGGGATGAGCTCGCTGGGGTACCAGGCCATCTACCGGGAGGTGCATGAGCACGCCGGGGCGACGGCCGAGCGTGTCTTTCTTCCCGATGATGTCGAGACATACAAGAGAACACGGACGCCATTGTTTACCTGGGAATCCCAGGCACCGGTGTCTGGTTTTGCAATGTTGGCCTTCTCTGTGGCGTATGAGTTGGAGCTCACAGGGTTGTTCACGATGTTGGAGTTGTCTGGTTTGCCGGTTCTTGCGGCGGAGCGGAATGCAAGGCATCCGCTGATCGTCGCGGGCGGTCCGCTGACGTTCTCCAACCCGGATCCGCTGGAGCCCTTCGTGGACGTGCTGGTCCAGGGGGAGGCGGAGGATCTGATCCACGTCCTGTTGGACGCGGCGGCCTCCATGGACCGCGAGGCGCTGCTGGATCACCTGGCGCGGATCCCCGGCTTCCGCGTGCCCGGGCGGGGCGGCGCGCGCTACCACGTCGCGAAGGCGACGGATGCCCGGCTGCCGGCCCGGACGCAGATCATCACGCCGCACACGGAGCTGCGGTCGATGTTCCTCATCGAGCCGGAGCGGGGCTGCTCGCGCGGCTGTCACTACTGCGTCATGCGCCGCACGACGAATGGCGGCATGCGCACGGTGCCCCCGGAGCGGATCCTGTCGCTCATCCCCGAGCACGCGCGGCGCGTGGGGCTCGTGGGGGCGGCGGTGACGGATCATCCCCGCATCGTGGAGTTGCTGCGCACGCTCGTGGACGCCGGCCGCGAGGTGGGGGTGTCCTCGCTGCGCGCGGACCGGCTCACGCAGGAGCTGGTGGATCAGCTGCGGCGGGGCGGGGCGACGAACCTCACGGTGGCGGCGGACGGGGCCTCGCAGAAGATGCGGGACCTGGTGGACCGCAAGCACTCGGAGGAGCAGATCGTCCGTGCGGCGCGCTTCGCCCGTACGGCGGGCATGAAGCAGCTCAAGGTCTACAACGTGGTGGGCCTGCCGCACGAAGACGACGCGGACATCGACGAGCTGATCCGCTTCACCACCGAGCTGTCCCGCATCCTGCCCGTGGCGCTGGGGGTCGCGCCCTTCGTGGCCAAGCGCAACACGCCGCTGGACGGTGCGCCCTTCGCGGGGGTGCGCGAGGTGGAGAACAAGCTGGAGCGGCTGCGCAAGGGCCTGCGCGGGCGGGCGGAAGTGCGGCCCACCTCCGCGCGCTGGGCCTGGGTGGAGTACATGCTGGCCCAGTGCGGCCCGGAGGCGGGGCTCGCGGCGATGGACGCCTGGCGCGCGGGCGGCAGCTTCGCCGCGTGGAAGCGGGCCTTCCAGGAGCGTGAGTGCGTCCCGTACCTCGCCCGCCGGGTGGAGGACGGGCGGCGCCAGCCCACGGTGTGGCCCATCGTGCCGGGGCAGGCCCCCCAGGCGTCCGCCGTCTGACGGGGCTCGCCAAGGCCGTACCCGTCAAGCCCCGCTTTCCGCTACAAGATGCCCAGCGGGGCCGATGGCCGGCACTCGCATGGCCTCGGAGCGCATCTGGTGAGCACGCAGCGCATTGACAAGTCATGGCAGCAGAAGGGCCTCAAGGACTACCCGACGGAGGCCCTGCTGGGCACGCTGGGGCACTACGGCATCCCCGTGAGCGAGGAGGACTACCGCAAGCTGGCGGAGACGACCTATCCGCTCGGCATCGCCCAGAAGTGGAAGGGCACGTGGAAGGGCACCGGCCCGTTCAAGGACTACGTCGTGGCCGCGGCCGTGGAGCTGTGGCGCCGGTGGATGTCCGACCGCGTGTCCCCCCAGGACTTCACCGAGGGACTGGCGGCGCTGATGAACGCGCTCGTGCAGCGCCTGAACGGCGTGCAGGACGCCCCGGTGGCCCCCGCCTTCGAGCGCGTGAAGTCCCTGCGCTCGCGCCTCACGCTGGATGACAAGGGCAACCTGCCCGCGCCGTTCCTCCAGGAGGCGCTGGCGCCCTTCTCCGAGAAGGACGCGGAGCTGTTCGACAGCCTGGCGGAGTCGCTGGCCGTCCAGGGTCACCAGGAGGACGCGACGGCGTTCGCCGACATCGAGGAGTTCCTGCTGCCCGACCGGCGCGGCATCTCCCAGGCGGTGGTCCGCGCGGCCCGGGGCGAGCGCGAGCCCGCCATCCAGGACCTCAAGAACCTCATCCACGACGCGGCGCGCGCGCCCATCTCGCGCCTGCTCGCGGTGGACGGCCTCATCCACCTGCAGGCGTGGATCGACGCGGCCATCGAGGGTCGCACCCTGCTGGCGGAGGCGGAGAAGGCGAACGACATCCACCTGTCGCTCGACCTGGTGCCCCGCCTGGAGCACATCTTCAAGCAGCAGAACGACCGCGCGGCGCTCCTGGAGCTGATGGGCACGCAGGAGCGGCTGGAGGCCCAGCACGACAAGATGCACCCGGGCCACCGGCAGCACCGGCACCAGCACGCGCAGCCGCAGCGCCGGCGTTAGTCGCCGGGAGGGCCGCTCACCCCGTGCCCGTGCGCTTGGGGCCCCGTGACCGCGGGGCCCTGGCGACGGCCGTGGCAGGGGGAGCGCTCGGGGCCGGGACACCGGCCTGCTCCACGGCTCCGGCTCCGACTTCGGACATGGGCGCTTCCGGGGGCGCGCTCCCGGGCATCACCGTGGCCGCGCGCTTGAGCTTCACCGCGCTCACGCCGGGCACGCCCTCCGCCACGTCCCGCACGGGCACCACGGCGCCCACGGTGGTGTAGCGGATGGCGCCTGTCTGGGTGAAGGCGTGCTTGAGGGCGTACTCCTTCGCGCGGGGCAGGAACCACTCGCGCACCTGGGGCAGGGGCAGCACGTGCAGCTCGCCCTGCGTGAGGAACACGTACACCATCAGGTCCGCGCCGCTGTAGAGGAAGCAGCCCGGGGTGTCCTTCTCCAGGTTGGACACCAGCTCGAAGAAGTAGCGGCGACGGGTGGCGTTGCGGTCGCCCTTCACCTCGATGCCGCGCACCTCTCCCGTGGGCAGCTCCCAGAGCAGGTCCACGCCCCGGTGCTGGAAGCGCGGATCCAACTGCACGTCGTGCACGCGCGAGCCCGGCTCCGTCTCCAGGAGCCACGCGCGGGCGTGCTGCACGGCCCGGTCGGCCGCGCCCTGCACGCCTCGCATGCTGAAGCTGCGGCCTCCCATGCTACGGGCGGCGCAGTTCGACGCCGGAGGCCACGAGCTGGACTTCGCGCGGCTTGCCGTCGGTGCCGCGGGGGACGATGGCGCCCTCGGCCTCGTAGTGCTTCGCGTGGGCGTCGCTCAGCTCCGCGACCTTCACCACGCCCTCCACGCGCGCCTGCGAGCCCGCGGAGTCCAGCGGGACGAAGAAGCCGTAGTCCTTGAACGTCACGCGCACGCCCGGGCTCTTGGCGTCCTGGGCCAGCTCCATCCAGCAGCCCTTCTTCTCACAGGCTTTGCGCACCTGGCCCTCCACGCGCACGACCTTGCCGTCGTGGGCCTGGGGCTTCGCGAGCAGCTCCGCGAGCTTCACGGCCGGCGCGCCCTTGAGGGCCTCGCCCCGGGTGAGCGTCCAGCCGGTGTTCGCGTCCTTGGCGGCTTCGGGGGTCTTGGCCTCGGCGGGGTGGTGGCAGTCGCTCGTCGCGGCGGCGGCCTTGGCGGGCGCGGGCGTCTTCTCCGCGGCGAGGGCCACGAGGGGAACGGCGACCAGCGTCAGGAGGGCGGTGCGGAGCATGTGCATGCCCGTTCGCTTAGCCCAGGTTTCCGGGCCCCGGCAAGGCGCCCCTTCCATCCTTCCGGCTTGTCCAGCACACTCGGCACGAGGTGCGCATGAAGGTCACCATCCCCGCCCCCAACCGCCGGTTGGGTACATTCGAATGGCTCGGGCTGCTCGGGCTCGGGGGGCTGCTCGTGGGGCGCTATGTCCCCGTGGCCCGCATCATCCCGTTCTGGGGCTGCGTGCTGCGCGAGCACACAGGCTGGCCCTGCCTGGGCTGTGGGCTCACCCGGGTGGCGGACCGCGTCGCGCACTTCAACATTCCAGGGGCCTGGGAGGCCAACCCGCTGGGCACCGTGTTCGCGCTGCTGTTCGCGGCGGCCGCGGTGGTGACGGTGCTGCACTTCCTCTTCGCGCTGCCCATTCCCGAAGTGGAGCTGGAGGAGCGCGAGTGGCGGTGGGTGCGCATCGCGTTCCCCCTGGTGTTGCTGGCCAATTACGCCTACGTCGTGCTGCACACCCGCTTCCCGCACCTGCTGTCGTAGGGCCGCGCCCCGTCCTCCGTGCTCACCGCCTTCCTCCTGCTGGGCTACCTCTGCGGCTCCGTGCCCTTCGGCGTGCTGCTGACGCGGTGGCTGCGCGGCGTGGACGTGCGTGACAGCGGCAGCGGCAACATTGGCGCCACCAACGTCACGCGCGTCGCGGGCAAGAAGCTGGGCGCGGTGGTGCTGCTGCTGGACGCGCTCAAGGGGGCGCTGCCGGTGGGGCTCGCGCTGCACTGGATGCCCGGGGACGCGCGCTCGCACGCGCTGGTGGGGCTGGCCGCGGTGCTGGGGCACGTGTACCCGGTGTGGCTGCGGCTCAAGGGCGGCAAGGGCGTGGCCACCGCGCTGGGCGTGCTGTGCGTGCTGGTGCCTACGGCGGCGCTCGCCGGGGCGGCCATCTACGGGCTGGTGGTGGCGAAGTGGCGCGTCAGCTCCGTAGGGTCGCTGTCCGCCGCCGTCGTCGCCATCGTCACCGCGTTCTTCACCGCGCGCTCGCGCGATTACGTGCTGCTCACCGCGGGCCTATTCGTCCTCATGCTCTGGACGCACCGGAGCAACCTCCTGCGACTCGCCCGGCGCAGTGAGAACCGGCTGTGAGCCGCCGGGCGTGAACGGCGCGCGGTAGCCCAGCAGGGTGCAGGGGATGGGGCCGTTCCACACGTCGCGCCTCGTCATGGGCCGCGCGTGGAAGGCGCTCTCGAAGGCGGGGTTGCCGGACAGCACCCACACGCGCCAGCCCGGCAGCGCGCGCAGCGAGTCGCCCAGCTTGAAGTAGAAGGTCTTCATGCCCTTCTGGCCGCCGGAGCCCAGCCGGTCGCCATAGGGCGGGTTGGTGAGGATGAGCCCGCCGCCCTCCGGCAGGGGCCCGAGCTTCGTCGCGTCGCCCACGGCGAGCTGGATCTCCTCGCCCAGCTTCGCCGCCTTCACGTTGCGGTCCGCGGCCTCCAGGGCCTCCTCGCTCTTGTCGAAGCCGAGGATGGGGACCTCCACCTTGCGCTCGTTGCGCCGTGCGTCCGCACGCAGGTCCGCGAGCAGCTCGCGTGCGCGGGTGCCCATGTGTGGCCAGCGCTCCACCGCGAAGCTTCGGCCGATGCCCGGGGCGCGCTTGCGCGCGATGAGGCCACCCTCGATGACGATGGTGCCCGAGCCGCACATCGGATCCACCAGCGCCTCCTGGCCGGTGTAGCCCGCCGCGCGCAGCAGGGCCGCGGCCAGGTTCTCCTTCATGGGCGCGGGGGTGGGGCGCACGCGGTAGCCGCGCCGGTTCAGCGGGTCGCCCACGAGGTCCAGCGACAGGGACAGCTTCTCCTTCACCAGGTGCGCCACCACGGACACGTCAGGGTTGCGCGTGTCCACGTCCGGACGCGAGCCCAGCTTGTCGCGCAGCCGGTCCACGATGGCGTCCTTCACCTTCAGCGCCACGAAGCCCGAGTGCGCGTGCTCGGTGTCCTTGAGGTTGGCGTCCACCGCGAACGTCACGTTGGTGGTGAGGTGCTCCTCCCACGGCACGCTGGCGACGGCGTCGTAGAGCCCCTGCGCGCCG
Source organism: Corallococcus sp. CA053C (assembly GCF_003611675.1). Lineage (GTDB taxonomy): Bacteria > Myxococcota > Myxococcia > Myxococcales > Myxococcaceae > Corallococcus. The sequence continues at coordinate 10,240 of NZ_RAWA01000132.1, forward strand.
GGAGCCGTGAACTCGCCCAGCGGGTAGAGCACGCGCATGGCGATGCGGGACCAGAGGCAGACGTTGAGGGCCTCGTCGAGCGCGGCCATGAAGCGCACGCCGCCGCGGTCCTGGCGGATGCGCTTGGCGCCGAGCTCCTTCAGCTCCTCGGCCAGCAGGTCCTCGGTGCCGCGCGCGGCGGTGGCGAAAAGGGCAAGACGTTCAGCCATGGTGCACGCCCTTAGACGAGCCCGGGGCGATTGTCATGTGGCCACGACCTCGTACATCGCGAAGGTGGCGTCTTCCTGCGAGGCGCTGGCCCCCTTCGCCCGCTGGAAGTCCTCGGACTGGAAGTAGGCCTTCAGGGACTCGCGGTCCTTCCAGCGCGTCACCAGCAGGATCTCGGGCGAGCGCTCGAACGAGCGCAGCACCTCCAGGCCCAGGAAGCCCTCGTAGCCGTCCACGCGCCGCGAGCGTTCCTGGAGGCGGTGGACCCAGCCGTCGGCCTCGTCGGGGGAGGCTCGGAAGCGGGAGATGGCGACGATCATGCGCGGGTGGCTCCGGGCCTGGGAAGACGAACAACGGGGGCGCCCGGAGCAGGTCCGGAGCGCCCCCGTGGGGAAAACCTTGGGGGAACGGCGGTCCGTTCCCGGCTACATCGCCCCGGCGCCGGGCATGTCGCCCAGGCCGCGCAGTAGCACTTCGCGGGGCTTGGCGCCGTCCGCGGGGCCCACCACGCCGTCGCGCTCCATGCGTTCAATCATGCGCGCCGCGCGGTTGTAGCCGATGCGCATCTTTCGCTGGAGCATGGAGATGGAGACGGAGCGCATCTCGCTGACCGCCGCGAGCGCCTGGTCGTAGAGCTCGTCGGACAGCTCGTCCTCCTCGCCCCCGCTCTCCACGTCCTCGTCGCGCGGCTTGAGGATGGACTCGTCGAAGACGGGCTTGCCCTGGGCCTTGAGGTGGTCCACCGCCTTCTTGATCTCCTGCTCGGACACGTAGGCGCCGTGCACGCGCTGCAGGTGGGCGCTCGTGGGCGGCATGATGAGCATGTCGCCCATGCCCAGCAGGGCCTCCGCGCCCACCGTGCCCAGAATCGTCATCGAGTCCGGCTTCGAGCGCAGCATGAAGCTGATGCGCGTGGGGAAGTTGGCCTTGATGATGCCGGTGACGACGTCCGTGGACGGACGCTGCGTCGCGACCATCAGGTGGATGCCGGCCGCGCGCGCCATCTGCGCGAGGCGCGCCACGTAGGTCTCCACCTCGCGGCTCGCCACCATCATCAGGTCCGCGAGCTCGTCGATGATGACGACGATGTAGGGCAGCTTCTTGAGCTCCTTCTTGTCCGCGGCGGCCTGCGCGGGCGCGGCCGCGTCGGAGTCCTCCTCGAACTCGGCGTCCACCTCGCCGTCGGCCTCCAGGTCGGGGGACGGTTCGGAGACGATGGCTTCGCGCAGGTCGTCGCTGTCGTCCTCGCGCGGGGCGGCCACGCCCATGCCCTCGCTGGCGGAGGCGGGGGCTTCGCTGCCCTCCACGTCCACGACGAAGAGCTTCTTGGGCTTCGACTTCTTCTTCGCGGCGGGCGCGGCGGCGGGCTTCACCTCCGACGCGCTGGTCTCCACCATCTTGTTGTAGCCGGCGATGTTGCGCACGCCCGCCTCGGACAGCAGCTGGTAGCGGCGCTCCATCTCCTCCACGGCCCAGCGCAGCGCGAGCGCGGCCTTCTTCGGGTCGGTGACGACGGGGAGCAGCAGGTGCGGGATGCCCTCGTAGACGGAGAGCTCCAGCATCTTCGGGTCCACCATGATGAAGCGGACCTCCTCGGGCGTGGCCTTGAGGAGGATGCTCATGATCATCGCGTTCACCGCCACGGACTTACCGGAGCCGGTGGTGCCTGCGATGAGCAGGTGGGGCGCCTTCACCAGGTCGAAGACGTACGGCATGCCTTCGATGTCCTTGCCCACGCACATGGTGAGCTTGCTGACGCTCTTCTGGAACGTGTCCTGTTCGGCGATCTCCTTGAGGAACACCGTCTCGCGGTCGCGGTTGGGGACCTCGATGCCCACCACGCCCTTGCCGGGGATGGGGGCGACGATGCGGACACGCATGGCCTCCATCGCCATGGCCAGGTCGTCCTGGAGCGCGGCGATCTTGCTGACCTTGATGCCGGGTCCGGGCAGGAACTCGTACATGGTGACGACGGGGCCGGGGCGGATCTCCACCACCTCGCCCACGATGCCGAAGTCCGCGAGCTTCGCGCGCAGCTTCTCCGCCGTGACGAGGAACGCGTCCTTGTCCAGCGCGGTGCGCTCCTTCTTGTCCGCCTCCAGCACGTCCAGCGGCGGCAGCGAGAAGCTCTTGCGGTCGCCGACGAACTCGAACTGCTCATGCGGCCGCTTCACCGCGGTGGGCTTGGGCGGCGCCTTGGGCTCCACGATGAGCGGCATGCGCGCCAGGGCGGCGGGCGGCGCGGGGATGAGGGCGTTGCCCGGAGCCGCGGCCACGGGCTTCTCCACCACGGGCTTCACGGGCTCGGCCACCGGCGGGGCGAGCGACGCGGCGGGCACGGGCGGCGAGGACGGCGCGGCGGGCGGGGTGACGATCTGCGGTGTCTTGCGGGCGCGACGCAGCGGCTCCGAGCCCTCCGCGTTGGCGGGCAGCTGCGGCTGGGGCGCGAGGAAGGACGCGGCCCAGGCCGGATCCGCGCCCGGGGACCGGCGCTCCGCGCGCTCGGCCCGCTCTGGAGATGCCGAGGGCTGCTCGTCCTGCGCGTCGTCGTCTTCGGGCGTCTCCTCGCGCGTGGGCTTCTTCTCCGGCTTCTCGCGCGATTCCTTGACCGCCTTCTTCGCGTTGGCGGCCTGCTCCTTCTCCGCGAGGCGCGCGAGGCGCACGGCCTCCTCGGCGAGGGCCTCCGCTTCGGCGGCCTCGGCCTCTTCGGCCAGACGCTCGGCCTCCGACAGCTCCTCTTCTTCCGCCTCCAGCTCGGCGAGGAAGACGGCCTCCTCCTCCTTCTCCTTCGCGAGCCGCTCCTGGCGGGCCTGGTAGGAGACCTTCTGCGCTTCCCAGAAGACGTGGGCGGACTCGGAGACGCGGCGGCCCAGGACCGTGAGGCCGGCCCACACCAGCGAGCACAGCTTGAAGAACGTGTACTGCGTGCCCACGATGAGCGCCGCCGCGCTGATGGCGGTGACGAGGATGACGGTGCCGACGGTGGAGAACATGCCCTCCATCAGGCCGCCCAGGCCCGCGCCCAGCGCGCCACCGGGCGGGTGCGCCCAGCCCTTGTCCTTGGCGAACATGAGCTGCGACAGCACGGCCACGCTGCACGTGAGCAGCGCCAGGGAGATGATCTGCGGCAGGCGGCGGCGCTCGCGGTTGCCCACGAACAGCACCACGGCGGTGTAGATGCCACCCACGGGGATGAAGTAGGCGCACACGCCCAGCGCGCCCCGGAGCGTCTCCGCGATGAGGTGGCCCATGGGGCCCACCGCGTTGCGGAAGCCCGGGCCCGTGCGGTCATGCGCGTCGAACGTGGCGACCGCCAGCAAGGACAGCAGCGAGGCGGCCAGGACGAAGACGCCCATGAGCGCCCGTCTGGCCGGGCTGGCTGCCCCCCCTGCCTTCATCTTCTTGTTCGCGAGCGCCTTGCGCTTGGTCGCGATTTCCTGTCGGGAGAGCACTGCCTTCTCCGCCCGACCACCCTTCTTGGCCGCTGTCATGGACCCCGGTTCCCTCTGCCCGATTCCAGCCGCGTAGCGAGCTGTAGCAATCCGCGCGGCGAGAATAGGGAGGGACGGCCTGGGGTCAATTTTCCGGCAGGCCTCCGAGGGGGCGGAACAGGGCCTACATTTCGACTGCGACCCGTGGGGGAGAAGGTATGGTGCCCCCGTCAAGGAGAACCCGAACCATGTCCGACCTGACCCCTGAAAAGCCCTCCCACAACGAAGACGACTACTTCGCGCGCGAGGAGATCGAAGCCAAGCGCAAGCTGGCCCTGCAGCAGTCCCAGCAGACCGCGGCCCAGCAGCGCGAGGACCTCAAGAAGCTGCACTACATGAAGTGCCCCAAGTGCGGCATGGACCTGCAGACGCTCAAGCAGGGCAACGTGGAGCTGGAGAGCTGCTTCAACTGCCACGGCGTCTGGCTGGACGCGGGCGAGCTGGGCGAGGTCATGAAGCAGCACGGCCACGAGGGCGGCAAGGTGATGGGCGCCATCCTCAACCTGTTCAAGCGCTCGTAGCAGGCGGTTTACCCCTCACGGGAGGAGGCTTCCCCATGGCCCTCACGCTCGAGCAGGTCCGGCACGTGGCCACCCTGGCGCGGCTGTCACTGACACCGCAAGAGGAGGCGCGCTACGCCACCCAACTGTCCCAGGTGCTGGACGCGGTGGCGGAGCTGGAGGCGCTGGACGTGAGCCAGGTGGAGCCCACCTCCCACGCGACGCTCGCGTCCTCGCTCTTGCGCGAGGACGTGATGCGGCCGTCGCTGCCCCCGGAAGCGGGCCTCGCCAACGCGCCGGCGAAGGTGGGCACCGCCTTCGCGGTCCCGAAGATCCTGGAGTAGCCCACCATGTCGTCGACGCTCACCGACCTGTCGATGCTGGAGCTGGCGGCGAAGCTGGCCACGCGAGAGGTGTCCTCGGTGGAGGCCACCCGCGCGAGCCTCCAGCGCATCGCCCAGGTGGATCCGAAGGTGCGCGCCTTCCTGCGCGTGGACGAGCCCGGGGCGCTGAAGGCCGCCGAGGCCAGCGATGCACGCCGCCACGCGGGCAGTCCCGCCAGTGCGCTCGACGGCGTGCCGGTGGGGCTGAAGGACATCTTCCTCACCGAAGGGCTGGAGACCACCTGCGGCTCGCGCATCCTGGAGGGCTTCGTCCCGCCGTACGATGCCACCGTGGTGCGCCTGCTGAAGGAGGCGGGGCTGCCACTCGTGGGCAAGCTGAACATGGACGAGTTCGCGATGGGCTCGTCCAACGAGTCGAGCGCGTACTTCCCCACCCACAACCCGTGGGACCTGACGCGCACGCCGGGCGGCTCGTCGGGTGGTTCGGCCGCGGCGGTGGCGGCGCGCGAAGTGTTCGGCGCGTTGGGCACCGACACGGGCGGCTCCATCCGTCAGCCCGCGGCGTTCACCAACACCGTGGGGCTCAAGCCCACCTACGGCCGGGTGTCGCGCTACGGCGTCATCGCCTTCGCCTCGTCGTTGGATCAACCGGGCCCCATGGCGCGCACGGTGGGGGACACCGCGGCGCTCTTCCAGCTCATCGCCCGGCATGATCCGCGCGACTCCACCTCCGCGGACGTGGCGACGCCGGACTGCCTCACGGGCCTGGAGGACGGGGTGCGCGGCCTCAAGCTGGGCGTGCCGCGCGAGTACTTCACCGCCGGCATGGACCCGGAGGTGGAGGGCACGCTGCGCGCGTCGCTGGAGGAGTTCGAGCGGATGGGCGCGACGCTGGTGGACGTGTCGCTGCCGCACACGAAGTACGCGCTCGCGACGTACTACCTGCTGGCCTCGTCCGAGGCGTCCAGCAACCTGGCCCGCTACGACGGCATCCGCTACGGGCAGCGGGCGAAGGACGCGCGCGGGCTGAAGGAGCTGTACACGCAGACGCGGGGGCAGGGCTTCGGCGCGGAGGTGAAGCGCCGCATCATGCTGGGCACCTACGCGCTGTCCGCCGGTTACTACGACGCCTACTACCTGCGCGCGCAGAAGGTCCGCACGCTGATCCGCGAGGACTTCACGCGGGCCTTCCAGCAGGTGGACGCGCTCGTGTCGCCCACGTCGCCCGTGCCGGCGTTCAAGCTGGGCGACAAGGTGGACGACCCGCTGTCCATGTACCTGATGGACGTCTACACGCTGCCCTGCAACCTGGCGGGCCTGCCGGGCCTGTCCGTGCCGTGCGGCTTCACGCAAGCGGGGCTGCCGGTGGGGCTGCAAATCCTGGGGCGCCCGTTCGACGAGGCCCGCCTGCTGCGCATCGCCCGCGCGTTCGAGCGCGAGCACGACTTCTTCCGCCGCGCCGTCCCCGTCTAGCGGGGAGCAGGCGCCGGCAAGGTGACACCGCCATGCCCCTGAGTGATTTCCAGACGGTCATCGGCCTCGAGGTCCACGCGCAACTGCTCACGCAGTCGAAGATCTTCTGCGGCTGCTCCACCGCGTTCGGCGCCGAACCCAACCACCACACCTGTCCGGTGTGCCTGGGGATGCCCGGCGTGCTGCCGGTGCTCAACGAGCGCGTGGTGGAGTACGCGGTGCGCACGGGGCTGGCGCTCGGGTGCACGGTGAAGCCCACGAGCGTGTGGAGCCGGAAGAACTACTTCTACCCGGACCTGCCCAAGGGCTATCAGATCACCCAGTACGACCAGCCCATCTGCGAGTGGGGCGAGCTGGTCATCGACACGCCGTCGGGTGAGAAGACGGTGCGCGTGCGGCGCATCCACCTGGAGGAGGACGCGGGCAAGAGCGTGCACGACGCGTCCGCGTCCGCGGGCCAGAGCCTGGTGGACCTGAACCGCGCGGGCGTGCCGCTGATGGAGATCGTCAGCGAGCCGGACCTGCGCGACGCGGACGAGGCGGTGGAGTACCTCAAGGCGCTGCGCGACGTGCTGGTGTACCTGGGCGTCAACGACGGCAACCTGGAGGAGGGCAGCTTCCGCTGCGACGCCAACGTGTCGGTGATGCCCAAGGGGTCCACCACCTACGGGCAGCGCTGCGAGTTGAAGAACCTCAACTCGTTCCGCTTCCTCAAGCAGGCCATCGAGTACGAGGCGGCGCGGCAGGTGGACGTCCTGGAGTCCGGCGGCAAGGTGGACCAGGAGACGCGCCTCTGGGACGTGAACAAGGGCATCACCCGGTCGATGCGCTCGAAGGAGGACGCGCACGACTACCGCTACTTCCCGGAGCCGGACCTCCAGCCGCTCCTCGTGTCGGACGCGCTCCGGGATTCGCAGGCGAAGGTGTTGCCGGAGCTGCCCCGCGCGAAGCGCACGCGCTTCATGGGTGAGTACGGCCTGCCGGCCTACGACGCGCGCATCCTCACCGCCGAGCGCCCGCTGGCCGACTTCTTCGAGGCCTGCGCGGCCCACGCGCCGGACGCGAAGAAGCTCTCCAACCTGTTCCTGGGCGAGTTCAGCCGGCTCTTGAAGGACGAGGGCACGCCGCTGTCCGCGCTGCGCTTCACCCCGGCGCAGATGGGGGAACTCCTGGCCACGGTGGAGAAGGGCACGGTGTCCGCGAACGCGGCGAAGGACGTGCTCGGGGAGATGTTCCGCACGGGCCGCGCGCCGGCGGACATCATCGCGGAGAAGGGCCTCGCGCAGGTGAGCGACGTGGGCGCGGTGGAGGCGGTGGTGGACGACATCCTCGCGAAGAACGCGGGCGAGGTGGAGAAGTACAAGGCCGGCAAGAAGAGCGTGTACGGCTTCTTCGTGGGCCAGGTGATGAAGGCGATGAAGGGCAAGGGCAACCCCGGCCTCGTCAACGAGCTGCTGAAGAAGAAGCTCGGGGACTAGCGTGGCGCGGCTGCTGACCGTCGAGGGCGTCTCGTACCGGTGGAGCCTCCAGGGCCGGAGTGAATCCCTGGGAGGGCTCGCCTACCGCCTGCTGACGGTCGTGTGGGCCGAGGCCACCCGTCAGGCCCTGCACGTATGGATCCGCCACGATGATCCGTGGCTCCATGTCGGCGACGTTGATGCCTCCGCGCTGGAGACGCGCAGCGTGGGCCCCGGCCTGGTGGGTCGGGTGGTCACGCTGGCGCGGGCCGCGGGCTGGGAACCTGAGAAGCGTGGGCCCACGCTCAAGTTCCTCCTGGAGGAGGACGCGAGGCTCGTGGCCCTGGATGCGCCCCGTGGGGATTAGCGCGGCACGGTGACGTGGAGCACGTCCTCGCCGCGCGGATCCGCGGACTGGGCGAGCACGTGCACGTCGTCCGGTCCCCGGCGCTCCAGGATGAGCGAGGGGGCCTCGAAGGTGTTCTCGAAGAAGCCGCCGGTGAGCTGCGGGTTCACCGCGTAGCGCACGCGCTTGAGCGTGCGCAGCTGGCTGAAGAGGCCCTCGTTGAACCACTGCTCGCTGCGGAGCTGCGACTCGCCGGGCGCGTTGAAGGCCCAGGGCGCATCCCAGGCCCACGCGTTGGCGGAGGGCTGCGCGAGCACGTCCACGCCGAGCGCGTCCAGGTACTGCGCGCACGGCACGAACCACGGCTCGCCGGAGGTGTGCGGTTCGCGGAAGCCGTCGTAGCAGACGAGCGTGCCCAGCTTGCCGAAGGGCGTGTCCACCACGGGCAGGTCCTCGGGGCGGCCGGGGCTCAGGTTCAGCACGTCCTCCTGCGTGGGGACCAGGTTCACCTTGCGCGTGACGCCCACGCAGTGACCGTCCGGGGAGAATGTGTAGCTGGTGTTGAAGGTGCGTGCGCCCGCCGGCGCGTACTCGGGCGTGTCGATGCCCAGGCGGTTGGCGGGGAGCAGCGCGCTGCCGGCCACGACCCACAGGCCGTAGTCGCGCGCGATGCCGGAGAAGGTCTCGAACATGGTCCGGTGCACGAGAGGCGCCACCGTGGCGAAGAGGCACTCCTCCATCGACGGTGGCCGGAAGGCGCGCCACGTGCGGAACAGGGCCCGCCACTCCGCCAGCGCCACGCGCGTCATCGCGCCGTTCGTCGTCTTGCAGCGGCGCACGCGCGACAGGTGCCCCATCAGTGCGAGCGCCGCGCCCACCATCTCCGGCCAGACCGCGAGCGCGGGGTTCAGCGGCCGGCCCGAAGCATCCCGGGGCCGCAGCGCGTCCACCCGCGCCGCGAGTGCCCGGTGGCGTGCGGCGAACGTCTCTGGCGAGGCGTAGTCGTCGAGCGTGACGCGCGGCTGGATGGCGAACAGGTCGAGGGAGGTGGGCACGGGAAGGGGAGGATGGCACTGGCCCCCGGGAGGCGCGAGCCTCGTGGCACCGGACCGTCAGGTTCCGTCAGCGCTCCCGTCGGGCCCGTCTTCCCGGAGCGCCGTGGAGGAGACGTGACGCGCATGAAGAGGACACTCACCGTCGAGGTGCACACGCGGGTCGACGTGGCGGAGGCGCTCGCGGGACGCAAGGCGAAGGCCTGGGGCGTGGCGCCAGACCACACGCTGTGGTGGCTCGCGGACGGCGGACGCGAAGGAGATGAGGTCCTCCACCACGCGGAGGACTGGGACACCTGGGAGCGGTTCGCGCTGCCTCGCGAGGCGCCGGACTTCCACTTTGTCCAACCGCTGCCCGGGGACGAGGTGCTGCTCGTGAACGCGCGTTGCAGCTACCGCTCCGAGAAGGAGCATGAGCGCAACGCCTGGGTGTACTCGCGGGAGGGCACGCTGCTGCGGGCGCTGACGCTGGGGGACGGCATCGCGGATGTGCAGACGACGGCCGACGGACAGGTCTGGGTCAGCTATTTCGACGAAGGCGTCATCGGGAACCGGGGATGGGGACGCGGTGATGCCGCCTCCACGCCCATGGGCGCGGACGGCCTGGTGCGCTTCAATGCCCTGGGACTGCGTCAGGAGAGCGGCGTGTCGATGGCGCTCGGCCTGGAGGAGATCATCGTGGACTGCTACGCGCTCAACGTCGCGTCCGAGCAGGAGACCTGGTTCTACAGCTACACGGACTTCCCGCTGGTGCGCCTGCGGCCCGGACGCCCTTCCACGGTCTGGCAGTCGCCGGTGCGGGGCGCGCACGCCATCGTCGTCAGTGACACGCACGTGCTGTTCGGCGGCGGCTACGAGGACCGGTGCGAGCTCCAACTCTTCTCGCTGTACGACAAGGGCCATCAGCGGCTCGGCCCCGTGGCCCGCGTCGTGCTCACGGACGAGACGGGACGTCCGTGGCAGCCCACGCGGCTCGAGGGGCGGGGCGCCTGGCTCCACGGCGCGGAAGGGACTCGCCACTTCCGCGTGGACCTGGCGGAGCTGATGGCCCGGGCGGCGGCTACTTGAGGAAACCCAGCTCGCGCAGCCGCTGCTTGAGGAACGCGTCCGCGGTGATGGGCGGGTGGCGCGCGGGGTTGTCCGGCGTCTCCATCTGCGGCAGCGGCTTGAGGACGCAGTCGGAGAACGGGTGCACGAAGAAGGGCATCGAGTAGCGCACGGTGTCCTGCTCCGTGCTGGGCGGGTTCACCACCCGGTGCGTCGTGGACGGGATGACGCCGTTCATCACCCGGCTGAGCATGTCGCCGGAGTCCACGACGATCTGCCCGCGCAGCGTGTCCACCGGGATCCATTCACCGTCGCGCGTGAGCAGCTCCAGGCCGCCGGACGTGCCTTCACACAAGAGGGTGATGAAGTTGATGTCCTCGTGCTCGGCGGCGCGCACCGCGCCCGGGATGAAGCGGTCCTTTAGGGGCGGGTAGTGGATGAGCCGCAGCACGGAGTTGCCGTCCACCGTCATGTCGCTGAACGTGTTGCGCGCGATGCCCAGGTAGTCCGCCAGCGCCTGGAGCATCACCGTCGCCGCGTCGTCCAGCTCCCGGTAGAGCGTCAGCGTGTGGTCGCGGAAGGTGGGCACCTCCTCGGGCCACACGTTGGCGCCATAGTCCTCGCGGTAGGGGTGGTCCACGGGCAGCTCCCGGCCCACGTGCCAGAACTCCTTCATGTCCCCCACCTTGCGGTTCTTCGCGTGCTCCTGGCCGAACGCCATGAAGCCGCGCTGGCCCGGGCGCTCCGGCACCGCGTAGCGCGTCTTGGTGGACTCCGGCAGCTGGAAGAAGCGCTCCACGTCCGCGTACGTGCGGCGGATGAGCGCGTCCTCGATGCCGTGGCCTTCCACGGTCACGAAGCCGAACTCCTTGAGCGCGTCGCCAAACACCTGGACGAAGCGGGCCCGCTCGTCGGGCGTGCCGGAGCGGTAGTGGGACAGGTTCACGGTGGGGATGCGTCGGGCCGAGCGGGACATGGGGCCGCATCCTAGCCGCGTGACTCCTTCCTGACACGCCGCAGTCCTCCGCCCGACCCTCACCCCGACCCACGGGAGGAAGGGGCCCTCACTTTGTGACACCGGCACTTGTCGACAGTGGATGCCGGGCTTCCTGGATGTACAGATTGGGCGGGGATTGGCCAGAGGGGGGGCGGTATGGCCGAAGTCGCGAGGAGCCAGCGCACGTGTGGGGCGTGCGGTCGGACACATGGACCGGAGACGGCATGCGACACGCTCGTCCCGGAAGCAGGCGACGGG
>NZ_RAWA01000133.1 GCF_003611675.1 Corallococcus sp. CA053C
GGCATGGCGCGCTCGGGGCAGGGGTGGGGGCCGCCTCTCAAGGGCGGCGCGACTCAGGCGTTCAATTCCTCGCGCAGCTGTTCACACAGCGCGGCCACGTCGCGGAGCGTATTGAACAGGTCCACCATGGACACCTCCACGCCCAGCTCGCTCTCGATGCGGTTGGACAGGAGCGTGGCCATCAGCGAGTTGCCGCCAATCTCCAGGAAGTGGTCCTCCGGGCGCACCACCTCCACGCCCAGCAGCTCCCGCCACCAGCCGGCCAGCCTTCGCTCCATGTCCGTGAGGGATGCGTCGTCGGTGCCCTGGCTCAAATCCGTTCCTCTCCTCACGCGGGCTTCAACCGCTCCCGCAGCAGGTACTTACGCACCTTGCCGGTGGCTGTCTTGGGCATCTCGTCGATGATGTCCAGGCGGTCCGGCCAGTACTGGTTGGACATGCCCTGCTGCTTGAGGTGGTCGCGCAGCTCCGTGAGCGTGGGCGGCGCTTCGCCTTCGCGCACCACCACCACCGCGCACACCCGCTCGCCGCCAATCTTGTCGTCCGAGTGCGCGACGACCGCGACCTCCTTCACCTTCGGGTGCGAGTACAGCGCGGACTCCACCTCAACGACGGGGATCTTGTACCCATATCGGAAGATGACGTCCTTGAGCCGCCCCACGATGCGGATGCCGCCCCGCCCGTCGTCGCGCGCCAGGTCGCCCGTGTCGAACCAGCCGTCCGCGTCCACCGCCGCCGAGTACACGTCCTCGCGCTTGAAGTAGCCCAGGCACTGGCTGGCGCCCCGCACCAGCAGCCGCCCCGTGCCGTCCGGGTAGGGCGTGCCGTCCTCCGCGATGGCCGGGACAATCCTTGTCTCCATCCACGCCACCGCCCGCCCGTCGCTCTGGCTGGGCCAGTCCGGCGGATCGTCATGGCGCGTGATAGTGACCGCGCCGTTCTCCGTCATGCCCCACAGCGTGTGCAGCCGCACGCCGAACGTCTCGCGCACCGCCGCGATGAGGTGCGGCGGCACGGGGATGGAGCCCGTGGCGATCTGCCGCAGCGTGGACGTGTTGCGCTGGCGCTTCTTCTGCAACGCGATGAGGTTCATCAGGTACGTGGGAATGCCGTACGTGAACGTGACGCCGTGCTCCTCGAAGAGCTTGAGCGTCAGCTCCGGGTCGCCCACGTCCATGTAGACGGCCGTGGCCCCCAGCAGCATGGGCATCAGGTACGAGTACGTGAAGCCCGTGGACGCCGTCAGCAGCGATGGCAGCGCCACCACGTCCGTGCCGTCGATGGCCAGCGTGTCGCACAGCGCGCGCGTGATGCCGTAGTTGGTGTTGTGGGAATGCACCACGCCCTTGGGCTCTCCCGTCGTCCCGGACGTGTAGAGGATGTTGCACACGTCGTCCGGACCCGCGGGCGCCACGCCCTCCAGCGACGCCTCCTCCTCCCACTTCCGCTCGATGAAGTGGCGCTCGAAGTCCCGCTCGCCTGCTTGCAGGTCGGTGTTGCTGCCCAGCAGCACCCGGTGACGCAACGACGGCAGCACCGCCGCCATCTCCCGCGCCATGTCCCGGTGCGAGTGCCCCGTCCACGACGTGGGCCCCACGTACACCGCCGCCTCCGTGCGCCCCAGGATGAACTCCACCTCGCGCCGCCGGTAGTCGGGCGGAATGGGCGCGATGACGGCCCCCAGCCGCGCGCACGCCAGCGCCAGCGCCGTGAAGTGCCACCCGTTGGGCAGCTGCACCGCGACGATGTCCTCGCGCCCCACGCCCAAATTCCGCAGCGCCAACGCGAACCGGTCCATGAAGCGCGCCAGCTCCGCGTACGTCAGTCGCGTGACGTCCTTGGAAAAATACCGTGCGGCGATGATCGCGGTCTTGTCCGGATGCGCTTCCACGCAACGACGCAGATCGTCAACCACGGTGGTGTCGCGCCACCAACCCTTCCCGCGGTACTCCGCACCCTTCACCACCGCCGCTGCGTTATGGAAGCGCTGTCCCATCTGAGGGTCTCCTCCCGTTGACTTGACGTCCGGGAATGCCGAGCGTGATGCGCGTGCAACTTCGCGAGATTACCGGGCTAGGCGGTTTTTTCTTGTACATCTACATCTTAAGAAAATCCGCGTTGACGGCGCATGATGCGATTTCCTAGGGTGCCTCACAACAGCCGGAAAACGGGGCTGGCGCCAGCGAAGCAACGGGCATGACTCTCTCGGCGAATCCATCCACACCCGGGCCGGCGCGCGACGCGCGAACGCCTGATGAACCCACGGCCGGAAGCGGCTCCGTGGCGCCTGTCCGCTCCTCGGACGGGGGCGCGGGCGCCGGGTCGGACGCGGGCTTCGCGCTGCTGCCCCGGCGTGCGCGGCGCATCCGGCAGACCATCCTGCGCCTGGCGGCGACGCCGTCCGGCTGTCACCTGGGTGGCTCGCTGTCGATGGTGGAGATCCTCGTCGCGCTGCTGGGGCGGGTGATGCGCGTGGATCCGCGCGCTCCCAGGGCGCCGGAGCGCGACCACCTCATCCTGTCCAAGGGCCATGCGGCGGCGGGGCTCTACGCGGCGCTGGCGGAGTTCGGCTTCGTGGACGTGGAGACGCTGGTGCGCGGCTACAACGCGGACGGCAGCATCTTCACCGGCCACGTGAACGCGGCGGTGCCGGGCGTGGAGTTCGCCACCGGCAGCCTGGGCCACGGCCTGGGGCTGGGCGTGGGGCTGACGCTGGGGCACCGGCTGCGCGGCGAACCCAACCGCACCTTCGTCGTCTGCGGCGACGGGGAGATGGGCGAGGGCTCCAACTGGGAAGCGCTCCAGGTGGCGTCCCACCGCAAGCTCACCGCGCTGACGCTGATCATCGACCGCAACGGCGGCCAGAACGACGGGCCCACCGAGGCCATCCTGTCGCAGGAGTCGCTGGTGCCCAGGCTGGACGCGTTCGGCTTCCAGGCGCTGGAGGTGGACGGCCACGACCTGCCGGCCCTGTGCGCCGCGCTGGAGGCGCCCGTCGTGGGTGACCGTCCGCGCGCCATCGTCGCCCGGACGCGCAAGGGCGCGGGCGTGCCGATGCTCAAGGGCAAGGGTCCGCACTACGCGGTGTTCACGCCGGAGCACCTGCGCCGCGCGCTCGCCTCGCTGGGGGAGGACGGCTCATGAGCGCCTCCGTGATGCCCCCGGTGAAGTTGGAGCTGGACCTGGCGCTGGCGCCGGAGGCGTGGCTCCAGGCGCACCCGGAGCTGTCGTCGCGGCTGGTGTTCCGGCACGCGGCCGCGCGGTTCGCGGAGGAGGACGCGCGCGTCGTCTTCCTGGAGGCGGACCTGGGCGGCGGCGGGGACCCCTTCGAGTCGCGGCACCCCCAGCGCTACTTCAACCTGGGCATCTGCGAGGCCACCATGCTGGACATGGCGTGTGGCCTGGCGCACGTGGGGCACACCGTCATCGCGCACAGCTTCGCGGCGTTCGGCGTGATGCGCGCGTGCGAGCAGGTGCGGCTGAACCTGGCCTATGCGCGCGCCAACGTGAAGCTGGTGTGCGACTACGGCGGCGTGGCGGGCGCGTTCTTCGGCCCCACGCACCACGCCATCGAAGACCTGGCCGTGCTGCGCGCGATGCCCAACCTCACGGTGGTGTCGCCCGCGGATGGCCTGGAGACCGTGCACGCCACCCGCGCGATGCTCGCGCACGACGGGCCGGTGTACCTGCGGCTGGGCCGCAACCGCGTCACCCGCCTGGACGGGCCGCGTCCGCCCTTCGAGCTGGGCCGCGCCGCCCTGTTGCGCGAAGGCGACGACGTGGGGCTGCTCGCGCACGGCGAGGTGGGCGTGTCGGTGGCGCTGGAGGCCGCGCGGCTGTTGGAGGCGCAGGGGCTGTCCGCGCGCGTGCTCAACGTGCACACGCTGAAGCCGCTGGACGAGGAGGCGGTGCGGGAGACGGCGTCGCGCACGCGGCTGCTCGTCACCGTGGAGGAGCACAACGTGCTCGGCGGACTGGGCAGCGCGGTGTGCGAGACGGTGTGCGCGCTGGACCTGAACCGGCGCGTGCTCCGGGTGGGGTTGCAGGACCGGTACGACGCGGTGGCGGGCTCGCACGAGGCGCTGCTGCGGGGCCATGGGTTGGAGGGCGGGCAGGTGGCCGAGCGCATCCTTGGAGTGCTCCCAAGAACCCCGGTGTTTGCCGTGGGATCCGAAACGAGGAGGGACTGACATGCAGGCCCAGAACCACCTGAACCCGACGACGGATGCCGTGGTCGCGAACCAGTGTCCGCTGTGCTCGCAGCAAGTGGTCGCCGCGAACCGCATGGTGGGTGAGGTCCTCTCCTGCGACGGCTGCTCCGCCGAGCTGGAGGTCGTGGGCGTGAACCCCCTTCGCCTGGAGGAGGCCCCCGAGGTCGAGGAAGACTGGGGGGAGTAGCCCCAGGCCATGCGCAAGGTCGACCTCGTCTATACGCGCGTGCGCACCGAGGAGAAGCTCCTCCTCGAAGCGCTGCGCAGGCGCGACTGCGCCGTCAACATGGTGTCGGACTCGGGGATGGCGCTGTCGATGGACCGACAGCCTCCCTCCGAGGCGGACACCGTGCTGATGCGCAGCATGTCCTTCACGCGCGCGCGCTACCTGGCCACGTTCCTGGAGATGAAGGGGCTGCGCGTGCTCAACAGCGCGCGGACCATCTCGCTCTGCGGCGACAAGGCCCTCACGTGCGCCGCGCTGGCCGCGAAGGGTGTGCCCATGCCGTGGGCGTTCGTGGCCTTCGACGAGGACTCGTGCCTGGAGGAGATTGAGCGCCGGGGCTACCCGGTGGTCACCAAGCCCGTGCTGGGGAGCTGGGGGCGGATGGTGGCGAAGCTGGACTCGCGCAGCGCCGCGGAGGGCGTGCTGTCCACGCGCTTCGGCACCGGCGGCGCGCAGGACCACGTCGCGCTGGTGCAGGAGTACGTGGACAAGCCGGGCTATGACCTGCGCGTCTATGTCATTGGCCGCGCGGTGGGCGGCCTGCGCCGCCGCTCCGAGCATTGGATCACCAACACCGCGCGCGGCGCCGTCCCGGAGCGCTACGAGGTCCCGGTGCTGCACGCGAAGCTCGCGGAGGCCGCGGCGGAGGCGGTGGGCGGGGACATGGTCGCGGTGGACCTGCTGGAGACGCGCGACGGCCACGTCTACGTCAACGAGATCAACCACTGCGTGGAGTTCGCGCGCAGCATCGACGAGACGGGCGTGCCCCTGCCGGACCTCATCGCGGAGTACGTCGTCGGAGGCCGGCGATGAGCGTGCGCGTGGCGGTGCTGGGCGCGGCGGGCTACACCGGCGGCGAGGTGCTGCGCCTGCTGCTGGCGCACCCGGCCGTGGAGGTGGTGCAGGCCACGTCCACCCAGTTCGCCGGCAAGCGGCTGGACTTCCCGCACCCGCACCTGCGTGGCCTGGGCGCCCTGCGCTACACGCCGCACGACGCGTTGGAGGCGTGCGACGTGCTGGTGAGCTGCCTGCCGCAGGGGGAGCTGCTCGCGCGCTGGCCGAAGGTGTGTCGGCTGGCGGAGCGGGTGGTGGACCTGAGCGCGGACTTCCGCCTGGACGCCGCGGGACACGCGCGCTGGTACGGCAAGCACCCGCGCCCGGAGGACGTGCCAACGTTCGTCTACGGCCTTCCGGAGTGGATGGGGGACGCGCTCACGGGCGCGCGCCACGTCGCGGTGCCCGGGTGCATGGCGCACGCGGGCCTGCTGGCGCTCTTGCCGCTGGTGCACGCGGGGCTCGTGCGCACGGACGTGATGGTGGTGGACGCGAAGACGGGCTCGTCCGGTGGTGGCTCGACGCCGGACCGCTCCTCGCACCACCCGGAGCGCGCGAACGCGCTGCGCTGCTACAAGCCGGTGGGCCACCGCCACACGGGGGAGTTGGAGGGCATCGTCGAGCGCGTCACCGGCGCGAAGCCCTCCATCCACTTCAGCGCCACGGCGGTGCCGGGCGTGCGCGGCATCCTGGCCACGGTGCACGCCTTCGCGGCGCGGCCGGTGGACGAGGCGGAGGTGGTGCGCGCCATCGCCACGCGCTACCGCGAGAAGCCCTTCGTGCGGCTCTTGCGTCCCAATGCCTCCCTGTCTCCGTTCCCGGAGCCCGGGCCGCTCCTGGGCACGAACCACTGCGAGCTGGCGGTGGACGTGGACGCGGAGCGGGGCCGCATCGTGGTGAATGCCGCCATCGACAATCTGGTGAAGGGCGCCGCCGGCACGGCGGTGCATGCGCTCAACCTGATGCTGGGCCGCCCGGAGACCGAAGGCCTGGGCTTCCGCGGTCTGCATCCGCTCTAGACAGCGTCGTCACAGCGTCGCGAGGAGTCTCACGCCATGAGCATCAAGATGAAGGCGGACGTGTCCATCTCCCCCGGGGCGGCCTTCGCGGCCGCGGTGCAGCAGCACGGCACGCAGGCCCACGTGGACTACGACCACTCCATTGTCGACGCGTTCCCCGGCTTCAAGCGCCGTCCGCGCATCGCCGTGCGCGGCATGTTCAAGACCGCGAAGGCGGAGCGCGACCCGGTGCCCTTCTGGTACGAGACGCACCCGCAGACGAAGGCCGCGGGGCCGGTGGAGGACGTGGAGCTGCGCCCGGAGGCGGGCTTCGAGTTCCACCAGGACACCCAGGCCCTCAAGCCCACGCGCGCGTGGATCCAGGTGCCGCGCAACCTGCTGGAGGATCCGCAGTCGCTGGCGCAGTTCATCGACTTCCGGCTGCTCGTGCGGCTGAACACGGCGGAGAACCAGGCGCTCTGCATCGGCAAGGGCGGCGACGGCGTGCGGGGCCTGCTGCACACGCCGGGCATCGTGCGACTGCCGGCGCAGAAGAACGCCGTGGCGTCGCTGCTCAACGCCTGCGCGCAGGTGGAGCAGATGGGCGGTTCGGCGGACGGCATCGTCATCAACTCGCTGGACTTCTACGCGCACCTCGTGGGCCAGTCCTCGCTCTTGTCGGACCTGGCGAGCATGGGCATCCGCCTGTGCCGCACGCGCATGGTGAACCCGGGCACCATCATCGTCGGGGACTTCACCGCTGCGGCGACGCTCTATGACAGCCAGCGCTCCGTCATCCGCTTCGCGGAGGCGCCCCCGGGCATCTTCCCGCGCGAGGGGCTGGCGGCGTACGGCGAGGTCTACACGACGCTCGCGGTGCACCTGCCCACCCACTTCTTCGTGGCGTCGCTGACCTGATGTCCGCCCCGCTCACGGTCCTCTACATCACCGGCTGGTGCCGCAGCGGCAGCACCATCCTGGGCAACGTGCTCAACGAGGTGCCGGGCTGCTTCCATGTGGGGGAGCTGAGCTTCCTGTGGAAGAACGCCTACGGGAACGGCTCCAATACGTTGTGCGGCTGCGGCCAGCAGCTGGTGGCGTGCGGCATCTGGGACACGGTGCTGACCTCCGACGTGCCAGCGCGGATGACGCCCCGGGAGCACGCGGCCACGGTGGTGCGCCGTCAGCAGGCCGCCGTGCGCACCCGGCACACGCTGCGGGTGCTGGACGAGGCGGGAGACTCTGAAGCGCTCCAGGCGCACGCGGACTTCCTCGCGCGCACGTACCGCACCATCGCCCGGGCCACCGGGAGCACGGTGCTGGTGGACAGCGGCAAGTTCCCGTCCGAGGCGGCGCTGCTGCCGCGCGTGGAGGGCATCCGGCCGCTGTACCTGCACCTGGTGCGCGACCCTCGCGCGGTGACGCACTCGTGGACGAAGACGAAGCAGTACGTCGTCCCGATGTCCGCCGTGCGCAGCACCGCGTACTGGGTGGGCTTCAACGCGGCGTCGGAGGAGGTGACGCGCAGGTTTCCCGGCCAGTCGCTCTTCCTGCGCTACGAGGACTTCATCGCCGCGCCGGACCGCACCGTGGACACGGTGCTGGACCTGGTGGGCGTGCCGCGCGAGCACAACCCGGTGAAGGGCCGCACGGTGGTGCTGGGGAAGAACCACACCGTCACCGGCAACCCGGACCGCTTCCGCAGCGGGCCCACGCTGCTGCGCGGCGAGGACGACGCGTGGAAGGGGGAGCTGGCGTCCGGTGCGCGCGCGCTCACCGTGGCGCTCGCGTGGCCCCTGATGGCGAAGTACGGGTACTTCAGCGGCACGCTGCGCGCCCCCGCGGTGGGGACGTCGTCGGCCGCGGACTCCAACTCCAGGAAGGACGCCCATGGAACTGGGACTCGCCCATAAGGTCGCGCTCGTCGCCGGAGGCTCCAGCGGGCTGGGGCTCGCCGTAGCAGAGGAGCTGGCGAAGGAGGGCGCGCACGTGGCCATTGGTGCGCGGGACGCGGACCGGCTGGCCCAGGCGGAGGCCCGCGTGAAGGCCGTGGCCCGGGGCGGTCGCGTGCTGGCGACGCGCGTGGACGTGAAGGACGACGCCAGCGTCCGGCGCTGGGTGGAGGACGTGGCCGCGAAGCTGGGCGCGCTGCACATCGTCGTCACCAACAGCGGCGGGCCGCCTCCCGGGCCGGCCTCCAGCTTCGGTGTGGACGCGTACCGGAGCGCGGCGGACGCGGTGCTGCTGCCGCCCATCTCCCTGGCGCTCGCGGCGCTGCCCCACTTGAAGAAGGCCGGGTGGGGACGGCTGCTGTTCATCACCTCGGAGACGGTGCACCGGCCGGTGGCCCGCTTCGCGCTGTCTGGCTTCTCGCGCATGGGCATCATCGGCTTCTCCGCCGCGCTGGTGCAGGAGCTGGGCGACGCCGGCATCACCGTCAACGTGCTGGCGCCGGGCTACATGCGCACGCCGCCGGTGGAGCGCACGGCGGGGAAGGCGGGCGACGTGGAGGCGGGGCTTCGCGACATGGGCGCGCACATCCCGCTCAAGCGCGTGGGGCTGCCGGAGGAGTTCGCCGCGGCGGCGGTGTTCCTCGCCAGCGAGCGGGCGTCGTTCATCACCGGCACGGTGCAGCTGGTGGATGGTGGCGCGAGCGTCATCGGATGAGCGCCGGGGCCACCGCTTCGTCTTCGTCTTCTGGGCGCCCGCTCGTCGTGAAGATTGGCGGCGCGGCGGGCGTGGACCTGGAGAACGTCTGCACGGACGTGGCGGAGCTCGTCCGGCGCGGGGAGCGCGTCATCGTCGTCAACGGCGGCTCGGACGCCGGAGAGCGGCTGCTGGGCGCGCTGGGCATGGAGCGGCCGGAGGTGACGACCGCGAACGGCAACGTCGTGCGCCTCACCTACGCGCCCACGCTGCGCGCGCTCACCATGGCGTGGGTGGGTGAGGTGAACAAGGCCGTGGTCCTCGCGCTGCTGGCGAAGGGCGTCACCGCGCTGGGGCTGTGCGGCGCGGACGGGCGCGTGCTCACCGCGCGCCGGAGGCCGCCCCTCAAGTTGCAGACGGGGGACGGGCGGATGCGCATTGACCGGGAGCACCTGGCGGGCGAGGTGTCCTCCGTGAACACGGCGCTCCTGGGCACGCTGCTGGAGGGCGGCTACGTGCCCGTGGTGTGTCCTCCGGCGGTGACGGAAGAGGGCGTGCTGGTGAACGTGGACGCGGACGCCGTGGCGTCGGCCCTCGCCGTGGCGGTGGGCGCCCGGGCGCTGATCATCATCTCCAACGTGCCGGGGTTGCTGTCGGATCCGAAGGACCCCGCCACGCTGGTGCGCGCGAGCGACGACGTGCAGGGCTGCATGGCGCTGGCGGGCGGGCGCATGCGGTACAAACTGGAGGCCGTGCGCCGGGCGCTGGAGGGCGGGGTGCCCACGGCGTACGTGAGCGCGTCGCGCGTGGCGCGGCCGGTGTTCTCCGCGCTGGAGGAGGCGGGCGGCACGAAGTTCACCCTTCGCGAGAGGACCTTGGCGGATGCGGGCGCGTGAGCCGGGCGTGGACTTGTTGCGGTGGATGGTGGAGCAGTACAGCCCCAGCCACCAGGAGGCGTCCTTCGCCGGAGCGCTCGTGGAGCGGCTGGGCACGCGCGGCTGGAGCGCGCACACCGACGAGGTGGGCAACGCCGTCGCGCGCTACGGGGACGGGGACACCGTCATCGCGTTCCTGGGCCACATCGACACCGTGCCCGGAGAGGTGCCCGTGCGGCTGGAGGGGCAGAAGCTCTACGGCCGGGGCGCGGTGGACGCGAAGGGCCCGCTGTGCGCGTTCATCGAAGCGGTGGAGCTGCTGGACGACGCCGAACGCGCCGGGAAGCAGTTCCTCCTGCTGGGCTGTGTGGAGGAGGAGGTTGCCGTCACTCGGGGCGCCCTGCACGTGCGCGAGCGCTACACGCCGGACTTCGTCATCAACGGCGAGCCCAGCGGCGCGCACGCGGTGACGATTGGCTACAAGGGCCTGCTGCGCCTGGACCTGGAGCACCGCGCCAGCCGCCGCCATACGGCAAGCCGCGACTACCGCGCCGCCGCCGAGCACGTCATCGACGCGTGGAATGCTCTCAAGCGCCTGTGTGACGACTGGAACCGCGAGCGCACGTCCCTGTTCGAACAGAACCTGCCGTCACTCAATGCCTTTCACACCGGCGCGACGGAGACCGAGGAGTGGGCCACCGCGGCGGTGAGCATCCGCACCGGCCCGTCCACCGACACGCAGGCGCTGCTCGCGGCGCTGGGCACCGTGCCCACGGTGACGGTGCGCACGGTGGCCCAGAAGCACGCGGTGTCCACGAATGGCAACGACGCGCTCTCCCGCGTCTTCAAACAGGCCATCCGCGAGCGCGGCGTGAAGCCCACGCTACGGCTGAAGACAGGCACGTCCGACTGGAACACCGTGGCCTCCGCGTGGAGCGTGCCCACCGTGGCCTACGGCCCTGGCGATGCGGCGTTGGACCACACGCCGAACGAGCACATCGACCTAGCGGAGTACGAGGAGGGCGTCGCCGTGCTCGCGCGCGTGCTGGCGCTGCTGCCGGTGAAGACGCCCTCCCAGCCGGGTGCACGCCCGGATTGAGGGAGGACAAGCAGTGACGGGGAGATGTGCAGGCTGGGGAGGGGGGCCTGGAAGGCGGCCGCGTCCACGGTCGCCCGCGCCGCCTGAGCCACACCTGGTTTCGGTTTTCCCTCTCGAATGAGGGCGAGAAACTGGCACCGCTCAGTCCTCCGGTGTGCTCCCGCTCAACCAGAAGAAGGCGTCCCCGCTGGCCAGTGCCCTCTCCAGGAACTCGCTGAAGGACGCGGCGATAGGCTCCACCGCAGGGTACGTCTCGTGGAAGGCGTCGAGGAGGGTGTACCGGCCACCCAGGCGCTGCGCGATGTCCACGAGCACGTAGTCGCCGTCCTGGAGGTACAGGAGCGTGTACCAGGACGGGGCCCCGTAGGTGTCGGTGTCCTGGTGCCGCATCCTGATGCGAGCACGTTGGACCTCAGCGAGGGGGAGGATTCGGTAGTTGGGCGCCTTCTCGCGCGGGGCGAAGAGCGTCGCCCCGTCGCAGTGCAGGTAGAAGGCGCGCAGGTCCTCATCGAGGGCCCAGCCAACACGCGCCTCGAAGGCAGCGAGCTGCGCAGGCGTAGCGGGTGGTTCCGGGAAGTGGCTCTGGGAAATCTCCGCCAGCAGGCGGTCCATGATCGCGGGCATTGCGCCGGCCTCAGTCCACGTAGGGGCGCGCGGGGCCTGGTGTGAGCCACTTCCCGCCTGGCGCGTAGCAGGCCGGGTACTCCCGGTTGAAGACGTCGTGCACGTCCCCCGGGACAGGAAGGATGTTGTCGGGCGCGGTGGCGGGGCCGCCGTGGGCGAGGTCGAAGATGTGGTGCCCGGGCCAGGGGTCCTTGCCCGAAGGCCACGCGCCGAACTCCTCTGCCCACGACTCCCGGAACGAGGCACGGGCGTTGTTCCACTGCGTCCGCTGCTGCTTGACGTTGGAGACGGCGGGGTAGTCGCAGCAGCAGTGGGTGATGGCCAGTCGCCCGCCAGCCGCTGCGGGCATGAGCATGAAGCGCCCCTGCCAGTCGCCCTTGAAGTCAGCCAGCCAGATGCAGCCCCTGAGGGCATACCCCTGTGCCGCGCACTTCGCCTCGCACCGGGACATGAACGCGACGCTGCACTGCCAGGGCCCGTAGTAGATGGTGGTGCGCACCTGGCCGCCATCCGGGCTGGGCATGGTCGGGCTCACCCACTTCGCGGACGCAGGGCTGCCGACGGTGCCAGTGGTGGCCGAGCCGCAGCCTACGAGGGCGAGGACGAGGGTCGCGCTCGCGGCGCGCTGCAGGGGGCGGACGGCTATCACGGCAAAACGTGATAGCGCGGCCAGTGCGGCAAGTGAAGTCACAGGAGCGGGCGTGCCCTGACGGGTAGGGCACGTGGGACGACCTGAGCATCGGAGCGATAGACGCCCATTGTGCTGTCCCGCGCGTGAGCGGACGGACCAGAGCGCCCCTTGGAGAGGTCCGTCCCGAGGGGGTGGGGCCCCTGCGACAGGTGAACGGACCCACCGCTGCCGAGCGCGGCGCGGCAGAGCGGGGCTGCAGGTTCAATTTGGGTATACGGTCGTCTACCTGATTCACACGACGTCGGTCGTAATCCCCGGGGACGGGGCATTCCCTATTGGCACTGCCAGTGAAGGAATTGCCCCCATCGCCGCTTGCGCGAGGAAGGCAGGCAGCTCGTCGCCCGGCACAGGCACCACCTCCGGCAGGTCCCCGGGCTTCACGTCGAACTCGCCCTGTGCGACGACGAGCATGGGGGACTTGAACGTGGGCTCCACGGACCGCACCTCGGCCCGCGCGTCCGGCTCCTGCCCTTGGATCCGCACGATGTCTCCCTGATGGACTTCGTGGAGGGCGTCCATCGCGAGGTACACGTCGTTGCCGTCGCCCTCCGTCACCGCCTTCGCGAGAATGGAGCGTGGCAGCGGCAGGGGCGCGTCGTTGTTTGGCGGCGGCCACCTCCGAAAGCGGCGGCGGGTGCTCTGCGCGCAGTGTGAATGAGCGCCACGTCAGTCCAGCTCCGCCAGCGCCAGCTTCGCCTCCTCCAGGTAGAGAGGCACGACCTCCACCGCGAGCAGGTCCTCGAGGAGCTTCCGTGCGCCGGCCGTGTCTCCGGCCCGTGCGAGGTCCCGTGCCCTCATCTCCGTGAGCCCCAGCCGCAGGGAACCTTCACGGATTCGCGCGCGCACTTCGCGCAGCAGCGCAGTGGCGGTTGCCTCGTCGTGGACAGCCACCTGCGCGTCCGACTCGGCGATCGCGACCTGGTGCGCCGAGCGAAGCAGGAGTCCCCGTACGTCTGGGGTGAGCACCAACGCTTCTCCTGCCTCGACGCGAGCAGCCAACTCGCGCACCCACTCCCAGTCGATGTCCTCTGCCACGTTCAGTTGTCTCCCTGCTGGCGTCGGCACTTGTTCCGCGGCCACTCGCCCTTCTGCCCCTCGCAGTACCTGAAGCAATCGTAACAGTGCCCCAACCAGTCTTCTTCTTGGCACTTCACGTAGGTTTCCATGCACACCCGCTTCCACTCCGGCAGGTCCGGCCTGGCCAACTCCATGGCCACCCTGCCAGCGAAGAGGATTTCCGCCGCCTCCAGCTTCGTCGCGCCACAGCGCTCCGGCGCCGTCGGGTGCGTCTTCACGCAGCAACTCACCGTGGAGTCCTTGGGGGTGCACGGCGCCTGCGCCAGGACACAGGTGTGTTGCTGGCCTGGGCTCGCGCCGTTCCGCTACGGCTCGTCGTCGCGAGGGCGAGCACGAGGACCACCCGCCTGCCCCAGGAGGGGGTGTTCATTTTGTTCATGCAGGGCGCTCTATACGGCTTTCGGCAGGTGGCGCATCTTTGTTGAGAGGGAGGCGCTGGGCCGCACGTGCAGGCCGGCCCCAAGGGCGACGTCTACGCGAGGAAGGCGGGGAACTCGTCGCCCGGCTTCGGCATCAGCCCCAGCACGTCCCCGGCCTTCGGGTTGAAGACGTCGCCCGGGAAGCTGATGAAGACGGGCAGCTCCGCCGTGGGTTCCACGGACGTCACCACCTCCGCCTCGGCGCCCGAGCCCCGGATGTGCACGCTGGCGCTGCGGTGGACCTCGTGAAGCCCGTGCCACCGCGAGGTACAAGCTGCCGCCTTCCTCGTCCTCCGAACCCGGGCAAGCTCATACCCCGGTGCGCTGCTGGACTGGGAGTGCGCGCCGCCGCTACAGCCGGTCGCCACCAACGCGAGCGCGCCCGCCGCCAGGATGCCCACGTCCGGGCGAGGGGCCGCCCCTTCTGTCCGGGCATGAGTGAGACTGCCCCCGAAACGTGACGAACAGGAGAGTGCCATGCGAGAGCGTTTGCTCATCCGTGCAGTGGTCAGGCTCTTGACGCCTGACGAGGGCGGCACCCAGGGGCCGCTGGGAAAAGAATTCAGGCCAACCTGGAACATCGGAAGCCGAGCATCCGATGGTCAGATGGCATTGGATGGTGGTTTTGTCACATTGGAAGGCACAGGACCGCTTGTGCCGGGACAGGAGGAGGAAGCAGTCATTGAGCCGCTTCTGTCTGAATCCTGGCGGCACCTGGCTCAGGGGATGGAAATTCCGATGCATGCTGGGGCCCGAGTCATCGGGTCTGCTCGAGTATTGGAAGTCATACGGATTTAGAGTCTATTCCGGTAGGCGCGAGTGGAACCCAGTGATGATGCCCAGTGCGAAGTGCAGCATCGCCACGCAGGTGTCCTCAGGATAGGAGCTGGTGGCTGTACTGGCGCTCAGCTCCGGGCGGTCCGCTTCGGCTGGAGGTCGTAGGCCTCGCGGAGATAGGGGCGCAGCATCCGGAACGTCTCGTGGCTGGGATTGAGCACGCTCAGCCAGAACATGCGCGCGTAGGTCGGATGCGGTAGGAGCACGTCCAGGGCCGTGAAGTCCACGTCCGGGTCGGGCTCCGGGAACAGCTTCTGGAAGCTGTCCTTCCCCACGCACAGGTTCAGCCGGAACACGTCGTCGCGGTCCAGCTCCGAGTGGTGGTCGTGTTCGGTGTCCCGGGTGACGATGGTCGCGAAGGGGGACTTCCGCTCGTCCCCTGCGAAGAAGAAGAGATCCGGTGTGGTGGCATCCATGTGCACGTCCTTGAACGCGTCCCGGATGTACTCCGCCAAGGCTTCCAGGCTGATGGCTCCCGTCATGACGTCCTCCCCGAAGTCGTACCGGTGGGATCTACCACGCGCGGAAACGTCTGGGACATGATCCCATCGATCTGGGTGCGGAGCATGACGGCCAGTCCTTCATGGATGTGATTCATGAAGGGGACCTGGCTGCGCCTGGCGCGTTGCTGGCCGTAGAAGTCCTGGATGAGCCCGTGCTCGGTGCTCTGAAGCACACCTGAGTCCTCGAGGGCGGCCCAGGTCGAGGGATGCAGGTCGGGATGGGTTCCTTCACGGGCGTGTCACGAGCGCGCGCGTCACCGGAACCTCGCGCGAGCTGAGTCAGGGGAGCGTGGTACTGGACACCGCGTCGTTCGCGGTGCTCCCCCTTGAACGCGCGCCCGTGACACGGGCCGCGAATGAAGAGGTCCCCATGAAGACCCTGCCGATGACGTCGCTGCTGAGCGGTCTGGCCCTGTTCGCCGCTCCGGCGGCGTTCGCCTCGTCCACCACCAGCATCCCCGCCTTCGAGGCGAGCATCTCCGCGGCGCAGGGCCCCAACAGCCCCGGCGGCACGACCCTCCTGCGCTCGGAGCTCAAGCCCGCGCTGGAGGCGTTCATCTACGACACCGGCGGCCCCACGGGCGTGGACAGCGCCGAGCGCGCCTACCTCACCACCCGCCTCAACGACACGCCGTTCCAGCAGTCGCTGACGGGCACCGCGGCGAAGTACTACGCGGACTTCCACGAGCTGAACGACGCCACCTTCACGAGCTACCCGCTGTACCAGGGCTCCGTCGCCAACACCGCCGCGTCGCTGTTTGGCGCCACGGGCCCGCTGGCGTCCAACGCGGACATCCGGGAGGGCTACATCCCCAACGGCCAGGGCATCGCCAACCAGACCACGCTGGGCACCGCGTTCACCACCTACTTCGAGCCGCCGGCCGGCACCTTCCAGCCCATCACCGTGAAGGAGCTCATCGAGAGGCTCGGCACCCCCGTCAAGGGCAGCACCCCCACCGTGGACGAGGTGGAGGGCGCCGTGGCGTACATCACCCAGATTTCGCGCAACAGCAACCGGCTCTACGTCGCGGACTGGACCTGCCGCCGGTGCAGCTTTTCGCCGTGGAACACGCGGGGCTACGTCATCGCCGCGGTGAGCACGGACCGCCGCTTCGTGCGCATGGTCTCCGTGTGGACGGCGGACTACGGGAACGACTGATGCGACGCACCGCCGCGCGGCCCGCACCGTGAAAGTTTCCAGCCTCGCGACACGCTCCATCACGGGCGTGTCACGGGCGCGCGCGTCACCGGAACCTCACGCGGGCCGTGTCAGGGCCGCGTGGTACTCGCCACCGCCTCGTTCGAGGTTCCCCCCTGACCGCGCGCCCGTGACACGGGCCGCGAATGAAGAGGTTCCCATGAAGACCCTGTCGATGACGTCGCTCGTGGGCGCGCTGGCCCTGCTCACCGCTCCGGCCGCGTTCGCCACGTCCACCAGCATCCCCGCCTTCGAGGCGAGCATCACCACCGCGAAGGGCCCCAGCAGCCCCGGCGGCACGACCATCCTCCGCTCGGAGATCAGGACCGCGCTGGACGCGTTCCTCAACGACACCGGCAGCCCCGAGGGCGTGGACAGTGCCGAGCGCGCCTATCTCGCCACCCGCCTCAACGACACGCCGTTCCAGCAGTCGCTGACGGGCACCGCGGCGAAGTACTACGCGGACTTCCACGAGGTGAACGACGCGGCCATCACGGGCGCCCCGCTGTACCTGAATCAAGTCGCCCAGACGCCCGCGTCGCTGTTTGGCGCCACCGGCTCGCTGTCTTCCGCGCGCATCTACGAGGGCTACATCCCCAACGGCCAGGGCGTCGCCAACCAGCAGACGCTGGGCGAGGCCTTCAGCATGGCCTTCGGTCCGCAGGCCAGCATCTTCGAGCCCATCACCGTGCGGGAGCTCATCTCGCGGCTCAGCGCTGTCTCCTACAACGTGGACGAGGTGGAGGGCGCGGTGGCCTACATCACGGCGATCTCGCGCAACAGCAACCGGCTCTACACCACGGGCTGGAGCTGCCGCGGGTGCGGCGCGCCGGGCTACACGCAGGGCTTCGCCATCGCCGCGGTGAGCACGGACCGCCGCTTCGTGCGCATGGTCTCCGTGACGACGTACGCGGACTGACGTGACGCACCGCCGCAAGCGCGCCGGGAGGAACCTGCGCGCTTGCGGTCCCCGCCGCCTCCGTTCGTTGATGCGCGTCACACGCACCGGGTGGGCGGAGCGCATGCTCCGGCCCGGGCTTCACGCAGCACCGGAGAAAGCACCATGGCGGAGATGAAGACGTATACGGGTGGCTGCCACTGTGGACAGGTCCGCTACGAGGCGACCACGGACCTGGCGCAGGTGGTGAGCTGCAACTGTTCCATCTGCCACAAGCTGGGCGTGGTGCTGACGTTCGTCTCGCCGGAGCAGTTCAAGTCCCTCTCCGGCGCGGACCACGTGAAGTCCTACCAGTTCAACAAGAAGGTCATCAACCACCTGCACTGCCCCACCTGCGGCGTGGAGTCCTACGCCACCGGCAAGGGCCCGGACGGCAAGGCGATGTTCGCCGTCAACCTGCGCTGCGTGGACGGCGTGGACCTGTCCACGCTCCAGCCCTTCCCCTACAACGGCCGGGACGCCTGAGCCGCACCTACGCCCTGCGCGCGCGCCACATCAGGTCGGCGACGGAGCATAGGACCGAGAGACGCCCTTTGTGCTGTCGTGCTCGTGAGCGGACGGACAAGAGCGGCCGACGTGAGGCGGCGTCTGGACGTTGATTGAACGGTCCGCATCGGTGACCCAAGTGAGATAAAAAGGCCAGGCTAGAAAATCCAGTTTACGCCTCCAGGGAGCCCCATGCATCGCAGAGCCCGTCCAGGGAGCTTCATCCAACGCCTCATCTCAACCCCCATGACGATGCTGTGGGGCCTCGTCGTCCTGACCGCCTGCGGAGGCATGGAGCCAGAGGGCTCCGGGAGCCCCGCCGACGGGGTCCAGCAAGCGCAGGCCCTTGCACCGGCCAACGTGCAGGCCTTCTACGCGGAGTCTCGCTGGGGGACCCGCTTCGGCGTCACGGGCCCCTACTACGGCCCCTTGGGCCACCGGGGGCTCGACCTCTATGCGAGCGCGGGCCAGGCCATCCCCGCGCTCCGCTCGGGCGTCGTCCGCCGCGTCCAGTACTCCTCCATCGTGGGACACACCCTCGCCGTGGAGTCCGCGCCGGGCGACTTCTCCGGGTACGCCCACGTCATCCGGACTCGCTTCGCGGTGGGCGACTCCGTCCAACAGGGCGACATCATCGCGTACGTGGCGGGCTCTGGAGATGCCCATGGCTCGGCGTGGACCGGGCCCCATCTCCACATGACCCGCGGCACCACGAACAACTGCGCCTTCGGAGAGAACGTCAGCGACCCCGCGCCGCTCATCCGCAACGTGCTCGGCACCGGCAGCGGCGGAGGCACCGGCAGCGGCGGAGGTTCCGGGGGAATCCAGATCAGCATCGACGAAGGGAAGATCCTCCAGCGCGTGGCCCAGCGCGGCGGCTACACGGGCGCGGTGGACGGCGTGCCCGGGGTCAACACGTGGAAGGGCATCCAGACGGTCCTTGGCGGCAAGGGCTTCTACTCCGGCCCCATCGACGGCGTTCCGGGTGAGAACACCTGGAAGGGACTCCAGCGGCTCGCGCAGCTCGGCGGGTACACGGGCCCCGTGGATGGCTTCCCGGGGCAGTACACCTACGCGGGGCTCAACACCTGGCTGGGCCAGGACCCCGGGACGCCTCCCCCGTCCGGGATGAGCGGCGTGTATGGGATTGATGTCGGCACGACGCAGCGGGACCTGGACTTCAATGCCATCCGCAGCGCCGGCTACCAGTTCGCGATCGTCAAGGCCGGCGGTTCCAATGTGTCACCCCTCTACGTCGCGCCCTACTACGCCCAGCAGGTCGCGCGGGCCCGCGCGGCCGGACTCCTCGTGGGGCACTACTGGATGGCGGGCTCGTACAACCCCGCCGGTGACGCCCAGTACTTCGCGGACCACCTGTATGACCACCGCCCCGGCGACCTGCTCGTGCTCGACAACGAGGCCATCGACGACGGCATCTTCTGGAACGACTCCATGACCGCGAGCTTCATGCAGGCGGTCAAGACGCGGCTGGGCAAGGCTCCCTTCCTGTACACGTACTCGAGCCTGCTCAAGGCCAACACGTGGCCCCAGACGCAGGCCGTGGGCTCGAAGCTCTGGATTGCCCACTACACGGGCACGCCGGGCAACCCGTCCGTGGGGACGGCCTGGCCCACGTGGGAGATCCACCAGTACACGTCGTCCGGTAACCAGAACGGGATTCCGCTCGACCTGAACGTCGCGAAGCTGTCCGCGTTCGCCGGACTGGCCCAGCCCCCGCTGGGCGCGACTCCGCCTCCGCCGACGGCCATCCCCGGCGGGAGCGCTGGCGGCGGAGGATCCCCCGTCATCACCGTCCAACAGGGGACCCTCCTGCAGCAGCTGGCGCGCCGGGGCGGCTACACCGGCCCCCTCGATGGCGTTCCGGGGGCCCAGACCTGGACGGGCGTCCAGAAGGCCCTGCGTGAGCTGGGGTATTACGCGGGACCCGTTGACGGCGTTCCAGGCCTCAACACCTACAAGGGATTGCAGTTGCTGGCCCAGGACGGTGGCTACTCGGGCCCCATCGATGGCATCCCCGGGCCCAACACCTACAATGGCATCCAGGCATACCTGGATGGGTCCTCCGGCCCCGTGCCGTCCGTCACCCAGGCCCAGGGCATGACGCTGCAACGGATTGCCAGCGCGGGCGGTTATACCGGCGCGGTGGATGGCGTCCCCGGCACGAACACGTGGAAGGGCGTCCAGCAGGTCCTCGGTGGCTATGCCTATTCAGGGCCCGTGGATGGCGTCATGGGCAAACAGTCGTACGCGGCGCTCCAGCGCTTCGCCGCGAAGGGCGGCTACACGGGCCCCCTCGACGGAGTCATGGGCACCCAGTCCTGGGTGGGCGTGCAGACCGTGCTGCGGGGCTTCGGCTACACGGGCCCCCTCGACGGAGTCATGGGCACCCAGTCGTACGCGGCGCTCCAGCGGGTGGCGCGCCTGGGCGGGTACATGGGCCCCTCCGATGGAGCGATGGGCGCGAACTCGTGGCGCGGCCTCCAGACCTTCCTGAGCGGCGCCGGGTACACGGGCCCCATCGACGGAGTCCCCGGAACGAACACCTACAAGGTGCTCCAATCCCTGGCGAACCGGGGCGGCTACGCCGGGCCCATCGACGGCATCCCTGGCCCCAACACGTACGCGGGCCTGGCGAACCTCCTGGACTGACGCCGAGCCCCCGGCCCCGCTTCTCCGGCGTCCCCGGGGAGGCGGGGCCTTATCGTGTCCGCGTGCGATGGGGGCCGCTTCAGCCCGGTGCTGGCGGATTCGCACGCCATTGCCCGACCCTCAGGTCGATGAAGCGCCGCACCTTCGCCGGCAGGTGATGCTTGCTCGGGTAGATCGCCATGATCGGGAAGAGCTCCGTCTCGCAAGACGGCAGCAGCGCCTTGAGGCATCCACTCGCCAGGTCTTCGTCGACCAGGAAGCCGGGAAGACAGGCGATGCCCAGGCCCGCGACGGCCGCGTCCCGGATCGCCTCGCCGCTGTCGAGCCGCAGGCGGCTTCGTCCCTCCACCTTCACCGGGGCGCCGCCCTTCTCGCGCAGCCGTCAGTGCTGTCGTCGCGTCCGGCTGCTGAAGAGCAGACACTCATGCGTCGCGAGCTCCTCCAGCGTGGCGGGTTCGCCGCGCGCCTTGAGATAGGAGGGCGCGGCGCAGACGAACACCGGGGATTGCGCCACGACCCGCGAGGCCAGGCGCGTATCGGTGCTGGACGCATTGATGCGCACGGCCAGGTCGTACCCCTCCTCGATGATATCCGCGACGCTCACCTCCGTCTGCACCTCGGGCCAGGTCCGCAGGTAGTCCCGCAGCAAGGGAAGGACATGCAGTCTGCCGAATGAGCCAGGCAGGGTGAGCCGCAGCACGCCCCGGGGCGCGCCCGTGCGCTGCCCGACGCTGACCTCCGCGTCGTCCAGGGCCGCCAGGACTTGCAGGCAGTGCTCATGGAAGACACGGCCGTCGTCGGTGAGGCTCAGCTGGCGCGTCGTGAGCATAGGACCGATAGACGCCCTTTGTGCAGTCCCGCTCGTGAGCGGACGGACAAGAGAGCCCCTTCGAGAGGTGCGTCCAGAGGGGGCGGGGCCCCTGCGGCTGCTGCGACACACCGCTGCCGAGCGCGGCGCGGCCGAGTGCGGCGCTGAAGGGTGGGGGGC
>NZ_RAWA01000134.1 GCF_003611675.1 Corallococcus sp. CA053C
GTGCTAACCTGCCGCGCTCGGAACGGGACCCCTAAGGGGAGGGGGCCACGGGTCGGGAACCTCGCGCACCGTCGCGCATGCAGGGAGGGATGTTGGGCACCGTCCTCAAGGGTGGTTACGTCGTCGAGCTGGAGCCCGCGTCCGTGGAGCGGGTGGACCTGCGCATCGAAGGTGAGCGCATCGTGGCGCGGGGCGAGGACCTCACGCCCGGTCCTGATGACGAGGTGGTGGCGCTGTCCGGCAAGCTCGTCTTCCCGGGGCTCGTCAACGCGCACCACCGGCTCGCGTACGTGCTCGCGCGCGGCTGGGTCCGGCCGACGCCCGCGTCGTACCAGGCGCTGCTGGAGCAGGTGCGCTGGCCCTTCGAGAACGCCCTGGACCTGGACGCGGTGCAGGTGTCCGCCACGGCGGCGGGCCTGGAGTCCATCCAGTGCGGCACCACCACCCTGTTCGACCTGCACGCCTCGCCGCGCGCGGTGACGGGCTCGCTGCTGCGCCTGGCGCGAGGCCTCCACGAAGTGGGCGTGCGCGGCGTGCTGGCCTACGCGGTGACGGATCGCATGGGCGCGGTGGGCCGCGAGGAGGGGCTGGAGGAGACGGTCAGCTTCGCGCGCAAGGCTCGGGGCCGCTTCCGCGGACAGGTGGGCGCGGGCCCCATCTTCACGCTGGGCGATGACGCCCTCCAGGGGCTGGGAGAAG
Source organism: Corallococcus sp. CA053C (assembly GCF_003611675.1). Classification (GTDB taxonomy): domain Bacteria; phylum Myxococcota; class Myxococcia; order Myxococcales; family Myxococcaceae; genus Corallococcus. The sequence goes on from NZ_RAWA01000134.1 coordinate 700, forward strand.
CGCTCAACACCACGAACACCGGCCTGCACTTCCCGCTCGCCGAGGACCCGCTGGACGAGCGGCTGTCCAACGAGCGTCACGGCAACCCTCCGGTGACCCGGCTGCTCAACGGCAACCTCCTGTCGCCGCGCGCGATGGCGGCGCACGCGGGCCACCTGGAGTGGGCGGACCTGGCGCAGGTGCTGGCCACGGGGACGTGGCTCGTGCACACGCCGCGCTCCAACCAGGGGCAGGAGGTGGGCTACGCGCCGGCGCTGAAGTTCGGGGCCCGGGCGTCGCTGGGCACCGACGGCACGTCGGCGGACCTCTTCGCGGAGGCGCAGGCGGCGTACCTGCGCTCGCGCGAGGCGGGGCAGCCCATTGATGTGCTGCGCTACCTGGCCAATGGCCACCGGCTGGCGTCGCAGGTGTTCGAGGCGGCCATCGGTCCCATGCGCGAGGGCTCGGTCGCGGACCTGCTGGTGCTGGACTACCTGTCGCCCACGCCGCTGACGGCGGAGACGCTGGCGTGGCACGTCATCCACGGGCTGGGCAGCCGGCACGTGGAGGCGGTGATGGTGGACGGCGTGTGGCGCGTCTGGGCGCGCAGGCCCCTGTCGGTGAACCCCACCGTGGTGGCGGACCAGGCGCGCGAGGCGGCCACGGCCGTCTGGGAGCGGCTGAACCAGGGTTAGGGCACTGGGCGGCTTGTCCCGATGCCCGGGGACCGTTAAGTCCCGGCCATGCTCATTCCCCTGCTCGTCGTCGGATTGGTCAGCGCAGCGATTCCCCAGGTGGGCGAAACCGCCCCGGACTTCACGGTGAAGGACACCGCGGGGACGACCTACACGCTGTCGGAGATGGTGAAGAAGGGGCCCGTCATCGTGGCCTTCTTCCCCAAGGCGTTCACCGGCGGGTGCACGCGCGAGCTGACCGCGTACACCAACCGCTACAAGGACATCGAGCAGGTGCAGGGACAGGTGCTGGCCTTCTCCACCGACGACGCGGAGACGCTGACGCGCTTCAAGACCGAGCTGAAGGCGCCCTTCGCGTTCATCCCGGATCCGGACGGCAAGGTCGTGGCCGCGTACGACGTGAAGATGCCGGTGGTGACGGTGTCCAAGCGCTACACGTTCGTCGTGGGCGAGGACCGCAAGGTGCTCAAGGTGGACGAGGGCAAGGACGCCATCGACCCCACGGGCGCCATCGTCGCGTGTCCGCTGCGCAAGGGCGCCGCCGCGAAGCCCGCCGCGGCGCCGGCTGGGAACACGCCTCCCATCAAGGCCCCCGCGCCCACGAAGTAGCCGTCACGGTTTCGTGACACGCGGCCCCTCGCCTTGGAGGGAGGGGCCACGGTCCATTGCTGGACGCCGCTCCGCACGGGCGGTCAGCGAGGGCGTCGCGCCGTTGAGGAGTTCACGCGACCCCGGGGCTGGCGCCTTGTTCGTCGGCGGGAGGAAGCGGTAGCCCTGGAGGTGCCGCGCGCGGGGCGTGAAGGAGGCCCACATGGATGGACATCGTATTCCTGGGGCCTCCGGGCGGGGCAGTCGCTGACGTGAAGGTCGGCTCGGCATCAAGGCAGCTCGCGCATGCGTTGCGACAGCGGGGGCACATGCTGCTGCTCCTGGAGCAAATGGGGCTCCACACGCGGCGGCTGGAGGTGGAGACGCCTTGCACGCCATACCTGGGCGTGGCGGACCTCGAGGCGCGCTTCCGTTCCCACGTGCGGCGTGCGGACCTGGTGCTGGTGGATTCGGACGTGCCCGGGGTCGCGGAGGTGGGGCGCTGGGCGACGGAGACCGCGCGCGGCCTCACCGCCTTCTGGGACCACGACACGCCCCGGACGTGGCAGCGGCAGGCCCACCGCGGGGATGCGGCGCGGCTGACGCTGGAGCATCTGGCGGGCTACCGGATCCACCTGTGCTCCAGCGGTGGGCCGGTGCCCCGGAGGTTGGAGCGCGAGTGGGGTGTGTCCCGGGCACGCGTGTTGCTGCCCGGCGTGCAGGCGGAGCACTTCGCCCCGAGGGCGCACAGCGTGCACTGGGACCTGGGGCACCTGGGGCTGCTGTCGGCGGAGCGCCGGTCGCTGTTGCAGCCGTTGTTGTTGGAGGCCGCGTTTGACTGGCCCGAAGGGCGCTTCCTTCTCGCAGGGACGATGTCCGTGGTGGATGCGGATGCGGCGTGGCCCGGAAACGTGAAGCGGCACGCGGCCACCCCGTCCCGCGAGCACCCGGCCTTCTACGGCGAGCAGCGCTTCACGCTGGCCGTCTCGCGAGCGGAGCACACGCCGGGCAGGAACCTGTTTGAAGCCGCCGCATGCGGTGCGCCGCTGATCTGCGATCCCTGGGAGGGATTGGAGGACCTCTTCTCGCTGGGCGAGGAGGTCGTCCCGGCGCGCACGGCGAAGGACGTACTGCGGTACCTGCGCGAGATGCCCGAAGCGGAGCGGCTCCAACTGGGCCAGCGCGCCCGGGCCCGCGTGCTCGCCGAGCACACCGTGGCCCACCGTGCCCTGGCGCTGGAGCAGTACGCCTATGAGGCCGTGCGGGGCGGGTCCTCGGGAGTGCCCACCCGGGTGCCCGATGCGCTGGAGCGCTTGCCGAGCTGAGGGGCCCGGGCGGTCAACGGCTAGACGCCGCGCGGCGTCTTCACCAGCTCGCGCGGCGGGAACACGAACTGCGCCGCGCCCGACACGAGCGGTGACTCATCCCGCTGGAGCGCGGCGAGCGTCTCCAGCCGCTCCGGCGTCCAGCCGCGCCCCTCCCGCGCATCCAGCACCAGGCACTGGACGGCCACGCGCCGCACCTCCGGAATGGAGCTCGTCCGCAGCCGCGCGCCCACGGCACGCAGCGACTCCAGGGGCAGCTGGGCCACCGCCACCTGGGCCGCCATCAGCGCGTCCGCGTGAAGCCATCCCGCCTGCCCCATGGCATTGAGGTGGCTCGCGAACTCCCCCGGCTCCAGCGCGCTGACCGCGCACCGCACGCGCAGCGTGGCCAGTCGCGGGTCCTTCGTCAGCACCTCTTCGGCCAGCAGGCGCACCATGCTCAGGGGCACGGGGCGCAGCCGCTCCCGGGGCTGGAGCAGCGACTCCAGCGCCACGGTCAACGCCCGCCGGTCCTCCACCACCGCCTCCAGCATCCGCGCCATCAACGGCAGGTCGTGCTCGTCGGACCGGTAGACCAGCGCCTCCATCGCCGCGCGCACCTCGTCGTTGAAGGGCGACACCAGCCGCGCACCGCACGCGGAGAGGAAGACCCGCTCCCGGTCCTTCACCTGCAACCACGCCGCGCGCTGGAGCAGGGTGATGCGCGCGTCGGGCTCCGGCCGCGCCAGTACCTTCGCGAGCAGCGCGCACAGCCGCGCGTCCAGCGCTTCCGTGAGCCGGTCCGCCGGGATGTCTCCCACGCGCGAGGCCATGATGGCGTCCTCGCCGGTGACGGCATGCTCGAACACGGCCCAGGTGGGCTCGCGGTCCAGGTGGTCCCACAGCGCGCGCAAGAGCGCGATGCGCACGTCGCGGTGCAGGGGCAGCGCGTCCAACTCCAGCAGCCGCGCGTAGGCCGCCTCCGAACGCAGCTCCCCCACCAGCCGCACCACCTCCTTGGCGACCGTCACCTTGGAGAGCGGCACGTCCGCGAGCAGCGCCAGCACCCGCGCGGGCGGCATGCCGTTGAACGCGCGGCGCAGGCCGTAGATGGCGATGCGCGCGCGACCGTCCTCCAGGCACTTGAGCAGCGTGGGCACGCCCTGGCCCTGGTCACACCGCGCCAGCACGCGCAGGGCTCGCTCCTGCACCGCGGGCCGCTTGTCGTCCGCCATCGCCTGGAGCGCGTCCATGGGCGCCCAGTCCAGCGCCGCCAGTCGCGTCACCGCGAGCAGCAGCGTGGGCGTGTCCCGCTCCGGGTCCTCGCACAGCTTCGACAGCGCGCGCGAGTACATCCGGTTCTGCTCCGCCGTCCACCGGAAGAAGCCCGAGTCGAACGGGAGGATCCAATGCGTCGCCCCCGTGGCGAACTGCCCGGTGATGACGGGCGCGGCCAGGAACGGCCCCAGCAGGTCCTGCCGCCGCCGGTGCAGGTAGTCGCGCACCACGGGGATGGCGATGGCGCTCTCGTCCCGCTTGAGCAGCGTGGGCAGCATCCGGTCGAAGTCCGCGCACGCGCGGGAGCGCAGGAGCCACAGCGCGTTCGCGGAGGGCTTGCCCAGCCGCAGCGCCACCCGCTCCAGCTCCGCCACCAGCTCCCGGTGCAGGGGCACGTCGCGAGGCTCCCGCTGGGCCAGCGCCACCACCTCATCGTCCCAACCCCGGTCCCTCCAGCGCCGCAGCGCGCCCGCGAGCGTCGCCTCGAAGCGGGGCCGGTCCTCCTTCGACAGCCAGTGGCTCAGCTCCACCGTCAGCCACGGGTTCGGCGTCAGGTCCCGCACGGAGACCAGCCACTCCGACAGCCCGGGCACCAGGGCCGCGCGCGTGCCCAGGCTCTGCGCGAGCTGGAGCAGGTTCCAGCCGCGCTCCCGCTCCGCCCAGACCTTCGCCAGGGACAGCAGCTGGGGTGCGGCCCGGCGCACCTCCTCGTCGTTCAGCCGCAGGCCCAGCCTCGCGTCCTGCAGGCTGCCCCGCTCCTTGAGGAGCGTGCCCAGCCACGCCGCGCCCCACGTCGGATCCACGCCGAAGGCCCGCACGAGCAGCCGCTCCGCCGCCTGGGCCGTCATCTGCGACAGGTCCGCGGCGTCCAGCGCGTCGCGCAGGATGCGGCCCAGTGACTCGGTGTGCTCCGCGCGCCACATCCGCCGGGGCCACTCCGCGAGCGCCTGCAGCATCGTCCCGCGCACCGGGTCCTGTTCGTTCTTCCGGGCCAGCACCAGCGCCAGCGCGGGCGCCACCCACGCGGTCTCTTCCGGACGCAGGCCGGGCAGGGCCAGCAGCGAGCCCAGCGCCACGCCGCGCATGCCCGCATCCGGATGTCCCAGCGCGCCCCGCAGCTCGCCCAGGGCTTCCTCCCAGGGCAGCAGCCGCGCGTACACGAAGCGCGCTTCGGCCCGGGTGCCCAGCGCCACCACCTCGTGCAGGTGCCGCCGCGCCTCGCGCTCGCGCAGGTCCACGGGCAGCCGCTCCAGGTGCGAAAGCGAGATGACGCCGTCGCGGTTGCGCACCGCCGCGCTCCAGCGCTGGAAGACGTGCTCGCGCACGGCGGGATCTTGGAGCTGCGCAATCAACTCCGTGCCCCAGCCGGGCGAGGCGTCCACGGCCGCGCTCCAGGCCTCCGTGAGGGTCCGCCGCAGGGGCTCCGTCACCTGCTCCAGCACGTCCTTCGCGCTGCCCAGCACCGTCGGGTCGCGCTGGATGACCCACGTGAGCGCCTCGGCGTCCAACAGGCCCACGGCCTTCTCGAACAGCAGGTGGGGAAGGGCGACGCCGGGGTGCTGGCGCAGGAGGGCGACCGTGCGCGCGGGGCGGACCCGCACCAGCCACCGCAGGGCGCCCACGTCCGCGGGAATGCCGCGCGCGAGCATCAACGCCAGCAGCGTCTCCGCCGTGTCGGGCACCTGCTCCGCCAGGCGCGCCAGGTGCCGGTCCACGAGGTAGCGCGTCACCCGGTCCGCCTCACCCGTCACCGCGCGCACCTGTTCGATGAGCACCTCGCCCAGCACCGCCGGGGCGTACCGCGCGAGCCGCTCCCAGAACCGGTGGCTGGGGCGCTCCAGCGCGCGCGCCAGGTGCCGGCGCAGTCCTTCCGCCGAGGCCAGGGGCACCGCGTCCGCGAACGTGGCGGCGTCCCCATGCTCCGCGAGCCCGTCCAGGTACGCGTCGATGACGGCGTGCCGCCGACGCTTCACCAGCTCGCGCAGCAATGACTGCTCACGGCGCATGCCGTGCGCCATGCGCAGGGCTTCCAGGGCCTGGACATCATCACAGGCGAGCGACACCAGCTCGAACGCCAGCGTCCGCACCCGGAACGACTCGTCCGACAGGGCCCGCAGCACCGCCCCACCGTCGCGCCGGGTGAACTGGGCCGCCAATGCCAGCCGTCGTTCGGAGGCATCCCCCCGGGCCAGCGCGTCCAACAGCCCCTGCGCTTCCGGGTCCGTGCGGGCCCGCCTTCCCAGGGCGACCATTTGACGCACCCGGGCATCATGGAACGTGGACGACAGCTCGGAGCGCAGGGCGGAGAGGCGGGAGTCGGACATGGCGCCCAAGGATGCCCTCTCCCCTGGTTTCCTGACAGGGCCACCGTGGCTGTCTGCCATTGTGGGGCACGCAGCCCCGCTGGCTCAGTGCGCGGCTTCCGACGGAGTGATGGGGTAGTCGCCTTTCGCGTGCTCGCGGGAGTGCTGCGCGAAGAGGAAGCGTCGCACCGCGGCGCGGGTGATGAGTCCGCACGGGGCCAGGCCCAGCACGGGCGACACCGGCAGCGCGTCCACGTCCTCCTGGTCCATCACCTGGAGGGCGTGCGCCAGGTCCGAGTCCGGCGCCAGCGCGGGCAGCTTGCGCGCCAGGTCGCTGGCGACGAGCAGCGAGTACATGGACTCGTCACGCCACACCTCGCGCAGCTGCTCCACCTGCACGGTGCCGTAGAGGTTGCCCAGCGAGTCCAGCACCGGCAGCGTGCCCGCCTCGGACGTGAGCAGCTGGTCCGTGAGCGCGCGCAGCGGCGTGCCCGCGGGCACCGCCGGCACCTCCGTCATCAGGGCGCGCACGTGGGTGCCCGTCAGGAGATCTTCGTCGCTCTGCACCTTCGCGGAGGTGCGCTCGATGAGGTAGTGGCACAGCGCGGACGCGATGGTGCACGTCACCATCAGCGGCAGGATGATCTCGTGGCTGCCGCTCAGCTCGTACAGCATCATCATGCCAGTGAGCGGGCCGCGCGTGAGGGCCGCCACCGCGCCGCCCATGCCCACGATGGCGTAGGCGCCGCTGGGCCCGGTGGCCAGCGGGAAGAAGTAGTGCACCAGCGTGCCGAACGCGCCGCCCGCCATCGCGCCAATCACCGCCGCCGGGAAGAACGTGCCGCCGGACCCGCCCGAGCCGATGGTGATGGACGTGGCCACGAGCTTCAGCACGCACGCCGTCACCAGGAAGATGAAGGGCAATTGGCCCGCCGCCGCCAGGTTGATGAAGTCGTGCCCGCTGCCCCACACCGTGGGGCTGAGGAACACGAGCACGCCCGTGCACAGGCCGCCCAGCGCGGCGCGCACCGGCAGCGGCTTCCTCCCCAGCCACGGCGAGAGCCGTCCCTTCGACCCCCCGTGGAAGAAGTGCTCCACCCCGTGCAGCAGCTTCACGAACGCGAACGCCAGCAGGCCGCACCCGATGCCCAGCGCCGCGTAGGCGAACACCTCCGCGCCGCTGACCAGCTCGTAGTTGACCCGGTTGAGCATGGGCGCTTCGTCCAGCACGCCCCGGCTCACCAGCGTCCCCGCCACGCTCGCGAGGATGATGGGGGAGAATACGCGCAGCTCGAACTCGCGCAGGATGATCTCCATCGCGAACACCGCGCCCGCGATGGGGGCGTTGAAGGACGCGGAGATGCCCGCCCCCGCGCCGCACGCCAGCAGGATGGACAGCTCCCTGCGGCTGAAGCCCAGCACGCGCCCCACGCTGGAGGCGAACGCCGCGCCGCCATAGACGATGGGGCCCTCGCGCCCCGCGGAGCCGCCGCTGCCAATGGTGATGGCGGAAGCGATGAGCTTGAGCAGCCCCCGGTCCGCCGGCACCACGTTGGCGCCGCTCTTCACCGCGCGCACCACCTCCGGAAGGCCGTGGCCATGCGTCTCCGGCCGGTCGCGCAGCAGGCGGCCCACCGCGAGCCCACCCAGCGTGGGCGCCAGCAGGACGAGCCACCAGGGCAGGTGCGGCAGCGCGGCAGGCAGGTTGTGCGCGTGGCCGAAGACGGCATTGACGGCCGCCAGCCCCACCAGCGGGTAGTAGAGCGACAGCCCGCCCAGCGTCAGCAGCGCCAGCAGCCGCAGCCGGCGCTTCACCTCGTCGCGCGGCCCACCCGGCTCGATGATGCGCGCGAGCAGGAGCGCCCCCATGGCCAGCGGCACGCCCACCAGCGCGTACTCCAGGTGCCAGCGTGCGGAGGAGAGCGACTCCATCAACGTGCGCAGCCGCTGCGGCTTGAGTGTCGCCGCCAGCTCCGCGGCGCTGAACGTGATGCCGCTCATCACGCCGATGAGGTTGGAGAAGATGCCGGCCGCGAGGCCGCTGTAGAGCCCCACCACCGCGCCCGCGATGGGGAGCACCGACGGCGTGGGGAGGCGGATGCGGTTCGACGCACCCAGCAGGAAGTAGATGAGCCTGGAGAGGTTGAGCCGTGCCCACGCGCGAAGCGTGGCCACGCGCTGCCCTGAATAGGCAGGCGGAGGTTCGTCACTGTCGTTCATTTGGAGCCCCTACTAAACGGACGAGGGGGGTGGGTTTCAAGCGTCTTGACGGGGATGTCACGCCGGGACTGTCCGCCTGCACTCCACTCCACACATCGTCCGAGCGGTGCCCGGCGGCCTGCCCTGGGGGCGTGCTACGACGGCGCCGTTCCCACCTCGAAGGAGGCATCGCACATGCTCAAGCAGGGAGACGTGGCGCCGGAGTTCGCCGTGAAGGATCACACGGGGAAGACGCACCGGCTGTCGGACTACCGGGGCAAGAACGTGGTGCTCTGGTTCTACCCGAAGGCGGACACCCCGGGCTGCACCGCCGAGGGCTGCGCCTTCCGCGACCACAAGGCCCAGTACGAGCAGAAGGGCACGGTCATCCTGGGCATCAGCTTCGACACGCCGGAGGAGAACCAGGCCTTCGCGAAGAAGTTCGACTTCAACTTCCCCCTGCTGTGCGACGTGGACCGGACGGTGGGCCTGGCCTACGGGGCCGCGGACGACGCCAAGGCCGCCAACGCGCGCCGGGTGGGCGTCGTCATCGGGCCGGACGGCAAGGTGAAGGAGTGGCACGCCAAGGTGGACGCGCGCGCCTTCCCCCAGGAAGCGCTGTCGCGGCTCCAGTAGCAGGGCGCCGCACCTTCACGCGCTTCGCCCGAGCTTCAGGGTGCGAAGGTGCGGGACGGCAGGCGTGAGCGGATGAACACCGCCACGCCGGCCAGCACCACCCACGGCAGCAGGTGCCCCAGCATCAGGTGGTCCGCGGTGCCGTCGGGGCAGTGCACGTGCAGCACCAGCATGCTCACGCCCGCCGCGGACAAGCCCGCCGCCAGCGCCCGCACGGGCTGGTAGGCGGAGCGGCACAGCAGCACCATCGCCACGGCCAGCGGCACCACCGACAGCGCCACCTCCGTGCCCATGCACCCCAGCGTGCCCGTGAGGAACGGCCTCACCTGGAGCCCGGAGCGACCCAGCAGCTGCGCCACCACCACGGCGCCCGCGCCCGCCGCCACCAGCCCCAGCGGCCAGGTCCGCCGGCTCGGCGCGAGCCCGAGGAGCGCCCCGCCCCCGACGCCTGCGACGATGAGCAGCGCCACGCCCGCCACCCAGTAGGAGGGCGCGGCGTTGAGCATCAGCCCGTGGCGGCCCACCACCCCCAGGCCCACGGCGGTCACGCCCAGGTAGGTGCCGAGCAGCACCAGCACGTCCCTCCACCACGGCGTGGGCAGGGGCGTCGCGGCCAGCTCCGTCAGCGACTTGCGCCGCGTCTCCTCGTACTTCGCTTCATTGAAGGGAAGGGGCGCGGGGGCCGGAGCGCTCCTGGGAGGCGCGAGGACGTGGAAGCCGTCCAGCAGGGCACGGCAGTCCGCGCACCCGGCCGCGTGCGCCGCCAGCTCCGGGGGCAACGGACCGTCCAGAAAATCCAGGACGCGTTCGCACTCGGGCGTCATTCCGCGGTCTCCTGATGAAGCGGGGCGAGCAGCTCGCGCAGGCGCGCATAGCCGCGGTGGGCGCGGACCTTCACCGCGCTCTCGGTGAGGCCCAGGGTCTCGGCGATCTCCGCGAAGCCCATGCCTTCGAAGCGGTGCATCAGGATGGGCAGGCGCTGGCCCTCCGGAAGCTGCTCCAGGGCGCGCTGCACCGCGCGCTCCAGGCCCGCGTCGCGGGGCTCCGGCGTGTCGGCCACGGCGGTGAGGGGCAGCTCCCCCTCCGGCGTCAGGTCCTCCGGCCGGCGGTGGCGGCGCGCATGGTCCCGCGCCGCATTGGTGGCGATGGCGTACAGCCACGGGCGGACCCGGGCGCCCTCCTGGTAGCGGCCGCGGGCGCGCACCAGGGAGAGGAACGTCAACTGGGCCAGGTCCTCGGCGGTGGCGGGGCTGCCCGTCAGGCGCGACAGGTAGCCCTGGATGGGGCGCGCGTAGCGCTGGAAGAGCGCGTCGAACGCGGGCGCATCCCCCTGGCAGAACCGCTCCATCAACACCTCGTCCGAGTCCCCGGCGCTCCCCGACAGTGCCGGCATGTCACCGGTACGCACGGGCGCGGCGGGAGGTTTCACGGAAGGGACGGGAGGGCTCACGGACGGGGGCGGACTCTACTCCCGAGCCGCGCTCAGGACGCGGCGGAGGGCCGCAGGAGGGTGAGCCACTCCTCGAACGCGGGGTGGCCGTGCAGGGGCGCCAGGTCCTCGTCGGACGCGGCATAGCTGGCGTCCTGGAAGCCCAGGGCCTGCGCGCGCTGGAGCAGGCGCACCGCGTCCGGCACGTTGCCCGCGCGGGCGAAGGCGCACGCCGCGTCATAGGCGATGCCCGGCTCCGGCGCGTGCCGCAGCGCCGCCTCACCCACCGCCGCCGCCTCCGAATAGGCGCCCCGGATGAACAGCGCCCGCTCCGCGCACCGGAACGCGGCCGCCGGGTCCACGCCGGGCAGCCGCAGCGCCTCCGACACCTGGCCCAGGCGGATGAGCGCGCCCGCGTACTCGTGCATCACGGTGCGGTCCTGCGACTCACCCCACGCCTGCTTCCAGTAGCCCACCGCCCGGGCGTCGTCGCCCACCAGCGAGAAGGCCGCCGCCACCGCGTGCATCTCCACCGGCTGGCCCTGCACCTGGGAGAAGTGGTCCAGCGCGGGCCGCCCATGGCCCTGCTTCAGCGCCACCCAGCCCAGCAGATAGTGCGTCCGGCTGGTGAGGCTCGCCGACAGCCCCTCGCCTTCCAGCAGCAGCTGGCCCAGCCGCCACGCGTCGTCCAGCCGGTCCTCGCGCAGCGCCTGCTGGGCCTCGCGCAGCCCCTGGGCCCGGGGACCTTCGGCCTCCTTGTCCTCGTTGCGCGCGCGCAGCACGTCCGCCAGCACGCGGAACGCCTGGAAGCCGAACATGGCGAAGAGGAGGGAGACGAACAGCTCTCCACTTCGGATGCCCAGCAGGACCAGCCCCACGCACAGGCCCAGGGCCAGCACGTGGGACACGATGAAGCCCCGGCGCCCGAACATCCGCGTGGCGAGCGCCGTGCTGATGTGGCCGCCGTCCAGAGGGGGCACGGGCAGCAGGTTGAACACCGTCCACAGCATGTTGGCGAAGAAGAACCGGCTCAGGAAGAAGTCCGCCACCTCCGACTGGCCGCGCACCAGCATCAGCACCGCCCAGGAGAGGACGCCCAGCGCCAGCCCCGCCAGCGGGCCCGCGAAGCTGCTGACCACGTCCTTGTGCCAGGGCAGGGGCGCATCCGTGTTGGGCCGGGTGACGCCGCCCAGGAACACCAGCTCCACACTGGGCCGGTAGCCGAAGACGCGGAAGGCCACCGCGTGCCCCAGCTCGTGGATGAGCACGGAGACGAAGACGATGAACATCCACGCCAGCACGTAGGTGGCCACCGCGCCCAGGTGGCCCGGGCTGCTGGGGTCGGTCAGCCGGTCCCCCAGCCACCCGGCGCTCGAGCCCCGGCCCGGCTGCGGCAGGGACTGGTAGGCGAGCACCGCGGAGAACAGCAGGTGACTCGTGTGGACGTGGACGGGGACGCTCCCGAGCCGGAAACGGAACATGGGGAGGGACCTTAATCGTTGGACCCCACCCGCGCAGGGTCGTTCGTGGCCCTCGCGCTCTTCTGTTCCCGCTCGCCGGGTTAGGGTGTCGCCGCCATGTTGAAGCTGGGTCCCTACACGCTCCCGAACCCCTACATCCTCGCGCCCATGGCCGGCGTGAGCGAGCGCCCCTTCCGCGTCATCGCCTTCCGGCTGGGCGCCGCCCTCTGCCCCACGGAGCTCGTGAGTGCCCAGGGCCTGATGCGCCAGAACCAGCGCACGCTCAAGTACCTGCGCTACGACGCCCAGGTGGAGCAGCCCTACTCGCTGCAAATCTTCGGCGGCGAACCGGAGGCCATGGCGGTGGCGGCCCAGGTGGGCAAGGCCGCGGGCGCGCAGCTCATCGACATCAACATGGGCTGCCCGGTGAAGAAGGTGGTGCGCAACGGCGCCGGCAGCGGCCTCTTGTGCGACGTGCCCCGCGCGGCGGCCATCGTCCGGGCCATCCGCGACGCCACCGGCCTGCCCGTCACCTGTAAAATCCGCTCGGGGTGGGACGACAAGACGCTCAACTACCTCCAGGTGGCGGAGGCGCTGCAGGAGGCCGGCTGCGCGGGGCTCGCCATGCACGCCCGCACGCGCGCCCAGGGCTACTCGGGCCGCGCGGACTGGTCCCTCATCGCGGACCTGAAGCGCCACTTCCCGGAGCTGCCCATCATGGGCAACGGCGACGTGAAGACGGTGGAGGACGCCCACCGCATGCTGGACGCCACCGGCTGCGACTTCGTGATGATTGGCCGGGGAGCCCTGGGCAACCCGTGGCTCTTCCGCGAGCTGACCGGAGGGCCGCCAGCGACGCCCGAGGAGCGCTGTGAGCTGGTGCTGGAGCACGCGCGCGCCCACGCGGAGTTCGTCGGAGACCCCCTGGCCGCGGTGCGCTCCTTCCGCCGGCACCTGGCCTGGTACGCCCACGGCCTCAAGGGCGCGGCTCACTTCCGCTCGGAGGTGAACCAGCTCGACTCGCCCCAGGCGGTGGAGGACAGCGTGCGCCGCTTCTTCGCGGGCGCGGACACCGACCCCACCGCTCCCCTGGAGGAGCCAGAGGTGGACTACCGGGCCGCGCTGGGCTGAGCGCCGGTGCTGGAGGAAGGCGGCACCAGCACGCGCCCGGTGGCCACGGTGCGGAAGTAGTCGCAGGCCGGGGTGGGGTGGCGCTCCAGCGTGTCGAAGTCCACGCGATAGAGGCCGAAGCGCGGGCCCCAGCCCTCCAGCCACTCGAAGTTGTCGAGCAGGCTCCAGTAGAGGTAGCCCTGGACGTCCACGCCCTGCTCGCGCGCGGCCAGCACCTGGCCCAGGTGCGCGTGGAGGTACTCCGGCCGCACCGTCCCCTTGCGGTCGTCGATGCCGTTCTCCGTCACCCACACGGGCTTGCCGTAGCGCTTCACCTCCTGGAGCAACTGGAGGAAGCCCTCGGGGCGCTGCTCCCAGCCGATGTCGGTGAGGCCGCGCGCGTCCGGGTCCCGGTACTTGAAGTCGATGAAGGGCGGGCGCGGCATGAAGCGCAGGTGCGCGCGCGTGTAGTAGTTGACCCCCACGAACTCCACGGAGTCGCGCGCCTCCGGGATGCGCACGTCGGTGGACGCCACGCCCGGCATGAAGACGCGCAGGTGGCCGGACGACAGCGCCTCGTGGAACGCGTGGTTGTAGGCCGGGGCCGCCAGCCTCACCAGCGAGCGGTCCAGCGGATGCCACCAGCGGTCCGGCGCGAACGACAGCATGTTCTGGGAGATGCCCAGCTCCACGCGGCCCAGGCGCTGACCCAGCTCCTCGCGCGCGATGGCGTGCGCGCGCACCAGGTTCCCGAGCGCCGCCATCGTCTTCGCCCCATCCGTGAGGCCCGGCGGCATCAGGCCCTGGAGGTAGCCACCCAACAAGAGGACCATCGGTTCGTTGAAGGAGATGACGAGCGCGTCCAGCCCCTCCAACAGGGGCGCGCATCGCCGGACGTACTGGCGGAAGGCCTCCAGGCTCTCCGGGAGGTGCCAGGGCGTGGACGCGTGGAACCACGTGGGGTGGGTGAAGTGATGGAGCGTCACCACCGGCCGCAACCCGTACGAGCGCAGCTTCAAGAGCCGCTCGCGGTACGCCTCCAGCGCCTTCGCGTCGAACTGGCCGCGCTCGGGCTCGATGCGCGCCCACTCCAGCGACAGGCGGAACGCGGTGGCCCCCACGGCCTTGGCCAGGGCGTAGTCCTCCTCGTAGCGGTGCCAGTGGTCCACCGCGCGGCCGCAGCGGACGTGGGGCTCCTTCAACTTCCCCTGTCGCTCCCACTGGGCCCAGTCGTTCTCGATGCCGCCCTCCACCTGGTACGCGGAGGTGGCGACGCCGAAGGTGAAGGACGCGGGGAAGGTGAGCGGGCCGGTGCGCATGCGGGCGCGCACCGTAGGCCGACGCTTCGGGGACGGGAAGCGACGCGAGGAGCGCGCGCGGATGCGCTGCAGTGGACATCCAGACCTGTAGCGCGGGCGTCCACAACGCTTCCGGAGCCGGAAATTAGCCTCCGCACGCGATGCGCTCCGGGCCCGCAAGTGACCGCCACGAACGGTTGGAAGCGCCCAACGCCTAGAAATCGGCCTCGCCGCGCACTGCAATACATCACCATGCGTTGACACACTGGCATGTCGCCCGTACCATTCATTTCAAGCACTCACGTTCAATCCATGGTGGGTGCAGGGCTCGCGTCACCGCGGGCCTCAACTCTGAACGGAGGATTCCGATGGCCGCGAAGAAGAAGACCGCGAAGAAGGCCGCGACGAAGAAGAGCGCGACGAAGAAGACGGCCCGCAAGGCCCCTGCCGCGAAGCGCGGTACGGCCAAGAAGGCCCCCGCGAAGAAGGCGGCCCGCAAGGCCCCGGCTCGCAAGACGACCCGCAAGAGCGCCAGCAAGGCGGCTGCGGCCCCGGCGACCCCGGAGTCCTGAAGCAAGGCGTCATGACGGACGTCGGTTGACGTCCAGTGAACGGCTCGGCGAAACCCGCCGGGCCGTTTTTCTTTTTGCGGGCTGGGACTTCGCGTTCCCACCCGTCCGGGAGGGGCCGCCATGTCGCTGCGTCCGGTGGAGTTCGAAGAGGTGGTGGCGGAGGTGGCGTCCCGGCTCGTGGGCGCGGTGGCCCAGAAGGCGTGGTGCCCGCTGTCCCGCCTGGCCTACCTGGAGCTGCGAGTCCCCGGGAAGTCGGTGGTGCTGTGCCTGTGCGCGGAAGGGGAGCTGTCGCGCCTGTCCGTCGCCGAGGACCGCTTCCCCACGCCGGGCGAACCCGCGCCCTTCCAGCGCTGGCTGCGCCAGGAGCTCACCGGCTTCAAGCTCCAGGGCGCCCACTACCTGGAGCCGTCCCGCACGGTGGTGCTGGAGTTTGATCGCGAAGCCGTGCGCCGCCGGCTGGTGCTGGAGCTGGGTTCGCCGGGTGGACTGCTCCTCCTGAGCGACAACCACCGGGTGCTGATGCTCTCCGGAGAAGGCTTCGGCGCCCGGAGGAACCTCTACGCCGGAGCGCAGTGGACGCTGGCGGAGCCTGTGTCCGAAGAAGCGCTGGCGAAGGGGCGCGCGCAGCCCTCGCGCCTGGAGGTCCAGGAGGCGGACCCGCTGCCGAAGCTGCAGGCCGCGGAGCGGGTGCTCGGGCAGAAGGACCGCACCAGCCGCGCGGACACCATCCGGCGCAGGCTCGCGCAGCCGTACCGGGCGCGGCTGAAGCGCTCCTCGCGGACGCTGGAGAAGGTGCGAGCGGAGGCCGCGCGAGGCCCGGAGGCGGAGAAGCACCGCGAGGTGGGCGAGCTGCTCGCGCAGAACCTGCACCGCATCAAGCGGGGTACCACTCAGGTGACGCTCACCGCGTACACCGAGGCCGGCATGGAGGAGGTCCCGGTGAAGCTGGACCCGAAGCGCACCCCGAAGGAGGAGGCGGACTGGCACTTCCACCAGTACCGGCGCCTGCTGCGCGGCGTGGAGACGGCCCGCCACCGCGAGGCGGAGCTCGCGCGCGAAGTGGCCCATGCGCAGGTAGCGCTCCAGCAGATTGAAGCGATGGACGGCGCCGCGCTGCTCGCGCAGGTGGAGGTCCTCCAGGTGTCCGCGGGGGAGGAGGGCCCGAAGGAGGGGCTCCCCTTCAAGGAGTACGTGGGCCACGGCGGCGCGCGCATCTGGGTGGGGCGGGGCGCGGAGGACAACGACGCGCTCACCTTCAAGGTGGCGCGGCCCTGGCACATCTGGCTGCACGCGCGCGGACTGCCGGGCAGCCACGTGGTGGTGCCGTTGGAGAAGAACGGGGAGGTGGCGCAGGAGGTGCTGCTGGACGCGGCGCACCTGGCGCTGCACCACTCGGGGGCGAAGGGCGAGCCGCGCGGCGAGGTGAGCTACATGCCGGTGAAGTTCGTGCGCAAGCTGAAGGGCGCGCCTCCCGGACAGGTGACGTACGCGCGGGAGAAGACCTTCGTGGTGCGCATGGAGCCTGAGCGGCTGGAGCGGCTGCTCAAGTCGCGCCACGGCGAGCCCGCTCCGTCCTGAAGGGCAGGCGAGCGCGGGCTCGACGACACGCCCGGGCCGGAAAAGACCCGGGGCGTCACGCGCTGCGTGTGGGAGGGGTCGACGGGCAGACGGGCGTGCCCCCCTGCCCTTGAGTCCGGGGAAGTGGCGGGTACGATGCCCTCCGCGTGACGCCCGAGTTCTTCCACCAGATGTCCCTCTTCCCGCGGGGCTCGTCCGCGGAGCGCGCCGTCGTTCCCGCGCAGCGAACCCCTGAAGGCCCCGCGCCGCTGCCGCCGCGCAACCGCGTCGTGGAGGAGGCGCCGCGCGTCCTCACCTCGACGCGCGAGGAGCTGTGGACGCGAGCGGAGTCACTCGCGTGGCGCCTGAGCGCGAACCTGGGCATGCCGGTGCGCCTGGCGGTGACGGACAACCGCTCCACCATGGTGTCCTTCCGCCGGGGCTCGCAGGTGCTCCAGCTGCGGCTGCACCACATGTTCCTGGACGCGCCGGAGTCGGTGGTGCGAGCGGTGGCGGACTACGCGGGCCGGGGACACCGGGCCGCGGGCAACCTCCTGGACGAGTACATCCGGGGCCAGCAGCCGCTCATCCGCCAGCTGCGCCGGGAATCCGACGCGGAGCTCAACCCGCTGGGCCGCTGCTTCGACCTGCGCGCGCTCTACAACGGCGTCAACGAGGCCTACTTCCAGAACGGCATCCAGGCGCGCATCGGCTGGGGCCGCATGCCCCCCCGCCGGCGCCGCAAGTCCATCCGCCTGGGCGTCTACGACCACCAGACGCGGGAGATCCGCATCCACCCCGCGCTGGACAAGCCGGAGGTGCCTGCCTTCTTCGTGGAGTTCATCGTCTTCCACGAGATGCTCCACCAGCTCTTCCCCAGCAGCGGCCGCACCGGCCGGCGCGTGCACCACCCGCGCGCCTTCCGCGAGCGTGAGCGCACCTACCCGCACTACGGCGCCGCGCTGCGTTGGGAGCGAGAGAACCTGGGCACGCTGCTGCGCGGCTGAGAGCACGCCGAGCAGCCTGGACATTTACTGGTTTACCTGACCGAGCGCGTCGTGTGCGTGCTTGACCCAGGTGCGGCGGAGGCCGGATGTTCGCGCCCCTATGCGACGAGCAAAGATTGTCTGCACCCTCGGTCCCGCCAGTCAGACCCCGGAGATGTTGGAAGCGCTGCTGGAGGCCGGCATGGACGTGGCCCGGCTCAACTTCTCCCACGGCAGCCACGAGCAGCACCAGGCGAACATCGACATGCTGCGCGCGGCCTCGCTGAAGGTGCGCAAGGCCGTCGGCATCCTGGGCGATCTGCAGGGCCCCAAGATCCGCACCGGCCGCTTCGTCACGGGCAGCACGGAGCTCAAGCACGGCGCCACCTTCCACATCACCACCGACGAAACGGTGAAGGGCACGGATGAAATCGTGTCCACCACGTACCCGCACCTGGCGGCGGACGTGAACCCGGGCGACCGCATCCTCCTGGACGACGGCCTCCTGGAGCTGCGCGTCGTGGAGACGGACAAGAAGCAGCTCATCAAGACGGAGGTCATCCACGGCGGCACGCTGAAGAACAACAAGGGCATCAACCTGCCCGGCGTGGCGGTGCGCGCGGACGCGCTGACGCCCAAGGACCGCGAGGACCTCGTCTTCGGCCTCAAGGCGGGCGTGGACTACATCGCGCTGTCCTTCGTGCGCCAGCCGTCGGACCTGGACGCGGCCCGGCAGGCGATGGCGGAGGTGGGCCGCACGGTGCCCATCATCTCTAAGCTGGAGAAGCCGGAGGCCATCGCGCGCCTGGACGCCATCCTCGACAAGACGGACGGCGTGATGGTGGCCCGAGGCGACCTGGGCGTGGAGATTCCCCCGGAGGAAGTCCCGGCTGTCCAGAAGGACATCATCCGGCGCTCCAACCTGCGCGGCCTGCCCGTCATCGTGGCCACGCAGATGCTCAACTCGATGATCGACAACCCGCGCCCCACCCGCGCGGAGGCCAGCGACGTGGCCAACGCCGTGTATGACGGCGCGGACGCGTTGATGCTGTCGGGCGAGACGGCGAGCGGCAAGTTCCCCATCGACTCCGTGCAGATGATGGAGCGCATCATCCTGGCGGCCGAGTCCTCCGCCCGCGCGCAGTACCTCCCGCGTGTGATTGAGGCCCCGCTGGGCCTGCCGCTGCACTTCCCGGACGTCATCGCACGCGTGGCGTGCGAGGCGGCGAAGGCGAGCGGCGCCACGCTCATCGCGGCCTTCACCCTGTCGGGCGTGACGGCGCGGCTCCTGGCGCACTACCGGCCCACGGTGCCCATCGTCGCGTTCAGCCCCAACCAGGAAGTGCGCCGCCGCCTGTCGCTGCTCTGGGGCGTGGTGCCGCGCGTGCTGGAGCCCATCCAGGAGACGGAGACCATGCTCCGCCGGGTGGAGGAGGAGCTCGTCTCGCGAGGCCTCGCGCGCCGTGGGGACCGCATCGTGGTGGTGTTCGGAGCGCCGGTGGGCCAGCCGGGGAAGATCAACAGCCTCCGGCTGCACACCATCAGCGCCTGATTCAGGCTGTTACGCCGGGCTCTGCTTCTTGAGGGCCCGGCGCGGAATCTCCGCCTCGACGAAGATGGCGAAGAGGCCCGGGTCGAGCTGCCCGGAGCCCGCCTCCTTCTTGAGGATGTCGAGCGCGAGCGTGTGCGGCACGGCCTTCTTGTAGGGCCGGTCGCTCGCGGTGAGCGCGTCGTAGATGTCGCAGATGGACATCATCCGGGACTGCACGGGGATGGTGTTGTCCGGGATGGCGCGCGGGTAGCCGGTGCCGTCCAGCTTCTCATGGTGCGCGTAGGCAATCTCAGGCACGCGGCGCAGGGCGCGCGTCCAGGGGATCTGCGACAGGAAGCGGTACGTGTGGTCGACGTGGCTCTCGATTTCGCGGCGCTCCTCGGGGGAGAGCGTGCCGCGGGTGATGGAGAGGGATTGGATTTCCGCGGGCAGGAGCAGCGGTTGTCCATGGTCATGCGCGTCGGTGTACGAGAGCTTTCCCAACTCCAGCAGCCGCTCGAAGTTGCCCTGGGCGAGCACCGTGGGCTTGTTGCAGGTGAGCAGGAAGCCCATCACCTCGTCCAGCTGGGCCAGCTCGTTGGCCAGCCGCAGGTCCTCTTCCTGGTGGATGGCGGGCAGGGCGGCAAGGCCGCGCACCTCCACGGCGGAGAGGCGGCGGCGGGAGCTCTGGAGCTGCAAGTCCTTGCGAGCCAGCTGGAAGCGGGCGCGCAGGTTGTCCAGCTCATGCGGGTAGAGCTTCTCCGCCTTGACGAGCACGTTCTCGCGCACGCCCACCTTGCCGAAGTCATGCAGGAGCGACGCGTACCGCAGCTCCTGGAGCTCCACGGCGGAGAAGCTCACGTGGGCATAGGGCCCGGAGGTGTGGTGCTCCAGCGCCTGGGCGAGCGACACGGTGAGGTCGGCGACGCGGCCGGAGTGGCCCGCGGTGGACGGGTCGCGCGCTTCGATGGCGACGACGGACGCGGAGACGAAGCCCTCGAAGAGGCGGTTGATCTCCTCGTGGAGGAGGGCGTTTTCAATCGCGCCCGCGGCCTGGGCGCCCAGGGCGAGGAGCAGCTCCTCGTCCTCGGCGTCGAACACGAGCCCGCCGCGCTTGTTGAGGGCCTGGATGACGCCGGTGACGTCCCCGTTGGCGTCGCGCATGGGGACGCAGAGGATGGTGTGGGTGCGGTAGCCGCTGGAGACGTCGAAGGTGCTGTTGAAGCGCGGGTCGGCGTAGGCGTCGGGGATGTTGATGACGGCGCCGGTGTGGGCGACCTGGCCGGCGATGCCGCTGCCCATGGGGAGGCGGATTTCGTTCTTGGAGCCCTGGGCGACCTTGCTCCACAGCTCCTCGCGCTCGCGGTCGAGGATGAAGAGCGAGCAGCGATCCGACTCCACGACCTTGCTGGCCTCGTAGAGGATGAGGGGCAGGAGCAGGTCGAGGTCACGCTCGGCGCTCATCGCCTTGGCGACATCCAGGATGGACGTCAGCTTGGCGAGTCGGCGGGACAGGTTGGGGGAGGCGGGCACGGACTGGGGA
>NZ_RAWA01000135.1 GCF_003611675.1 Corallococcus sp. CA053C
GGGCTGGCCCGTTGGGTGGGGGCCTACCGTCAGCCATTGGCCGAGGGCGAGCAGGCCGCGCTTCCGGACGGGACGCGCGTCACGGTGGTGCGCTGTGTCCCGCCCCGGCAGCTGCGCCTGCGCCTGGAGCGCGACGAGTGGCCGAGTGCGCGCACCGTGCAACTCCGCGTGCTGCCATCGGTGCATGGCGTCACCGTGGCGCTGCACGCTGAAGGGCTGCGAGATGAGGCGGATCGCGACCAGGTGCTCGCCCAGTGGACGCATGCCCTGGAGGGCTGGGAAGCGTTCTCCGGGAGGGAGGTGACGGTGAGTCCGGTGGAGTCCTTGAGCGAGGCCTCTGTCGAGCAGAAGGGCTCATCCGCGACAGAGCCTCCTGACCTGGAGCCAGGGCTCGCCCAGAAGGTTCGCTCGGACACGAAGAAGGCCGCGTCCGCGAAAAAGGCCATGCCTGCGAAGAAGGCCGCGCCCGCGAAGAAGGCCATGCCTGCCGCGAAGAAGGGGTCCGCTGCGAAGAAGGCCGCTTCCGCGAAGAAGGGAACCGTCATGAAGCGGGCCCTGGTGAAGAAGGGGCCCGCTGCGAAGAAGACGGCGTCCGGTGCGAGGACGGCGGCGAAGAAGTCCTCGTCCCCGAAGAAGGCCCCACCACGGTTGCGGAAGTAGGGCTTTCAGGAGCGCGCCGCCGCGCCCGCGCTCACCGTCCGCGCAGGCCCTGCGCGATCTTCAGGATGTCCGCGAGCACGCCAGCCGCCGTGACGGGGCCTCCCGCGCCCGCGCCCTGCACCAGCAGCGGGTAGTCCGCGTAGCGCTCCGTGGAGAAGGCCACGAACGCCTCCGAACCCCGCAGCCGCGTCGCCGGGTGGTCCTTCGTCACGGCCACCGGCCCGACACGCAGCACCGGCCCGTCCTTCGCCGCCGGGTCGATGCGCGCCAGGTAGCGCAGCACCTTGCCCTCCGCGCGCAGGCCCTCGATGCGCGCGGTGAATGTCTTGTCCAGCTTCTCCAGCCCGGTGAGGAAGCGCTCCACGTCCTCTTCCTCCAGGTACTCGCGCGGCACGAAGGGCTCCACCTCCACGTCCTCCATCGACAGGTCCAGGCCCTGCTCCCGCGCGAGGATGAGCGCCTTGCGCGCCGCGTCCGTGCCGCCCAGGTCCTCGCGCGGGTGCGGCTCCGTGAAGCCCTTCTCGCGCGCGGTGCGCACCGCGCGCGACAGCGGCACGCCGTCCATCAACTGCTGGCTCAGATACCCGAGCGTACCGGAGAACGAACCCTCCACCCCGTGCACCCGGTCCCCCGTGCGCACCAGGTCCTTCAGCGTCTGGATGACGGGCAGGCCCGCGCCCACCGTCGTCTCGTAGTGGTACGCGCGGTGGTTCAGGTGCGCGGTGCTCCGCAGCCGCTCCCACACCTCGCGCGGCTGCGTCAGCGGCTTCTTGTTCGCCGCCACCACGTGGATGCCCAGGCGGAAGGCCTCCAGGTACAGCGCCTCCATGCCGTCGGCCGCGGTGCAGTCCACCAGCACCGGCACCGGCAGCCGGCGCAGCGACTCCAGCAGCGCCTGCACCACGGGCGGTGACGTGCCCTCGGGCACCGCTTCGATGCGCTCGCGCCACTGCTTCAACGGGATGCCCTCCGGCGAGAAGAGCACCCGCCGGCTGTCCGCGAGCCCCACGAGATTGAGCTGGATGCCGTGCTCCTGCTCCAGCGTCTCCTGCAGCGTGCGCAGCTGTTCCAGCAACTGGCTGCCCACCACGCCGTGGCCCAGCACCAGGAGGCTCACCTCCTCGTGGGCGAAGTGGAAGGCCGCGTGCACCGTGCGCACCGTGAGCGCCGTCTCCGCCCCGTCCACGATGAACGAGATGGAGCGAGCACTGGCCGTCTGCGCGATGGCGCGCACGTTGATGCCCAGCGCGCCCAGCGGCTGGAACAGGCGTCCTGCCACGTTGGCGCCCTGGCCCATCGCCTCGGCCACCAGCGCCACCTGCGTCACCGGCGCGCGCAATTGGGGCGGCTGCAACGCGCCCCGCTCCAGCTCCGGTGCCAGCTCACGCCGCAGCACCTCCTCCGCGCGGGCCGCCTGCGCGCGGCGCAGCACCACCGCCACCGAGCGTCCTGGCGACGACTGCGCCGCCATCCACGCGTCGATGCCCGCCGCCTCCAGCGCCTGCAACGCACGAGGCCCCACCGGCCGTGTCGCCTCCTCCGCGCCGCCCTCCAGCCCCAGCAGCGCCAGGTCCTCCAGCGACACCACGCACGTGGGCACGCTGCCGTCGCCCGCGCCGCGCACGTCGATGAGGGTGCCGGGCGCGTCGGGCTGTTGCAGATGGCGCACGCGCAGCGGGATGTCCGCGTCGCGCAGCGTGGACAGCGCGCGAGGGTGCAGCGTGGGCAGGCCCAGGTACACCAGCTCCAGCGCCTCCGTGTAGCTCAGGTGCGGCACCGGCCGCGCATCCGCGACGTGGAGCGGATCCGCCGTCATCACCCCGGGCACGTCCGTCCACAGCGTCAAGGGCGTGCCCAGCAGCACCGACAGCACCGCCGCCGTCTCGTCCGCGCCATCCGGGCCCAGCGTCGTGGAACGGCCGTCGAGCGACACGCCCCGTCCACCCGCGTGCAGCGTGAGCCGCCCCTCCCACGTGGGCCGCAGCGTCGTCACCCGGTCGCGGGTGTGCTCGCGGTTCACGCGCGCCTGTCCGGGCTCGCCCTCCGTCACCGTCCAGTCCGCCGCGTCCACCTCCAGCGTCGGCACGCCGCGAGCCCCCAACAGCCGCGCCAGCAGCGCCGCCGTCAGCCGCTCCCCGGTGCCGCGCACCACGTCCTCCAGCGCGGGCCGCCGCTCGCGCACGAGGCTGGCGCCATCCAACGCACGCCGCGCCGGCTCCAGCAGCGACGCCAGCGTGCGCGTCCCGTCCGCCTCCACCGACGTGGAGCCCGGAGGCGCACCCAGCCGACGCTCGGCTTCTTCCAACATCAACAGGCCGCGCGCCAGCAGCCCATCCAGCTCCTGCCGGGCCTGCGCGGAGTTGCCCTTCAACGCGATGGACAGCGCGGCCTCCAGTCCGCTGGAGAGCCACGGCGGCGAGGACACGATGGCGGCGCGAGTGTTGCCCGCGTCGCGGCGCGACAGGTGCGTGGCCACGGACGCGAGGCCCAGGGCGTTGTCGAGGAGGAACGGCGCGTAGCGGGTGATGCTCACGGGGGCGGTCATGAAGTCTTCCGGGCGCGGGCGCCGGCAGGAGAGGGAATGCGGGCGCCGTCGCCCACGCCCGGAGGCAGGGCGAGCGCGCGGATCAACAGGGGCGCGAGCGCGTCCCATTCGATGAGGAAGCCGTCGTGGCCATGCACGCTGCAAAGGGCCGCGTATTCGGAGTGCAGCCCCTGCGCGCGCAGGCGCCGCGACAGCGTCACCATGTGCTCGGGCGGGAAGAGCTGGTCGCGGTCGATGCCGATGCTCAACGTGCTCGCTCGGATCCGATCCAGGCCAGGGCCGCCGCGCGGCGTGGGCACTCGCGCGAGGTCGTGGTGATCCATGGCGCCCAGCAGCGCCAGGTACGAGCGCGCATCGAAGCGCGCCTCCAGCTTCGAGCCCTGGTACTCCAGGTAGCTCTCCACCGGGTACAGCGCGCGCGACGACCACGCATTCGGACGCCGCTGGAGCGCGTCCAGGCCGGCTTCCGCGCGGTAGGTGAGCGTCGCCAGCTGGCGCGCCAGCTCCAGGCCGCGCCGGGGGGATTCGGGGTACTCGGGATCCAACAGGATGGCCTGCCGGGCCACGTGGTTCCAGCCCACCACCCACGCGGACGCGGACTCCGCCGTGGCGATGGGCACCATGCGCTGGAAGCGCTCCGGCGCGAGCGCCGCGAGGCACAGCACCACCATGCCGCCCAGCGACCCGCCGGTGACGAGCGCCACCTCCTCCACGCCCAGCGCGTCCAGCGAGGCGAGGATGGAGCGCGCCTGGTCCCACGGCGTGACGGTGGCGGGCAGGCTCCGCTCGTCCAGGCGCAGGTCGCCCCTGGGCAGCACCGGCGCGGGGCCGAAGCGGGTGTCGTCGGTGCGCTGGGGAAAGCCCTCGTCCGCGGGACCGAACGTGCCGTAGCAGGAGCCCAGGTTGTTGAAGCACAGCAGGCGCACGCGCGACGGATCCAACGGCCGACCCGGGCCAATGACGGGCTCCCACCAGCCGCCCTCGCCCCCGGCGTTCATGTCACCGGTGAGCGCGTGGACGAGCAGCACGGTGGGCACGGGCGTGGGCGCGCGGCGCGGACCATTGCGTCGCGCGTTGGCGGCGGCGTCGCGCAGCTCGGAGGCGGAGCGCCGCACCACCTGGAGGCGACCCGCGCGCGTCTCCTCCTCCGAGTGCACGCGGGCGCGGGACTGCAACCACGCGAGGTCCTCCGGGGGCCCCCACCACCAGCCGCGCACGAGATGGGGGGCCACGCAGGCCCCGGCCTCCAGCGGCAGGTCCGGCAGCGACAGGTCGAAGACGCGCGCGGTTTCCGAGCGCACGGGGAGGTCCACGGGATTCCTCACGGGTCGCATGGCGTCAGGCCGCGTTCAACGCCTGGTCCAGGTCGGCCAGGATGTCGTCCAGGTGCTCCAGGCCCACGGAGAGGCGGACCAGGTCGTCGGTGACGCCCGTGCTGGCGCGCTCCTCCGGCGACAGCTGCTCGTGCGTCGTGGACGCGGGGTGGATGATGAGCGAGCGCGTGTCGCCGATGTTCGCGAGCAGGCTCCACAGCTTCACGCCGTCAATCACGCGGCGCCCCGCGGGCAGGCCGCCCTTCACGCCGAAGGTGACGAGCCCGCCGAAGCCGCCGCGCAGGTACTTCTTCGCGTTGGTGAACGCCGGGTCTGCCTCCAGGCCCGGGTAGCGCACCCACTCCACCTTCTTGTGCTGCTGGAGCCACTTCGCCACCGCGAGCGCGTTCTGCGAGTGGCGCTCCAGCCGCAGCCGCAGCGTCTCCAGGCCCAGGATGAACGCGTGCGCGTTGAACGGACTGAGCGCGGGGCCCAGGTCGCGCAGGCCCTCCAGCCGGGCCTTGAGGATGAAGGCGGCGGGACCGAAGGCCTCGCGCAGGCGCAGGCCGTGGTAGCCGGGGTTGGGCTCGGTCAGCTCCGGGAAGCGGCCGTTCTCCCAGGGGAAGTTGCCGCCATCCACGATGACGCCGCCAATGGAGGTGCCGTGGCCGCCGATGTACTTCGTCGCGCTGTGCAGCACGATGTGCGCGCCGTGGCGCAGGGGGTTGAAGAGGGCAGGGGACAGCGCGGTGTTGTCCACGAAGAGGGGCAGGCCCGCGTCGCGCGCGATGGCGCCAATGGCGTCGAAGTCCGGCACGTCCAGGCGCGGGTTGCCCAATGACTCCAGGTAGAGCGCCTTCGTCTTCGGGCCAATGGCCTCGCGGAAGGACTCCGGGCGGTTGGAGTCCACGAAGCGCGTGGCGATGCCCAGGCGGGGCAGCGTCACCTTGAAGAGGTTGTAGGTGCCGCCATAGAGGCTGGCGCCGGAGACAATCTCATCCCCGGACTTGAGGATGTTGAGGATGCCCAGCGTCTGCGCGGCCTGTCCGGAGGCGACGGCGAGCGCGCCCACGCCGCCTTCGAGCGCGGCGATGCGCTTCTCGAACACGTCCGTCGTGGGGTTCATGATGCGCGTGTAGATGTTGCCGAACTCCTTGAGGCCGAAGAGGGCGGCGGCGTGGTCCGCGTCGCGGAAGCGGTAGCTCGTCGTCTGGTAGATGGGCACCGCGCGCGACCCGGTGGTGGGGTCGGGCGAATAGCCGGCATGCAGCGCGAGCGTGTCGAAGTGCAGCGGGCGGTCGTGGGGCGTGCTCATGACAAAGGACTCCTGTTCGCGTCGCCAGCGAAGGCGCGCGTGAGGGCAGGGCGGACGGGTGGCTCAGGACGTCAGGGAACGGAGGGAGGCGGGAAGGAGGGCTTCAGGTGACGGTGGGCGCTGCGACGCTCTTCAGCGGGGAAGCGAGAGCGGAGGCCTGGAACGACGAAGCCCACCAACCCTCGCGGGTGGGTGGGCTCGGTGGCTCGCCAGGGGCAGGCTGTGCGTCAGCCGGCCGCGGCGGGCTTGGGCCCACCCGGAACAGGCATCGAACACATGCACATGGCGGAGGTGACGGACATTCTGGGAGAAGAAGTAGCGGTGGTGCCGCGCGCTGTCAAGCCACCCTCCGGAACGTCACCTGCCCGTCACGCCCTCCCACTGCGTATTCCCACCATGCCGATGCCTTCCCGACTGCTCGTGTTCCCGGGCCTGCTGGCCTGCCTTCTTCTGGGCGCCTGTTCCCGTCCCGCGCCGCCCACCTCCGTGACGCTGCGGAAGACCTTCCGCACGGCCCTGAAGGAAGCGCCCACGCAGCACGTGTCCGCGCCCACGCCGCCCGCGGACCTCTTCGAAGTCGTGCGCTATCCGGCGCCGTTGGGGAGCAACGCGGCGTACATCACGCCCGTGCGCGAAGGCGGCAAGCGCCCGGCGGTGGTGTGGATCCACGGCGGCTTCAACTGGGGGCTGGATGACTTCGCGTGGGCGCCCGCGCCGCGCGACAACGACCAGAGCGCGCGGGCCTTCCGGGAAGCGGGCCTGGTGTTGATGCTGCCGTCGCTGCGTGGGTCGGACGACAACCCGGGCGCACGCGAGTACTTCCTGGGCGAGGTGGATGACGTGGTCGCGGCCATCGACTTCGTGGCCCAGCGCTCGGACGTGGATCCGGCGCGCGTCTACGTGGCCGGGCACAGCACGGGCGGCACGCTGGCGCTGATGGCCGCGGTGCTGTCACCCCGGCTGAAGGGCGCGTATGCGTTCGGTCCCGTGGAGGATGTCTCCGGCTACGGTCACTACGTCCCGCTGCTGGGCCGAGTCACGGGGCCGGAGCTGTGGATGCGCAACCCCGTGAGCTTCGTGGAGCACCTGCGCGTGCCCACGCAGGTCATCGAAGGCGCGGACAGGGGCAACACCGGCGCATTCGAGCCGCTGCGCACGGCGGCGAAGAGCGCGCCGCTGTCGTTCCTGGAGGTGCCCGGCGCAACGCACTTCAATGTGCTCGCGCCGGTGACGGAGTTGCTGGCGCGCAAGCTCATGGACGCGAAGGCGGAGGCGCCCCCAGTGCGGCTCACGGACGCAGAGGTCCGTGAGGTCGTGAGCGCCGAGCAGGAGTGACGCGTGATCAGCCCACCCGCGCGTTCGCGGGATACGGCGGCAGCGCGCCCTGGAAGCCCGGCTGCGCCTTCACGCGCGCAATCCACGCGACCACGGACGGATACGGCGTCAGCTCCACGCCTGCGTCCGGCGCGAGGTGCACGTACGCGAACAGGCCAATGTCCGCGACCGTGTAGCGCTCCTCCACCAGGAACGTGCGAGTGCGCAGGTGACGCTCCAGCACCTCCAGCGCGCGCACGCCCCCGGAGACACGCTGTCGGAAGGCTTCCGGCTGCAGGGCCTCGCGGCCGGTGAGCCGCCAGTAGCGCGCGGTGCCCAGGTTGGGCTCCACCCCGTTCTGTTCGAAGAAGAGCCACTGGTGCACCTGCGCCCGCGCGAAGCGGTCCTCGGGCAACAGGCGCGTGCCCTCCGCGAGGTACAGCAGGATGGCGTTGGACTCCGCGAGGAACCGGTTCTGCTCCGGCTCCAGCACCGGGATGCGGCCGTCCGGGTTCTTGTTCGCGTGGAAGTCGGCGGTGTGGCTCTCACCCGCGAAGATGTCCACCGGCACCAGCTCATACGGGATGCCAAGCTGCGCGAGCAGCGTGCGGACCTTGTAGCCATTCGCTGAAGGCAGGAAGTCGTAGAGGCGCATGACACGACCCTACGGACTCCACACACCTCGCGCACCCCGCTTCTTGCGGTGCAATCCACCGCAAGAGGCAGGGCCGGGCACTACGGCGCGGTGGTGGCGGCGTTCCAGACCTCCCACACGCGGCCCACCTGGTCGAACGCGCAGTGCCCGGCGCCGGTGATGACCTTGTCATCCACCGGGAACTGGAACCCCTTGAGGTAGTCCTCGGCCGTCCGGATGTCTGGGAGCAGCGGATCCAGGTCGCCGTACGTGAAATAGAACTTCGTGGGGCCGCGCAGCGACGCCTTCGTCGCATCCCAGTCCAGGGTGCCCGTCCACGGCTTCTCACCGCCACAGCTCAGCGCGTAGATGCCCGGGTAGCGGTCGCCGTAGCGCGGCAGGAAGCTGGCGGTGAGCTGGATGGAGCCGCCCGACGAACCGCCGAAGAGGATGGGGCCGTCCTGGATGTCCCAGCCCCTGCGCAGCGCCTCGATGACCTGCACCAGCGACGCCGCGTTCTTGCCCTCCAGGTCGCGCGCCTCCACGGGCGCATCCCCTTTGCAGTCGGTGCGCGCGGGGTTCGTCCACCACGCGCACTTGTTGGGCGCGAGCGCCGCCACATAGAGCGTGTTGTGTCCGTAGGTCCACCCGCCGATATCGAACAGCGCGCGCGGGTTGCTCCCGGTGTAGGTCGCGGCGCCGTCGCCGTGCAGGTAGATGGCCAGCTTCATCGGCCCGGGCGCGACGCCGACCTGGGGCTCGATGATCTTCATCTCCGTGTCGCCCACCTTCGCGACGCAGTACGACAGCGTGCCCGCGTCCGTCATCACCGAGCCCGTGCTCGTGCAGCCCAGCTTGCCGGACCCCTGAGAGCTGCCCGCGCCCGCGTCGACGCCCGCATCCACGTCCGTGCCCGCATCGACGCCAGCATCCACGTCCGTGCCCGCATCGGCGCCCGTCCCGGCGTCGACGGAGGTGCCAGAGTCGGGCGTGACTTCCTCAGGGTCGTCGGAGCACGCGGACAGACCCAGGGCGACAACGGCGGCGAGCACGAATCGGGGCATGAGACTCGGGGGAAGGGGGAGGCAGCGCCTCTGTTCAGCCGCCGGTATACCGGCTATATGTTTCCAGCCAGGAAAGGAAATTCTTCCATGAGCGGACGCGTCAACCTGATGGCCCCGGAGGTCCGGGCGAATCCCTACCCCGTGTACGCAGAGCTGCGACGCACGGCGCCGGTATGTCAGGTGGAGCCGGGCGGGCTGTGGGCGCTCACGCGCTTCGAGGACGTGTCCGCGGCCTTCAAGAACCCGCAGGTG
The DNA here is from genome assembly GCF_003611675.1 of Corallococcus sp. CA053C. GTDB lineage: Bacteria > Myxococcota > Myxococcia > Myxococcales > Myxococcaceae > Corallococcus. Next base: position 9,098 of record NZ_RAWA01000135.1, read on the forward strand.
TTCTCGTCCGCGGGGGTGCGCACCACCACCGCGCCGCCGTGGCTGGGCCACAACCCGTTCTCCGAATCCATGATCGTCATGGATCCGCCGCACCACATGCGGCTGCGCACGCTGGTGAGCCGTGCGTGGACGCCCGTGGCGGTGAGCCGGATGGAGCCTCGCATCCGGAGCTTCGCGCAGCTGCTCGCGGAGCGCCTGCACCCCGAGCGCGAGGTGGACTTCGTGGACGCCTTCGCCATGCCGCTGCCCGCGAGCGTGATTGGCGAGCTGTTCGCGTTGGATCCGCAGATGACCGCCCGCTACAAGCGCTGGTCGGTGGACCTGTCCAGCGTGTCCGGGACGACGGAGAAGGACACCCAGCGGCACGAGTCCATCCGCGCCACGGTGCGCGAGATGGAGGACTACCTGTCCGCCGTCGTCGCCGAGCGCCGCCGCAACCCGCAAGAGGACATGGTGTCGGACCTTGTGCAGACGCGCGTGGACGGCGAGGCGCTCTCCGACGCGGAGCTGATGAGCTTCCTGTTCCTGCTCGTCGTCGCCGGGCTGGAGACGACCGTGCAGCTCGTCAGCCACTGCGTGCGCATGCTGATGGAGCACCCGCACCTCGTCCAACGGCTGCGGGAGAACCCGGCCCAGCTGCCGCGCTTCGTGGAGGAGGTGCTGCGCTTCGAGCCCTCCGTGCACGGCCTGGTGCGCGTCACCACGCAGGAGACGCAGGTGGGAGGCGTGGTGATTCCGGAGGGCGCGCGCGTGGCGCTGATGGTGGGCTCCGCGTGCCGCGACGGCGAGCGCTTCAAGGACCCGGACACCTTCGACATGGACCGCGAGGGCGTGAACAACTTCCCCTTCGGCCACGGCATCCACTTCTGCCTGGGCGCGCCGCTGGCCCGGCTGGAGGCGCGCGTGGGGCTGGAGGTGCTGCTGTCCCGCTTCACGCGCTTCACGCCCACGGGCCCGGTGAAGTGGAACACCTCCCTCACCGTGCGTGGCCCGCTGACGATGCCCCTCATCCCGCACGCCTGAGCGGGAAGCGCTTCAAGCCTCGATGTCGAACGCGAGCGACACGCGCTCGCCGGGCTCCACGTGCAACAGCCCCTCGCCGGTGGCCAGCGCCCCGGCGGCGGCCGTCCACGGCTCCACGCAGACGAAGTCCTTGCCCTGCAGCGTCCACACGACGAGCAGCCGGAACTCCGGGCTCCACGACAGCTTTACTGGCGGCAGGCCGGGCCCGCGCTCCAGCTTCGTCCCCGGCTGCTTGTGGTCGCGCAGGTGCATGTCCACCTCCTGCGCGGTGAGGTCGAAGCCGGTGAAGGGCACCTCGTGCTTGTCGCGGTTGTCCCACGCGTGCGTGGCGTCCGTGTCCACGCGGGCCTGGGCCTTGTTCGCCTGCGGCACGCGGAAGTACGGGTGGTAGCCCAGGTGCAGCGGCAGGGGCCGCGTGTCCCGGTTCTCCAGGTCGAAGTCCAGCGTGAGCCTGCGGCCCGCGAGCGAGAAGGTGAGCTGCGCGTCGAAGGCCCACGGGTATTGGCGCAGCGTCTCCTCCGACGACGTGAGCCCCAGCACCAGCAGCGACCCTTCCGCCTGCCGCACCGTCCACGGCAGCCGCCGCGCGAAGCCGTGCTGCGGCAGGGTGTACGCCTTGCGGTCCGCCGGATACGTGTCCCCGGGCAGGGGGCCGGCGATGGGGAACAGCACGGGGATGCCCCCGCGCACGTTCTTCGTGAGGTCCGCGACGGTGCCCTCATCCAGGAAGAGCACCTCGTCACCCTCCACCACCATGCGCGTGACGAGCGCGCCGCGCGTGGGAATCACTTCCACGCGGCAGCCGCCGTCCTCCAGCGCGTAGGTGTCCAGCCCCGCGATGCCCGGGAACGGTCCGCTCATGGGACTAGATGGCCCCTTCCTTGGGGTCGCTGTCCATGAAGGGGTAGGGCACCTTCACGGGCGGCGCGAAGTTCTCCTTGATGGTGCGCGGGCTGGACCAGCGGAACAGGTTGATCATCGACCCGGACTTGTCGTTGGTGCCCGACGCCCGGCTGCCGCCGAAGGGCTGCTGGCCCACCACCGCGCCCGTGGGCTTGTCGTTGATGTAGAAGTTGCCCGCCGCGCTGCGCAGGCCGCTCATCATCGTCTCGATGGCCTTGCGGTCGCGCGCGAAGATGGCGCCGGTGAGCGCGTAGCTGGCGGATTGGTCGCACTCCTTCAGCGTCTCCTCGAACTTCGCGTCCGGGTAGACGTACACGCCCACGAGCGGCGCGAAGATCTCCTCCGTCATGATGCGGTGGCGCGGGCTGTGGCACTGCACCAGCGTGGGCTGCACGAACCAGCCCTCGCTGCGGTCCGTCCCGCCGCCCGCGATGATGGTGGCGTCGCCGCCCGTCTTCGCCAGCTCGATGTACGAGGACACCTTCTTGAACGAGCGCTCGTCGATGACGGCGCCCATGAAGTTCCGGAAGTCCGCCACGTCGCCCATCTTGATCTCACCGATGAGGGCCTTCAGGCGCTCCTTCAACTTCGGCCACAGCGACTCCGGCACGTACACGCGGCTGGCCGCGGAGCACTTCTGGCCCTGGTACTCGTAGCCACCGCGCACGATGGCGACCGCGAGCGCCTCCAGGTCGTCCGCCGCGGACGGGTGCGCGAAGATGAAGTCCTTGCCGCCCGTCTCACCCACCAGCCGGGGGTACTGCTTGTAGCGGCCGATGTTCTCGCCCACCGTCTTCCACAGGCTGTTGAACGTGGGCGTGGAGCCGGTGAAGTGGATGCCGCCCAGGTGGGGGCTCGCCAGCACCGGGTTGCCCACGGTGGGGCCGTCGCCGGGCAGCATGTTGATGACGCCCTCGGGCAGGCCCGCCTCGCGCAAGAGCTCCAGGCCGTACCACGCGCTCAGGGCCTGCGTGGAGGACGGCTTCCACAGCACCACGTTGCCCATGATGGCGGGCGACACGCAGAGGTTGATGGCGATGGAGGTGAAGTTGAACGGCGCGATGGCGAACACGAACCCGTCCAGCGGCCGGTAGTCCGTCATGTTCCACGTCTGCGCGGAGTTCTCCGGCTGGAGCGAGAGGATCTGCTGCGCGAAGTGGACGTTGTAGCGCAGGAAGTCGATGAGCTCGCACGCCGCGTCGATCTCCGCCTGGTGCGCCGTCTTGGACTGGCCCAGCATGGAGGACGCGTTGAGCAGCGGGCGGTAGCGCGTGGCGAGCAGCTCCGCGGCGCGCAGGAAGATGGCCGCACGCGCATGGAAGGGCATCCGCGCCCAGTCCTCCTTCACGCTCATCGCATTCTGGATGGCCTGCTCCACGTGGCCGGCTTCCGCCTCGTGCAGCGTGGCCAGCACGTGCTTGTGCCGGTGGGGCATGCGCACGGTGTCCGTCTTGCCGGAGTGCACGTGCTTGCCGCCGATGACGACGGGAATCTCGATCTGCTCCCCGCTCATGCGCTTGAGCGTGGCCTGCAGCTCGGCGCGCTCGGGGGTGCCGGGGGCGTGGGAGAGGACGGGCTCGTTCTTGGGAGCCGGGACGCGGGGAAAGGCGTTGAGCACGCGAGGACCTCGGAAAGGGAAGGTGGGCGCAAGGTATAGCCCCACCGCCTCCCCAGGTCAGCGCAAGAAGCCCGGGGCGTCCGCGCCGCGACACAGGGCGCGGCCTCAACCACCCCCGGCTTGCGGCCGGCTCAGCCCTCGCCCGCGGCCTTGGCCGTGTCCACCCGCGTGCGCTGCAGCACCGCATGCAGCTGCGCGATGAGGTGCGGCGGCTTCACCGGCTTGACCAGGTACGCATCCGGCCGGGGCTGCGTGGGGTCCAGGTCCGCGCGTGGCGGGTAGCCGCTGACGAACACCACGGGCAGGTGCACCAGGGACGGCTCGGCGCGCACGCGGCGGCACAGCTCGTACCCGTCGATGCCCTCCATGTTCACGTCCGACAAGAGCACGTCCGGCGGCTCCGCCAGCGCATGCGCCAGCCCTGCCTCACCGTCCGGCGCCACCATGCAGTCGAACTCCCCGGACAACAGCAGCCGCAGCGTTTCGCGCATGGTCCAGGAGTTTTCGACGATGAGGACCTTGGGCTTCACGGTGCTTCGACTCCCGGGAGGAAACTGCGGACAGCAGGGGGGAACTGGCGCCCAGCATCCCCCCACCGTGCGCACCGGGCAAGAGGTCCCCAGCTACCCCGATCAATTCCAGAAAGCCTCCCACTCAAGGCTTTGCCGCCCAGGTCGCTAATCCTCCGGTGGAGGGTTCACGAGCCCGCGCCGGGAAACCTCGGAGTCCGCCTCTTCGTCGCCGCGCGCCTCCCGCTCCGGGGTGTCCTCGGGGAGCCATTCCTCGCCGCGCTCCACGCCCGCCTCCCAGGCCGACTCGTCCACGGGGCCGGGGTTGGCGGGCTCGCGGGCCGCGGCCTGGGCGCGCTCGTGGCTCAGCTCCGCGGCGGCGCGATCCTGCGCGTCCTCCAACTGCCCCCGGTTGCGAGGTTGGAAGTTCTTGCTGTCCTTGTTGCCGGCCATCGTGTGTCGCCTCCGGTCGCGCTGCGTCTTGGAACCTGGAACCTGGAACAAGGTGGGCCGCGCCACGGCGACCGGGCAATGACGGCGCGGGGAGAGTCCGCCTGCCCGGCCGGCCAGGGGCGGGGAGGGAGCGCCCGTGTCGCGCCGCGCCATGCCGCGGCGTCGTGGCTGCGTCGCGGCTTCCGTGGCCTCAGGGCCGTGCGGGCGGCGTGCTCCGGGCCAGCGACTCCGGGCCTTCCCGCGAGAGGCGTTGGACCTCCGGCGCGACGTCTGCGGTGGGCGCGGCGATGCTGCACCGCGCGCCGCCGTGCACGAGCCCCACCACGCGCATCCGGGCGTCCACCAGGGGCGCGCCCGAGTCTCCCGGGATGCCGTGCATGCTGGTGAAGAGCGCGGCGGGCACGTCCGGCAGCGAGGGACAGCGGCCCAGCCGCTCCAGCATCACCTGCTGCGGCTCACCGGGGCGATCAAACCGGCCGGTGAAGACGAGCAGCTCCCCGGGCGCGGGCAGCGCTCCGGCCACCTCCAGCGGGGCCACGGGTGCCTTCGCCTCCAGCTCCATCAGGGCCATGTCCCGGCCCCGGTCCACGAACACGTAGCGCCCCTCCAGCCGCCGCCCGTCCTCGAAGTTCGCCAGCTCATGCCCGGCGGTGGGCGCGACGCAGTGGGCCGCGGTGAGCACATGGCGACCGGCACCCACCACCACGCCCGCGCAGTGCCCGTCGCCCAGCGTCACCGTCGCCGCTGCCGCCCGCTCCAGGCCCTGGGCTTCCCGGGGCTGCTGCTGGCCACAGGCCATCCAGGCCGTGACGGCCACGAAGGCCACCGCCGCTCCGCCCCGCTTCCATGCACGCATGCCGTCTCCCCCTGAGCGCGGGCCCTGGGCCCACGGCCTGGATGAAGGGTGTGCATGCGGCCCAGTGCGTTGGTGCAGAGGGCCGCCCAGCAGGCGTCCGGGCAGCCGCTGCCTGCTCGGAACCGCGGTGCTCCGGGCATGGCCGCGGGGGGCATGACCCCGGGGGGCACCTGCTCGGATGTCCCGGAGGCGCTGTCCATGAAACGTGCTATGGCTCACACCTCTGGATTCCGGCGCGAAACGGCCGGCCTTTTTGCGCGTGAGCGACGACGAGAAGACGACGGTTCTGGACGATCGCACCCGCCCTCCAAGCACGTGGGGGGACCGGGTGCGCACGCCCATCACGCTGCCGGGGGCGGCGCAGGGCGAGCGGCGCTCGTTGGAGCCGGGCATCGTCGTCACCGGGCGCTACCGCGTGGAGTCGCTCCTGGGCGAGGGCGGCATGGGCCGCATCTGGCTCGCGGACGACCTCCAGGAGCGTCGTCGCGTCGCGCTCAAGGAGATGCACGTCCCGGCGGAGCTGTCCGCGGCGAAGGTGGAGGAGCTGGTGCTGATGTTCCGGCACGAGTTCTTCGCCATGAAGAAGCTCCAGCACCCGTCCACGCTCAAGGTGTTCGACTGGGGCATGACGGAGGCCGGCAACCGCTTCATCACCATGGAAGTGGTGGGCGGCCACGACCTGAGCACGCTGGTGCGGGACGCGCCGCTGGACACGCGCACGCTGTACCGGGTGCTGATCCAGATGGCGCAGGCGCTGGCCTTCATCCACTCGCGCCTGTACGTGCACTGCGACATCAAGGCCAGCAACGTGCGCATCACCGAGTCCGGCGCGGTGAAGCTGATGGACTTCGGCGTGATGCACCAGCTGGGCACGCCCAGCCCCGGCAAGCTCAAGGGCACGCTGGAGTACCTGGCGCCGGAGTGGCAGCGGGGCGCGAGCATCGACGGGCGCGCGGACCTGTACTCGCTGGGCGTGATGGCCTGGTACCTGGCCACGCGCCGGCTGCCCTTCAAGCGCAGCAACCCCGCGGTGCTGCTGGCGGATCACCTCACGCGTCCGCCGCCGCGCCCGTCCACCCTCTGCCCGGTGGATCCGCAGCTGGAGGAGATCATCCTCCTGCTGATGGCGAAGGACCCCCGCGAGCGCTTCCAGGACGCCAGCGAGCTGTTGGAAGCGCTCTGCCACGCGAGCGGCGAGCCGTCCCCGGAGGAGCCGCTGTCGGCGCGCGCCAGCTACCTGCACGTGCCGGAGGTGGTGGGGCGCGAGGCGGAGCTGGAGGGGCTGATGAACGGCCTCGCGGAAGCGGACTGGGGCCAGTCGCGCGCGGTGCTCGTGGGCGGTCCCGCGGGCGTGGGCAAGACGCGGCTGCTCCAGGAGTTCGAGCTGCAGGCGAAGCTGGCGGAGCTGCCCTTCGGCCGGGGCCAGTGCCGCGCGGAGGGACTGGCGCCGCTCGCCCCGGTGGCGCAGGCCCTGCGCTGCCTGATGCCGCACACGCCCGGCGAGATGATGGACCGGCTGCTGCCGCGGCTGTCGCGCATGTTGCCGGGGCTGTCGCCCGAGGTGTCCGAGGACGAGGCGCCCGAGGAGAACCTGCGCGAGGGCGTGGAGGAGAAGGGCCGGTTCTTCGAGGCGCTGTCGGAGTGGACGCACACGCTCGGAGGCCGGCAGTCGTTCGTGCTGTGCTTTGAAGACCTGCAGTGGGCGGACAGCGCGTCGCTGGAGGCCCTCAACGTCATCATCCGCGCGCTGCACGGCACGCGCGGCATGGTGGTGGGCACGTTCCGCTCCGCGGAGCTGTCGCGCCTGAGCCTCGCGTTCCAGACGGTGGACGAGAAGCTCACCGCGCGCATGGACCTGGAGCCCCTGTCCGCCGAGAACGTGCGCACGCTGGTGGACCTGGTGCTGCCGGGGCTCTCCATGCCGGAGGGCTTCGTCCAGCGGTTGCACGAGACCACGGCGGGCAACGCCTTCTTCGCCACCGAGTGCCTGCGCATGCTGGTGGAGGCGGGCGCGCTCAACCGCGTGGGCGGCCGGTGGCAGGCGGAGGAGGGGCTGGGGACGCGGCGGCTGCCGGACAGCATCCAGGAGGCGGTGCTGGTGCGGCTGGCGAGCACGCCTCCGGAGCAGGTGATGCTCCTGCGCAAGCTGGCGCCCGCGGGCCGCATGCTGGACCTGCCGCTGGTGCGCGCGCTGGCGGGGCTGCCGGAGGCGGAGCTGTTCGCCGTGCTGGACGGCATCGTGGAGCGGCAGTTCCTCCAGGACGTGGAGGGCCGCTTCGTCTTCACGCACGACACCGTGCACCAGACCGTCTACGACAGCACGCCGGAGCCGGAGCGCAGGCGGCACCACGGCCTCGTGGCGCGCGCGCTCCAGGCCCTGCCCGCGGGCCGCGCGGGGCTGGTGCGCGCGGTGGGCTGGCACTACGCGCGCTCGGACGCGCCGCAGGAGGCCATCCAGCCGCTGCTGGAGGCGGGACAGGCGGCCATCGAGGCGGAGGCGCTGCTGGAGGCCACGCTGCTCTTGAAGGAAGCGGCGGGGCTGCTGGAGTCGGCGCCGGACTTCCCGGGGCGCGCGGATCAGCTGCTGCGCACGTGGGTGTCGCTGGTGGAGGTGGGCTACTCCAGCGACCCGCCGACATCGGTGGCGTACGCGGAGCGCCTCTTCGCGCACTGGACGGCCACGGTGGACGTGGAGGCCGGACGGCGTGAGGCGGCGGCGCGGCTGGAGTCGGCGCGCATGGCGACGCCCGCGGAGCGCGAGGAGCTGCTCTGCCCGTTGTTCCGCGAGGTCGCCGCGGACGGACGCATGACGCCGGTGGACGTCTTCTGGAAGCGCTCGGAGCTTCAGATCCTCCAGGGCATGGCGCTGGCCATCCTGGGGCGCACGGAGGCGCTGGAGACGCTGATGGGGAGCGTGGCCACCGAGCACCCGGAGGACTCGCCCTACCGGGCCGCGCTGTCCATCGCGCGCGCGACGCTGAGCGCGTACACCGGCCGCTGGTCGGGTGGGGTGGCCGAGCAGCGCCGGCAGGTGGAGCGGCTGCGCGACTTCCGCGACGCGGTGGGGCGTCCGCCCCGGCGGCTCGCGTGGGCGCTGGGCATGGGCGGCTACCTGCTCAACGTGAACCTGGCTCTGCGCGGCGAGCCGTTGGACGAGGACGTGCTGCGCGACGGGCTCGCGGTGGCGGAGGCCCACGGCTTCACCGACGTGCGCGCCTACCACCTCTTCGCGCAGGTGGCGCGCGCGGCCTTCACCGGTGACGGGCTCGCGTTCGCGCCCGCGCTCGCGCAGAAGGCGGAACTCATCCGCCGGTTGGGCAGCCCCCGGCTGATGGAGCGCAACCTGGCCCTCTTCACGCCGCCGTACTACCTGGAGCGCGGGGAGCACGAACTGGTCGCCGCGGTGGTGTCGCGCGCGGAGGCGCTGGCGCGGGTGCTGCCGGAGGACCGCTGGCTGCAGGCGCACGTGCAGGTGTACCAGGCGTGCCGCGACGTGCTCTTCGAGGACGCGTCCGCCGCGCGCGAGTCGCTGCCCCGGGCCCTGGAGGCCGCGCGCCAGGGCGGCCTGCGCATGGAGACGCTGGTGCGCGTGTACCAGTCGCGCTTCGAGCGCGAGCAGGGCCGGCTGCCCGCGGCGCTCGCCGCCGCCCAGGCCGCCCTGGAGCGCGCGTTGGATCCGGTGCTCGCGAACCCCTGGGATGAGATCCTGGCCCGCCGCGCGCTGGCGCCGCTGGTGTCCAAGGAGGACGGGGACGCGCACCTGCGCCGCGCGCTCCTGCTGGCTGAGGCCACCGGGAACGTGCTGCAGATGGGGCTCGTGTACCTGCAACACGCGGAGCGGCACGGCACCCCGGAAGAGGTGATGCTGGAGCTGGAGATCGCCGAGCGGGCCTTCGGCACCGCGAAGGCCACCCACCTGCAACAGCTGGCCAGCTCCCTGCGCGGTCCGCTGTCGCGCCAGCAGTCGGGTCACGGTGACGTGAAGCGGAGCGCCTGACGGGCGCGGGCGTGGGTAGGATGGCCCCATGGCCTCCTCCTCCCCCCTGCGCTTCTGCCTGGACTACCTGTCGCCGTACGCGTACCTCGCCTGGCTCAGGATGCCCGCCCTCGCGGCGCGCCACGGGCGCACGCTGGAGCCCGTGCCGGTGCTGCTCGCGGGGCTGCTCAACGCGCTGGGCTCGGTGGGGCCCGCGGAGATTCCGGCCAAGCGCGTCTACGTCTTCAAGCAGACCTTCCGCATCGCGCACGAGCAGGGCGCTCCCTTCACCCCTCCGCCCTCGCACCCGTTCAACCCGCTGCTGTCCCTGCGCGTGACGGCCGCGGTGGACGACGTGGAGGCCCGCACGCGCCTTGTCACCGCGCTCTACACGGCGGCGTGGGGCGAGGGCCGGGGCATCGAGACGCCGGAGGAGGTGGGCGCGGTGCTCACGGCGGCGGGCTTCGACGCCCAGGCGCTGCTCGCGGCGGCGGCCACGCCTGAGATGAAGGGGCGCGTGCGGCGCAACACCGAGGAGGCGCTGGCCCAGGGCGCCTTCGGCGTGCCCTCCGTGCTGGTGGACGGGGAGATGTTCTGGGGCGTGGACTCGCTGGGCCACCTGGAGCGCTTCCTGGAGGGGAGGGATCCGCTCACCCCGGCGGACCTGGCGCGCTGGCAGCACCTGCCCGCCACCGCGTCGCGCGGCCAGGACCGGAAGCCGCTGCCGTGAACGTCCTCGGGCAGCTGGGAGTCGTCCTCGGGGGCCTGGCGCTGGCGGCCGTGCTGCTGCGGCTCAACTTCTGGCGCGCGCTGCTCTTCCTCTTCCCCGGCACCGTCCGCATCGAACCGGAGGCCCCCGCGGACCAGATGGACCTGCCGGACGCGCTCGCGCCGCTGGCCGGCCAGCTCCAGGCGCTGGGCTTCACCCCCCTGGGCAGCCACGAGGAGAAGCCCCTGCTCCAGCGGGCCACCCGCTCCTACGACTGGGCCCACCCCGGCGAGCGCGTCTTCGCCACGCTGCACCTGGGGGCCGACGACCTGCCCCGCCTCTACCTGCTCACCCCCCTGGCAATGGGGGGCCCTGGGAGCTCTGGGGACGGCTTCGTCGTCACCGCCAGCTACCGGCGCCCCGCGCTGGACCTGCCCGGCTACCGCTCCGGTTCACTGGACGACGCTTCGCCGGAGCGCCTGCTGCGCGCGCATGTGCGCCGGCTGGAGGGGTTGGGCCCCGTGGCCGTCAGCAACTTCACCTGGGAGGGCCGGGTCCAGGCCGGGCGGGCCTGGTACCAGGGCCTGGGCCGCAAGGAAATCCGCCGTCAGAACCTCCAGGGGTTGTTGTGGACGGCCATCGCGCTTGCCATCGTCGCCAGCTCCTTCCTGGGCAGGCGCGCGGGCTGAGCCCCCGCCCGCGTTTTCCACCGCACGTCACGCGTGCACCGGGCGCCCCGGAAGAGTAGGGAGACGAGCACCATGAAGAGTGTGTCCAAGAACGAGGAAATCTACTTCCTGTCCGGCAAGCGCACCCCGTTCGGTACCTACGGCGGCAGCCTCAAGGACCTGAGCGCCACCGACCTGGCCGTGGAGTCCGCCCGCGCGGCCCTCGCCCAGGCGAAGGTGTCCCCGGAGCAGGTGGAGCACGTGGTGTACGGCAACGTCGTCCAGACGAGCTCGGACGCCATCTACCTGCCGCGCCACGTGGGCCTGCGCACGGGCGTGCCCGTCCCGGTGCCCGCGCTGGGCGTCAACCGCCTGTGCGGCTCCGGCTTCCAGGCCTTTGTCACCGCCGCGGAGATGATGCTGACGGGCGGCGCCGAGTGCGTGCTCGCGGGCGGCACGGAGTCCATGAGCCAGGCGCCCCACGTCATCCGCGGCGCGCGCTGGGGCCTGCCGCTGGGCAAGGGCGGCCTGGAGGACATGCTCTGGACGGCTCTGACGGACAGCTACACCGGGCAGGCCATGGCCCTCACCGCCGAGCAGCTCGCGGTGGACTACAGCCTCACCCAGGACGACGTGGACCAGTACGCCGTCCTCTCCCAGAAGCGCTTCGCCGCGGCCCAGGAGGCCGGCCGGCTGGGGGATGAGATTTCCCCGGTGACGCTCAAGGGCAAGAAGGGCGACACGGTGGTGTCCCGGGACGAGCACAACCGCCCGGAGACCACGGTGGAGGGGCTGCGCAAGCTGCCCAAGGTCTTCAAGAAGGACGGCGTGGTGCACGCGGGCGCCGCGAGCGGCATCTGCGACGGCGCGGGCTCCATGGTGATGGCGACGCGCAGCTTCGTGGAGAAGCACGGCCTCACGCCGGTGGCCCGGCTGGTGAACTGGGGCGTGGCTGGGTGCGACCCCAAGGTGATGGGCATCGGCCCGGCGCCGGCCATCCGCAACCTCCTGAAGCGCGCGGACGCGAAGCTGTCCGACGTGGACCTCTTCGAGGTGAACGAGGCCTTCGCGCCCCAGTACCTGGCGGTGGAGAAGGAGCTGGGCCTGCCACGCGACGCCACCAACGTCAACGGCGGCGCCATCGCCGTGGGCCACCCGCTGGGGGCCTCCGGGGCACGCATCACCATGACGCTCACCTACGAGCTCAAGCGTCGGGGCGCTCGCTATGGTATCGGCTCTGCCTGCATTGGTGGCGGCCAGGGCATCGCCGTGCTGGTCGAGGCGCTCTAGGCATCGTCGAAGCAGGCGGGGCAGCCGGGGCTGGGGACACGGGGTACGGG
>NZ_RAWA01000136.1 GCF_003611675.1 Corallococcus sp. CA053C
GTATAAGAGACAGCTCCGGCAACACCGCCGTCGCCCAGATGTTCGCGCCCGGCGTCGCGGAGCTCACCGCCGCGGAGAAGCGCGTGGCGTGGTCGCTGACACTCGCGGCGCACGCGGGTGAGGACATCGCGTACGACCAGCTCGGCTGGAAGCTGGTGCCGGCGAAGCGGCTGCTCGAAGGCGCCTGGGTCTTCGGGCGGGATGCCCAGAGCGGCACGTCCGGCTTCGACGCGAAGCTGGCGGACTACCTGCTGCGCTTCTACGGCCACGGCGGCAACCACGACAGCACCACTGGCCAGAAGTTCGTCCCGGGCTTCACCGCCGAGCAGCTCCAAGCCGCCGCCCTGCGCGCCCTGAAGGCCGGCGCCCCGTACCCCGTGAAGGACGAGGCCGCGCTCCAGGCCTGGTTCCAGGACCTGCGGCCCACGCTCTTCGACGCGGCGTTCGAACCGCAGCTCACCTCCAAGGCCCCGCCGCCCGGACAGGACCTGCTCACGGCGTCCTCCAACACCGCCTATGGCCCCGGCGTGACGGAGAAGGACCTCGTGGGCTTCCAGGAGAAGTACCCGCTCAACTCGCGCGTGGTGAAGGAGAACGGCAAGCTCGTGGAGCAGGTGTTCCGCGCCGGCACGCCGGACGGCAAGGTGAAGCCGGGGCTGTACGCGCAGGAGCTGTCGCGCGTCATCGCGCACCTCCAGGAGGCGATGAAGTCCGCGGAGCCCGCGCACCGGGCCGCGCTGGGCAAGCTGGTGCGCTACTTCCAGACGGGCAGCCCGAAGGACTGGGACGCGTACAACATCGCGTGGCTCAAGGTGGATCCGAAGGTGGACGCCAACCTGGGCTTCATCGAGACGTACGTGGACCCTCGCGGCCACAAGGGGCAGTGGGAGGCGTTGATCAACTACCGCGACGCGAAGGAGAACCAGATCATGGAGCTCATGGGTCGCAAGGCCCAGTACTTCGAGGACCGGCTGCCCTGGCCCGCGCAGTACCGCCGCAAGAAGGTCGCGCTGCCGGTGGCCAAGGCCATCAACCTCATCACGTCCAACGCCGAGCCACCCGCGGGCATCAACCTGCCCAACGAGCAGCACATCCGCGAGAAGTACGGCAGCAAGAGCGTGATGATCACCAACGTCATGGACGCCGCCTCCGCCGTCACGCGGCTGCCCCTGGCGCTGGAGTTCTCCCGCACGGCCGAGGACCGCGAGCAGGCGCAGCGCTACTCCGTCACCGCGCGCAAGTGGCTGGTGGCCTTCCACGAGGTGCTGGGCCATGCCTCCGGACAGGTGGACCCGAAGCTCAAGGGCCAGTCCCCGTCCGTGTTCCTGAAGGAGTACGACAACACGCTGGAGGAGGCCCGCGCGGACCTCGTCGCGCTGTGGCACGCCTTCGACCCGGCGCTCGCGGAGCTGTCGCCGGAGCACGACGCCATCGCGAAGCAGATGTACCGGGACTTCCTGGTGGAGGGGCTCACCAACCTGCGCCGGGTGGAGACGGGCAACGCGTTCGAGGAGGACCACCAGCGCGGCCACCACATGACGGTGACGTTCCTGGAGGAGAAGGGCGCGGTGAAGCCGGTGGTGGAGAACGGCCGCACGTACCTCACCATCCCGGACTACGCGAAGATGCGCGAGGCGGTGGGCGAGCTGCTCTCGCGCCTGATGGTCATCAAGGCCACCGGCGACTACGAGGGCATCCGCACCCTGGTGCAGGAGAAGGGCATCCACTTCGACCCGAAGCTGCGCGACGAGGTCGCCCGCCGCGTGAAGGCCGTGGACGTGCCCACGGTGCTGCTGCTCAATTCGCCGCGCGTGGTGCCGGTGCTGGACGCGAAGGGCGACGTGGTGGACCTGAAGGAGGACACCACCCAGGCCTTCGTGGATCAGCACCTGGAGCGCAGCCTGCTGGGCCAGCTGTCGCCCGCGGAGGCCCGCCGCGTCGCGGTGAAGCTCACCGGTTCGCCAGACGCGCTGCGCGAGGCGTTCCGCGCGCTGGGGACGGAAACGACTTCGGCGCCGCCCCCCGCGAAGGGGACCGCGCCGAAGAAGCCCGCGCCCTGAAGGAGCGGGTCAGTGCGGCGTGTCCTCGTCGGTGAGGGGCCGCCCCGACGCCGACGTGAGCACCACGTGCCCGTCGGTGGGCTCCACCGGCGGGCCGCCCGGGGTGGCCGGGTCGCCCGGGCGCGGGTTGGGCCGCCCGTAGTCGCGCTCGTAGATGCGCACCACGGAGAGGAAGAAGGCGACGATGAGCGGCCCCAGCAGCAGGCCCACGGTGCCGAACGCCGCGAGGCCGCCCAGCAGCGCGAAGAAGATGACGGCGCCGTGCTGGTTCATGCCCTTCTTGGCCAGCAGCGGCTTGACGACGTTGTCCACCAGGCCCACCACCACCACGCCCCAGATGGCGAGGAAGAGGGCCGCCCACGGGTGGCCGCTGAGGAACATCAGGCCGGAGGCGAGCAGCACCACCACCGCCGCGCCCACCGCGGGGATGAGCGCGAAGAAGAAGGTGAGGCCCGCGAAGAACAGCGGCGCCGGCACGCCCACGATGAGGAAGCCCACCAGCGCGGCCGCGGCCTGGACGCCCGCGGTGGCCACCGTGGACACCAGCACCGACACCGACGTGCCCCGGAACTCGTGCAGCAGCTCCTTCGTCTGTCCGCGCCGCAGCGGCGACACGCTCTCAATCCACTGCACCAGCCGCTCGCCGTCGGTGAGGAAGAAGAAGAGGGCGATGAGCATCATCGTCGTCTGGAGCACCAGCGAGCCCGTGGCGGCCACCGCGCCCGTCACGGCCCGGGCCGCCGTGCCGCCCTGGTTCGTGACCTGCTCCTGGAGCTTCTGATCCAGCTGCTCCTGCTCCAGCGGGAGCCTGTCGATGAGCGAGCTGACCGGGCCCCGGATGCCGCTGGGGAGCTTCCCCACCAGCCCGTCCATGCCGTCCGTCTTCACGGTCTGCGACACGAAGCGCGCGCCCTCGGACACCTCCGCGACGACGAAGGCGGTGAGGCCGCCCAGGGGCAGCAGCAGCGCCAGCACGATGCCCGTGACGATGAGGCCGGCGGACACGCTGTCGTGGCCGCGCAGCCGGTGACTCAGCCGCCGGTGCAGTCCATGGAAGGTCCCGGCCAGCACCGCCGCCAGGAAGAGCGCTTCCCCGAACGGCCGGATGACCAGGCACAGGAGGAAGATGGACAGCAGGATGAGACCGACGAAGACGCGGCGAGCAACCTGATCAGAAGCCATGGCCCCGCGAATTTAAGGCGCCTGGCCTCTCGGCGGGAGCCCGCCCGGTCGGAATGTTGCAGGAGGAATTCAATGCAAGGAACCTGCCTGCCTGCTCGCTTTGCTTGGGGGTGGCGAAGGGAACGGTAGAGTGCGGCGCCATGCCGCCCTTCGACTCCGCCCGCTTCACCCTCTGGCTTCCCCAGGTGCTGTGCGCCGCCTTCCTGGCCATCCTCTTCCTGCAATCCGGCCTGGACAAGGTCGTGGACTGGAAGGGGAACCTGGGGTGGTTGACGGGCCACTTCGCCAAGTCCCCGCTGAAGGGCGTGGTGGCGCCGATGCTGGCGGTCATCACGCTGCTGGAGCTGGCGGCGGGCGCGCTGAGCGCGGCGGGCGCGGTGGCGCTGGTCGTCAACGGCAACCCGTTCCTCGCGTACCTGGGCGCGGTGCTGTCGGCGGTGTCGCTGCTGGCGCTGTTCTTCGGCCAGCGCATGGCGAAGGAGTACGCGGGGGCGGCGGTGCTGGTGCCGTACTTCGTGGTGGCGCTCGCGGGCGTGTACCTGCTGCGCCTGACGTAGCGCCCTTCAGAGCACCTTGCGCGGGGGCATGATGGCGTTGGCGGACAGCAGGCCCGCCGCCAGCGCCACCGCGACGAGCAACATGGAGAAGGCGGTGTC
This sequence comes from Corallococcus sp. CA053C, assembly GCF_003611675.1. GTDB lineage: Bacteria > Myxococcota > Myxococcia > Myxococcales > Myxococcaceae > Corallococcus. Next base: position 3,899 of record NZ_RAWA01000136.1, read on the forward strand.
CACGCCGGCCACCACGTCGCGCTCCAAGAGCGACGCGAGGCTGCGGAAGCCCACGCTGCCGGGCACGAGCAACATCAGGCCCGGCACCACGGTGGTGACGGACGGCCGGTTGCGAAGCCGCGCGAGCGCGTTGCTGCCGATGCCCAGCAGCAGCGCCCCCACGAAGGCCCCGAGCTGCGGCCCGAGCAGCAGCGTCCCCAGCCGGGCGCCTCCGAACGCGGCGGCGCCGGCCAGGGCAATCCAGCCCCAGTCCTGGGGCCGGGCGCGGAAGAGCACCGCGATGGCGAACCCCGCGACGACGAGCGCGACGACAGCCGTGCTGGTGGGCAGCACCGTGGGCAGCGGCCCCACGGGCATGGGGGGCAGCACCTTGGCCACGCGGCTGCCCAGGGCCGCGCCGAAGCCCAACTGGAGGAACACCAGCGCGGCATGCGTGAGGCGCGACGTGCCGGAGATGAGGTTGCGCGTGGCCACCTCGTTGACGGCGATGGTGAGCGTGAGGCCGGGCAAGAGGACGATGAGTCCCGCCAACGTGGCCACCTCGCCGTGCAGGGGGCCGACGAAGTGCGCGGCGAGGCCCGCGAACGCGGCGGAGAGCACGGCCGCCACGGGCTCCAGCACGCGCGCGGTGGTGGGCTGCTTGCGGGTGGCCAGGTCCAGCAGGCCGATGGTCAGGCTGCTGAACCCCGCGACGCCCATCTCCTTCCAGCCGCCGCCGAAGAGGAGGGCCGCGGAGGCGCCGGCCAGCATCCAGCAGAGCAGCTGCAGGGCCGGGCCGTAGCGCGGCGGGCGGGCGAGGATGGCCTCCACGTGGGTCGCGCCCTGCGAGGGCGTGATGCGCCCCTGGATGACGTCGTCCGCGAGCACGTCCAGGAGGATGAGGCGCTCCAGGTCCATGTCCCCGGGCTCCACGCGGATGAGGCTGGTGCGCAAATCCTCGGCGGGACCGAAGGAGGCGAAGATGGAGGTGGGGGTGGAGAAGAAGCGGGCCTCCAGGCCCAGCCGCTCGCTCACCCGCTGCATCAGCCCCTCCAGGCGGTGGCCTTCGTGCTGCGCCTGGGCCACGCATCTGATACAGCGGGCGGGAACCGCGAGGAGGGTGCATGGCGCGCAAGCAACGGACACCGCGATGGTTGGAGGCCGCGAGGCGGCGGGGGGCCGGCGTGCCCGAAGGCGCGCGGGCGGACTGGCTGACCCGGGCGCTGGGCCGGGCTGGCGTCCTGCCGCGTGCGGAAGCGGAGCAGGCCATCCGCGATGGCCGCGTGGAGGTGGACGGGCGCGTGGAGGTGGATCCCTTCGCGCCGGTGGGTGCGGGGACGCGCGTGCGCGTGGACGGCGTGGAGCACGCGCTGACGACGCGGGTGTGGGCGCTGATGTTCCACAAGCCCGTGGGGCCGGTGGTGCACGGCTCGGATCCGGAAGGCGTGGGCACCGTCTTCGAGAGGCTGCGCGCGGTGCTGCCGCCGGAGCTCCAGGGCTTCGAGTGGTACGCGGTGGGCCGGTTGGACCGCGACACCACGGGGTTGCTGCTCTTCAGCAATGACGAACAGCTGGTGCGGCACGCGACGGCGCCGGAGACGCACCTGCCCAAGCGCTACGTGGCGCGCGTGGAGGGAGCGCCCACGGAGGAGACGCTGGGCCGCCTGCGGATGGGGCTGGAGCTGGAGGACGGGCCCACGCGGCTGGCGGGGGCGGCGCTGCGGGAGCCGGACGTCGTCGTGCTCACGCTCACCGAGGGGCGGCACCACCAGGTGAAGCGGATGCTCGAAGCGGTGGGGCACCCGGTGGTCGCGCTGCACCGCGAGGCGGTGGGGGAGGTGGTGCTGGACGTGGCGGAAGGGGCCTTCCGGACGCTCACGGAGCAGGAGGTGTCGGAGGGGCTGGGGTTCCGGCCGGATGAGGTGGACCCCGCGTAGGTGCCGGGCCCGCACGAACGCCCCGACCCGCACAGGGGCGGACCGGGGCGGCGTGTCTGGGATTTGGATTCAGCGAACGGGCATCAGAGTTCGGCGCAGATGTTCCGCACGCAGCAGTTCCAACAGACGGTGTGGCTCTGGCCGCCCTGCTCACAGGCGTACACGCAGGCCGCCATCTCCGGCGTGATGCTGGGGACGGGGGCATCCATCGCGGGGCTGGAGGCGCTCGCGGACGCGCCTCCGACTGCCAGACCCAACAGGAACACGGTCGTGGTGATCAGCTTCCTCTTCATCTGGGGGATCCTTTGGAAGTGCGCCCCGGGTTGAGCGCGCCGCCAATATAACACTGTCTAGATTGTCTTTCCATTCACGGCAGGAAAGACAAGGTAGTGATTTCTGTCTGCTTGGAAGTTTATGGAGACGCGCGTGCGTATGAGAGGAGCTGGATGACACGGTCCCGTCTGGGATAGCCTTCCGGAGTCAGCGTCAGAAAATTCCTGTAGTGCTGCTCGCTCTCGCTGGGCCTTTTAAGCTTGGCCTTGATGACGCCGAGCATGAGTTGGCACTCCGGCTCGGTGGGAAGGGCTGTTGCGCAGCCATTGGCCAACTCAAGCGCCGAGCCAAGGTCCTTGGCCTTGACCAGACTTTGGACTTCTAATTGTATCTTGACGACGTTTTCGGGCGTGGTTCTTCGCGAATCAACGAGACCCTTGACGGTGATCGGGGTTGGGGGGGCGTCCACCGGCTTGGCCGTGACGGGCGGGCTCGTTGGGACTGGAGAAGGCTCCACGGCGGCCACGGCCGGCCGGATGGGCGTGGGAGGCGGAGCCCCGGTTAAGGGCTGGGACGCAGGGGAATCCAGCAGGAGCCAGAGGCACGCCCCCACGGTCAGCAACCCTCCCGCGCTCAATCCATACACCAGCTGGCGCGACATGCCGGATGGGGCCGCGAGGGCATGGGGCTCGGTCGTCTCGGTGATGGAGGGCCTGACGACCCGGGGCATGCGCCGGGTGGGAATCTGCTCCACGGGGGCCAGTGCGGTGGGTTCAGCCGTCGCCGTCGGCTCGCGCCAGGACTTCATCTCCTCCAGGAACGAGCCCGGCACCGGCAGCTCGCGGCCCTCCTGCACCAGGTCACCCCGGAACAGCACCCGCAACAGGTGCGCGACGCTCATCGCGGAGAAGCGCGGGAAGTTCGAGTAGAGAAACCCCGCCAGCGCATCGCCGAACGCATGACTGGATTCAAAGCGCTGGTTCCGGTCCGGGGTCAGCGCCTTCATCACGATGTCATTCAATTCCTTCGGCAGCTCCGGCCGGAGCACGGCAGGCGCGGGAATCTCGCCGCGTCCCACCCGCATCATCACGACGTGGGGCGGGCCCTCCACCGGCAGCTTGCCGCACAGCAATTCATACAACACGACGCCCGTGGCCCAGACGTCGGTGCGGGCATCCACCTCTTCGCCGCGCGCCTGCTCCGGGGAGAAGAAGAGGTACTTGCCCTTCACCACGCCCGGTGCCGTCTTGAAGCCTCGCAAGAGCTGCGCCTTCGCGATGCCGAAGTCGACGATCTTGACCTGCCCCTCGTAGCCCAGCAGCACGTTGTCCGGCGAGATGTCGCGGTGGACGATGCCCAGCGGCGCGCCGCTGCCGTTGGTCCGGGTGTGGGCGTAGTGCAGGCCCCGGCACATCTCCATCGCGATGAAGACAGCGACCGGGGTGGGCAGGGCGGCCATGCCATTCTTCAGGGCGCGCTTGAGGACGCGGTGGAGCGGCTGGCCGTCCACGAACTCCATGGCGAGGAAGTACTCACCATCCACCCGGCCAAAGTCGAAGACCTGCGCGACGCTGCCATGCGAGAGCGTGGCGGAGATGCGCGCCTCGCTGATGAACATGGAGATGAAGGCTTCGTCGTTGGCGTACTCGGGCAGCACCTTCTTGATCAGGACGGGCTTCGTCACCCCCGCGTCGCCTACGAGCTGCGCGCGCCACGTCTCCGCCATGCCGCCCCGGCCCAGCCAGGACACCAGCTCATACCGTCCGAAAACGTCTCCTGTTTGCAGTGCCATGGCCCTGCCATCTTAAGCCCAGATTCCAGAGAAGGCCGAATGGACGATGCCTGGCCTGTCAGCGAGTGGAAACAACTCACTCCGACCCTGGCGCGCGGGCCTTGCTCAAGAGTTCGACGACTTCCGCCCGGCGGGGTTGCTCTTCGCGCAGTCGTTGGCCACCTCCAGCGCGGAGTCATATTGCCGGGTCTGGACCAGACCGGAGACCTTGAGCTGGAACTCCTGTTGCTTGGATTTGACCAGCTGGGAGACCTTCTGCTGCGCCTCCTGGCCCTTGGATTTGATCAGGCCGAAGACGCTCTGCTTCGTCTCGGGTGGAGGGGTCTCGATGGGTTCCGGGGCGCTCGGAGCCGTCTCCTGGAGGTTGCTGGCCGCGACGGCGACAGGGACTTCGGGCACTGGCTCCACGGGAGGCGCGGCAGCCTGGTCGCGTTGAGAGGACTTCGAAACGTGGCCTGTCTTCGCGGGGGCCTTCCGGCTGGGATGCGCTGGCTTCTCGACCGCTGGCTCCTTCAGGCTTTCGGTCGGGACCGCGACCGCCTCTGGTTCCACCACCGCCGGTTCGGGCGCGGCGGGCGTGGGCTCGGGCGGAGGCGCGGGCGTCGCCACGGCCACCACCGCCGGACGGATGGGAGTGGGAGGAGGGGCTTCGGCGAGGGGCTTGGGCGATGCGCCGGGTCTGGATTCCCTCCTGGGCCGCTGGTGCCACGGGCTCCGGCACCACCACGCCCCCACCCCAGGACTTCATCTCCTCCTGGAAGGTGCCCGGCACGGCCAGTTGCCGCCCCTCCTGCACCAGGTCCCTGCGGAACAGCACCCGCAGCAGGTGCGCGATGCTCAGCGACGAGAAGCGCGGGTAGTTCGAATACAGGAACCCCGCCAGGGCTTCACCAAAGGCATGGCTGGATTCAAGGCGCTCGTCCCGGTCCGGCGTCAGCGCCTTCATCACGAGGTCATTCAATGCCTCAGGCAGGTCCGGCCGCAGCTGGTGGAGCGCGGGAATCTCACCTCGCGCCACGCGCGTCATCACGACCTGGGGCGCTCCATCCACCGGCAGCTTGCCGCACAGCAATTCATACAGCACGCCGAACGTCCTGGCCCGACTCGCTTGCAGGCTCGCCAGGGGAGACGGGCGCGTCGACGCGCTGCTTCATCGCGGATCAGTTCCGCGACGCGGCCATCTTGTTCTCAATCAACTTCTTCATGACGGTGGTGCGTTTGGGATGGTCCGCGGGCGCGAGCTGGAGGAACCGCTCATAGCTCTGCGTGCTCTCCTGGAACTGTTCCAGCTTCGCCTGGACCGCCCCCTGAAGCATGTAGCATTCGGGCTCCTGGGGGAGCCGCGTCGTGCATCGGGTGGCCACGCCGAGGGCATCTTCCCAGCGCTCCTGCATCATGAACTGCAGGGTCATGCTCCGCAGGGACTCCAGCTCGGTGCTGCTGGTGGCGCGGGGCGTGACACTGGTCTGCGTCGTCGGGATGGGCTCGCTGCGCCGGGGTGCTGCCGGCAGGGCCTTCAGGCGGTCCGAGACGGCGCCCCGCCGGGGATCCGTGGGCGGGGTGACGTCCAGGAAGGCGCGGTAGTTGAGCGCGCTCTTGTCGTAGAGCCGGAGCCGCTCGTAGGTCAGGCCCGCCGTCATCCGGCAGTCCGCGTTGCGGGGCAGGGCGTCCACGCAGGTCTGGACGAGCCTCGCGGCCCGCGTCAGGTCCTTGCTCTTGCTCAGGCGGTCCACCTCCACCATCAGCCGGGCCAGGCGCGCGTCGTCCCAGTTGTCCGCGGGGGCTGGCGCCGTTGGTGTCTGCGTTGGTGGTGGAGTCGGCGTCGGTTTCGGGGGCGGGAGGACCTCCTCCTTCGTGACGACCTGGGGTTTCACCTCGGCGGGTGGCTGCTGCTTGGGTTCGGGGGCAGGCGCCACTCGCACCATGGGCGCGACGGGCCGGGACAGCTCCCACCAGAGGCCGCCGCCCAGCGCGACGAGCGCCACGCCGCCCAGCGCGAACCGGGCCAGCAGTGGCAGGGACGACCGGGCGGGAACGTTCAGCGCGTCCGTGGGCGGAGGCCGGACCGTCTCCTGCGAATCCTGCGTGACGACGGACACGGGGCTGGGAGGCGGCGTCTGCACGGCCCGGAGCCGCCGGGTGGGAGTCCCCAACTGGGCCGGAGGCTCCCGCCAGGCCTTGAGCTCCACCAGGAAGTCGTCGGGCACCGCCAGCTCGCGGCCCTCCTGGTGCAGGTCGCCCCGGAACAACACCCGCAACAGGTGCGCGATGCTCATCGCGGAGAAGCGCGGGAAGTTCGAATACAGGAACCCCGCCAACGCATCGCCGAACGCATGGCTGGAGGCGAAGCGCTGCGTCTGGTCCGGGTTCAGGGCCTTGAGGACGATGTCGTTGAGTTCCGCGGGCAGGTCCGGCCGCAGCTCGCTCAGCGGAGGGATTTCGCCGTGAGCGACCTTCATCATCACGACGTGGGGCGGGCCATCCACCGGCAACCTGCCGCACAGCAGCTCATACAGCACGACGCCCGTGGCCCAGACATCGGTGCGCGCATCCACCTCTTCTCCGCGCGCCTGCTCCGGGGAGAAGAAGAGGTACTTGCCCTTCACCACGCCCGGCGCCGTCTTGAAGCCTCGCAAGAGCCTGGCCTTCGCGATGCCGAAGTCGACGATCTTGATCTGGCCCTCGTAGCCGACGAGGACGTTGTCCGGAGAGATGTCGCGGTGGACGATGCCCAGCGGCGCGCCGCTGCCGTCCGTGCGCGTGTGCGCGTAGTGCAGGCCCCGGCACATCTCCATCGCGATGAAGACGGCGACGGGGATGGGCAGGGCGGTCAGGCCACTCTTCATCGCGCGCTTGAGGACGCGGTGGAGGGGCTGCCCGTCCACGAACTCCATGGCGAGGAAGTACTCGCCATCCACCCGCCCGAAGTCGAAGACCTGCGCGACGTTGCCATGGGAGAGCGTGGCGGAGATGCGCGCCTCGCTGATGAACATGGAGATGAAGGCTTCGTCGTCGGCGTACTCGGGGAGGACCTTCTTGATGAGGACCGACTTCGTCACCCCCGCGGCGCCCACGAGCTGGGCGTGCCACGTCTCCGCCATGCCGCCCCGGCCCAGCCAGGACACCAGCTCATACCGCCCGAAGGTGTCTCCGGCTTGCAGTGCCATTCCCGGCCTACCTTACCCCCAGAATCCTGGATGGGCCGAGTAGACGACTTCCCGACTGTTTGACGCTGGAGGGGGCTCCTCCTTCCGGCCGGAGGGCAGGCGTCCTGGAATGTAGGGCGGGGCCTCACCCACACCGCATGGCGGGTGGTCAGGGGGCCTGCGTCGAAGTGCCGGCCGCGAGCGTGACGTACAGGCGGCCCAGTTCGGTCAGCTCGCCGGAGGCTCCCAGCAGGTTGATGGCAGGGATTTCATTGTTGCGCCCGGAGAACCACGCGTAGCGCTCGATGCCAGGCTCCGACTCCATCCAGGTGATGGCATCCACCATGTACTTCTTCTGGACCTCCACGGTGATCTCGTTGGGGGGGCGGTCGCCGCAGGCGAACTCGGTGAGCCAGAGGGGCTTGTTGTACTTCTTGAACAGGCCCACGTACCACTTGAGCGCGCCCAGGTCGCACGCGTACCAGTGCACCGCGATGGCATCCACCTGGCAGCCCTGGCAGGCCTTGAAGAAGGCATCCAGGTACGCCACCGGGTCGGTGAAGGTGACGCCGTCCTCCGACACGCAGTCACCGCAGTAGTTCACCGCCGGGGACACCAGCTTGAGCTGCTTGCGGCGGGCCACCTCCTCCAGCACGGGCCAGAGGGCCGCGGCCTGGCGGGGCGTCTTGTTCGCCTGGCTCTTGAAGTTGGGCTCGTTGAAGCCCAGCAGGTACTGGGCGCCCGCGGGGATCTCCGACGCGAGCTGATCCGCGGTGGGGGTGCCGCCCCAGGCCATCGGGACGAAGGTGACGGCCTGGGAGGCATAGACGCTCGCCGCGCCGTCCTCGGGCTTGGGCGACCAGTTGTACCACCAGCTCATCCCGGGGGAGAGCGCCTTCAGGTCCGCCGCCGAGTGATAGCCATAGGCGATGCCACGCTTCGCGCTCTTCGTGGCGCCGGGCAGCGGAGGGTCTGTCTGGGGTTGCCCACCGGAGGCGGGGTCGCACGCGAGGAGCGGCAGCAACAGGACGGCCAGGGACAGCGTCGGGAGGTGCCAGGGGCGGGTCATGAGAGGGGACGCTACACGGCTCCGGGCTTGAGCACGGTGTCGTAGACGCGCTGGGAGAGGCCGGCGTCCAGGAAGTCCATCTCCCCGCCGACATTGCCAATCACTCTCGGGGGGCTCAGATGGCGGGGATGTCAGAAGCGAAGCGGTGATTGGTCGCCAGCGAGCTGGGATCCGCCTGGTAGGCCGCGAGGATCTTGTGGGCGTTGTTCGCCAGGCTGCGCTCGAAGGCGTGGGCGTCATCGTTCCGGACATCCACGTTGCTGCTGAGACGCTGGTTGGGATCCGTGTAGTTCGTGGCGCCGCCCCGCGCGTGGTGCAGGTAGTTGTTGGCACCCATGGTTCGCATGGCGTTGAGGGCGACGCCGACGTTGAGCTCGATGGCCTTCGCATCCGTCCCGTTGAGCTGGCTCAGGTCCCCCGGCACGGCATCGCCTCCGAAGGACTGGATGAGGTCCTTGTTGAGGTTGAAGGGGCCGAAGTTGGTGGCGGAGCCGTTCTTGCTGAAGTCCGTGCCGCCCTCCTGCATGGACTGCGCGACGAGCAGCGCCGCCTCCTCCTGGCTGGCGCCCGCCTTCGTCGCGGCATTGAACACCTCGGTCTTCCAGTAGCCCGCCGGGTGGCCGTTGTACTGCTGGTTCTCCTCGTAGGAGAGCTCCGGGTAGACCTGGTCGGCGCCGTGCGTGCCCGCCTGGACGACGGACTCGGCGCTGACGGCGGCCTCTCCGGCGCCCGCTGGCGTCGTCAGCGGCGTCGCGGCCTGCGTCGTCTGCGCCCTTGAGGTCCCCGCTTCGAAGCTGTCGGTCCGGAACTGCTGGACGATGGGGTGGACCGCCGGGGGCTGCGTCTGCGTGGCCTGCTGCGCCTGCGCGGCCTGCTGCGTCTGCGTGACGGGGGTGGGCTTGAACGCAGGACGCTGGGTGATGGCGGAGAGGGTCATGGGAGGGTTCCTTCTTCGGAGTGCGTGTGGGGCCAGTTGCGGCCGTGTGCGCTGTTCCAAAGCAGGTCCCGTACCAACCCGTTTCGCGTGCTCCCTCAGGAGCCTTCAGAGGGGAGCCGCTCGGGCCTGGTCCTCCGGTGGGTGACAGGAGTCACCCGACCCCGTTCAGGTGGGTGACAGGAGTCACCCGGCGTCGTCGTCCGGCGAGGGCTTGCCGTCGCTGAGCTCCAGGCCGTGCTTGCGCATCAGCTTGCGCAGGTAGACCCGGTCGATGCCGGCCTCTCTCGCGGCGTGGTTGAAGCGGCCCTCGCAGCGCTTGAGCAGGCTCATGAGGTAGTCGCGCTCGAAGCCCTCGACGAGCTGCTCCTTGGCCTCCTTGAACGGCCGGGCGAGGTCCACGTCTCCGCCCGCGCGAGACGCCGCCCGGTGGGGAACGCCCGGGTCGATGTCCGGCAGGGACTCCTCGCCCAGGTTCACCACGCGGGCCACCACGTTGCGCAGCTCGCGCACGTTGCCGGGCCAGGGGTACTGGAGGAGCAGCGCGCGCGTCTGATCCGACAGGGCGCTGGGCGGCTTGCCCAGGCGCTCCAGCACGGTGTCGATGAGCAGCGGGATGTCCTCCGGGCGCTCGCGCAGCGGCGGTAGCACCACGCGCAGCACGGCCAGCCGGTGGAAGAGGTCGCGGCGGAACTTCTCCGCCTTCACCGCGGCCTCCAGGTCCACGTGCGTGGCGGCCACCACCCGCAGGTCCAGCGTGCGGTAGTCGTTGCCGCCCACGCGCTTCACCTCGCGGCGCTCCAGCACCCGCAGCAGGCGCGGTTGCAGCTCCAGGGGCAGCTCGCCCACCTCGTCCAGGAAGACGGTGCCACCCTGGGCGCGCTCGAAGGCTCCGGCCCGTTCGCCGTGCGCTCCGGTGAAGGCGCCCTTCACGTGGCCGAACAGCTCCGACTCGATGAGCGAGGGCGCGATGCCGGCCAGGTCCACCACCACGAAGGGCTTCTTCGCTCGCGGGCCCTCGCGGTGCAGCCCTTCCGCGCACAGCTCCTTGCCGGTGCCCGTCTCGCCCTGGATGAGCACGTCGGAATCACCCGGCGCCATGCGCTCCAGGAAGGTGAAGACCTCGCGCATCTTGCGGCTGGTGCCCACCAGCGCCCCGAAGTGGTCGCGCGAGGACAGCAGGCGCGAGCGCTCGCGGGTGTCCTCCGGCATCACCTTGAGCTGGGTGGAGCCCAGGGTGAGGACGACGCCGGGCTGCACCTCCAGCTCGGAGAAGCGCAGGCCCTGGCAGAATGAGCCGTTGTACGAGCCCAGGTCCGTGGCGACGACGCGGTCCTCCGCCACGTCCAGGCGCAGGTGCTGACGGGACACGGCGCTGTCGTCGAGCACGATGTCGCAGTCCGGGCTCTTGCCCAGCCGGTACGTGCCCACCGGCAGCGGGTGGCCCTTGCCGGCCTCCGGACCGGACAGCACCCACAGCTTCAGCCGGACCTTGCCCGCGGGCTTCGCCGGAAGCGTCGTGGTCCGGTCGAGCTGCTGTTCCTTCGGGTCGTTCCGCTCGTCGTCCTGTCGCGCCACGGGCGGCACGCTACCACGCGCGCCGGGGCCCACCGACGGGTCAGCGACCGTCGCGACGGTGGGGATCCACGGGGGGCGGGGTGCTCGCCGGGTGGGCTTCCAGCCAGCGTGCCACCTCGGCGGCGCGGGGCTCGCGCGTCGCGTGCACGAAGCGCACGCGGGCCGCTTCCGCCTCCTGTCGCGCGGGCCCCGGCTCCCCGGCGTCCCACAACGCCTTCGCGAGCGCGAAGCCCGAGTCCGCCAGCGTCTCGTCCGGAAGGGACGCGTAGCCCACGGCCAGACGCAGCGGTGCGATGGCGTCCTTCGCGCGGCCCAGGCCCAGGAGCGCCTGGCCCACGCCGTCATAGGAGTACTGGAGCGTCTCCTCGCCGGGCGCCACCTGCTGCTTCATCGCCAGGGCCTCCTCGTAGACGCGCAGCGCGTCGTCGTAGCGGCCCAGTTCCAGCAGGCACATGCCCACCTCGTCCAGCCCCTCCGCCACGGGCAGCGTGCGCGCGCCCAGCAGCGTCTTGCGGATCTCCACGGCCGCGCGGGCATGTGTCAGCGCCTGGGCCGCGTCTCCCGTCTCGCGCAGCGCCCAGGAGAGCGCGTCGTGCCTGCGCGCCGTGTCCGGGTGCAGCGGCCCCACCGCGGCCTCTGTCTGCGCCAGCGCGCGCGTGAGCAGCGCCACGCCGCGCGCCTTGTCTCCCATCCGCGTCGCCAGCCCTCCCTGGAGGAAGGTGATGCGCGCGCGCAGTGGATGCCCTGCTGGCAGCACCGACTCCGCGCGCGCCTGCGCCTCGTCGAACAGCGTGCGCGCCCGCACCAGGTCGCCCTTCGCCGACGCGAGGTTGCCCTGGTTGATGCGCACCTCCGCCTCCAGCGCCGCGTCTCCTCCCATCCGCCGCAGCGTCGCGTCCGCGAGGCCGCTCCAGACGTCCGCCTGCTCGAAGTGCTTCTGGCCCTCCTCCACGTAGAGGAGCCGGTTGAGGATGAGCACCTTCAGTCGGTCCGCGCGCCCGGCCTCCGCGTCGAAGGCGGCCTGACGCAGCGACGCGGCTGCCTCCGCGGAAGCGCCCAGCTGCTCGCGCATCCAGCCCTGTTGCAGGTGGAGCCGCGCCATCAGCGGCGCATACCCCGTCGCCTGCACGCCGGTGACGAGCGGCGCGAGCTTCTCCTGCGCCTGGGTGAGGCGTCCGCCGTCCACCAGCACCTTCACCTCGGAGAGCCGCGCCTCCAGCCGCTCCACCTCGGCGCGCTTCGTCGGCTCCTCCGGCAGTCGCTGCTGTTCTCCGAGCGTCGCCACGTCCGCGCACTCGCCCAACGCGGGCAGCGCGTTCACCGGCGTGAGCGCCTTCTCCACCAGCGGCCGATCCGCCGTGGCCAGCAGCTCCACCACCGCGCGCGCGTCGTTGCGCCGCCGCTCCAGGCACACCACGCGCTCCACGCGCAGGGCTTCGGGCTGCGTGCCGCTCACGCGCGTGGCCTCGCAGGCTTCGGTGTGCTGCCGGCTCCACGCGCTCGCGTACGCGTCCAGGGCCCTGGCCACGCGCTCCGTCATGCCCGCGGCGAGCGGACTGCCCGTGGCGAGGAAGGCCTGATCCACCCGCTGGCGCTGCGCGGGGCCCCACACCTCCGCCATCAGCGCGTCCGAGCCCGCGCACACCTGGGAGCGCTGATAGAGCGCGCCGCCTCCCAGCGCGAGCCCCACGACCCCCACGCCCGCGATGACGAGGGCCCGACGCTTCCGGGCGCGCCGCTGCTCCTGGCCCAGCGCGTCCAGCAGGGCGGAGAGCGTGGGGTAGCGGTCCTGGGGGCGCAGCGACAGGCCCCGCATCACCGCCTGCCGAACCCATGCGGGCACATGGGCCTCGCGCGGGGGCTCCACGATGGAGGGCGCCTGGGGCCCGCTCAGGTCGGAGGGGCTTCGCAGCGCCTGCATGCGCTCCGTGTCGAAGGGGCGCTGGCCGTAGAGCGCGTAGTAGAGCGCCGCGCAGAAGCTGAACTGATCCGTGCTCGCATCCGGCACGGCGCCCATGACCTGCTCGGGCGACATATAGTTCGGCGTGCCCATCACCGCGCCCGTGGCGGTGATGGGCGCATCCAGCATGCGGCGCTCTCCCAGCAACTCGCCCGGCCCCGGCCCGGCCGTGGTGTCCTCGTCGCCGGGCGTGGTGCCCACCTGTCGCGCGAGCCCGAAGTCCGTGACACAGACGCGGCCCCGGTCATCCACCAGCACGTTGGCCGGCTTGAAGTCGCGGTGCACCAGCCCCACCGCATGCGCGGCCACCAGCCCCCGGCCCGCGGCGAGGTACACGTCCAGCACCTCGCGCCAGGAGCGTGGGGCCTGCTTGAGCCACTGGCTCAGCGTGCCCCCGTCGATGAGCTCCATCGCCAGGAACACCTGCGCGCCCCACACGCCCACGTCGAACACCGGGATGACGTGCGGATGGGAGATGCGCGCCATCGCCTGCGCCTCGCGCAAGAGCCGCGCGCGCCCCACCTCCGAGTCCGCGTGCCCGTCCGGACGCAGCAGCTTCAGCGCCACCTTCCGGTCCAGGTCCGGATCATAGGCCGCGTACACCACGCCCATGCCGCCCGCGCCCAGCGGTCGCAACAACAGGTAGCGGCCCACCTGCACGGAGGGCGGCGGCCCCGGACGCGGAAGCCTGTCCGAGCCGTTCGTCCCCGGCGCGCCCTCGCCCTGCGCCCGGGGCAGGGGGCGCGTCGCCTCCTCCTCCGGACCGCGCGCGCGGAGCGTTGCCTCAGGCTCCTCTCCCGTGCGGGCTTTCATGGCGCGCGCCATCCTAGTGGGCCGCTGGTTCTCGCCGCCATGACGCTGCTTTCCCTTCTTTCTGGGCAGGTGTGACAACTTCCCACGCGCTGGCCCGGATAATGCGAAGCGCTCCGTGTCCCCCAAGCACGAAGGATGCCGACATGACCGTCTCCCCCCTGGCGAATCCCCGCCCGGCCATTCGCCCCGAGCCCCCGCGTGAGTCCACCGTGCAGGCTCCCGCCGTCACGCAGGCGCAGCCGCCCCCGGAGCCGGTCCACGAGGTCGCGAAGCCGGCCGCCGAACTCCAGAAGGACACGTACGAGGAGAACCCGGCCGTGGCCGCGGAGTGGGCCGCCCGGTACGCGGCGAACGGGCTGCGGCCCCAGGCGGTCGCGAGCACGTCGGAGATGGAGGCGGCGCCGTCCATCACGGATGCGCCAGCCACGGGCGCCAAGGGCTGGACGCAGCCCACGCCAGTGATTCAGCAGACGGATCCGACCAACTGCGGAGCCGCGACCGCCGCCATGCTGGTGCGCGCGGCGGGTGGGGCGCAGGGTCAGACGGACGCGCAGCTCGTGAAGGGCCTGGAGTCGAAGTACGCCGACGGCAAGGGCACGACGCCGGATCAGATGGCCCGCATGCTCGCGGGCCAGGGCTTCGAGGTGACGCGTGGCGCCTCCAACTTCGACCGCGACGCGCTGGATCAGGCCCTCTCCTCGGGGAAGAAGGCCGTGGCGATGGTGGACTCGAACCTCATCCAGCCCGGCGCCGAGGGGCGTGCCGCGGATGGCAGCGCGCACTGGGTGTAGATCGACGGCAAGGACGCGCAGGGCCAATACCAGATCAAGGACTCGGCCTCGGGCACCAGCTACAGCGTCGGGCTCCACCAGCTCACGGATGCGATGAACTCCGGCTGGAGCACGTTCAACGGGGGCGGCATGCTCATCGTGAACCCGACGGGCGGGGACGTGAGCGCGCTCGCCCACGCGAACGAGGACCACTCGGCCTCGCTTGGCGACACGTCCGGCATCGGCTCCAAGACGGCCTCCGCCGGCACCCGCGAGTCAGGCTCCTAGCCGCCCGCGCGCTGCAAGCCTCAGGGCGCTGGCTGCGGCACGAGCCGGCGCTCGCCCACCTCGCGCCACCACGGCGTCGCACCCTCCACGCGCGAGGGCTCCAGGCTCTGGCCCAGGCCCGGCGTGAAGAGGCGCACCTGCTGTTCGGTGGCCAGCCGCACCAGCGTCTCCGCGGGCTCGTCCCAGGCGTGCATCGCCAGGTTGAAGGTGCCCCAGTGCACCGGCATCAGCGTGCCGCCGCCCAGCATGGCGTGCGCCTTGAGCGCGTTCTCCGGGCCCAGGTGGATGGTGCCCCAGCTCGGATGGAAGGCGCCCACCTCCAGCATCACCAGGTCGAAGGGGCCGTGACGCTGTCCAATCTCCTCGAACTCCGACGTGAGGCCGGTGTCGCCGCTGAAGAACAGCCGGTGCTTGTCGGTGGTGAGCACCCACGACGCCCACAGCGTCTTGTTGCGGTCGCCCAGGCCGCGGCCGGAGAAGTGCTGCGAGGGCGCGGCGGTGAAGCCCACCGGGCCCACGCGGTGGTGCTCCCACCAGTCCAGCTCCGTGATGAGCTCCGGCGCCACGTCGAACGCCTCCAGGTGGCGCCCCACGCCCAGCGCGGTGATGAACGGCACCCGCCGCTTCGCCAGCGCCTGGATGGTGCTCCGGCACAGGTGGTCGAAGTGGTCGTGCGACACCAGCACCGCGTCCAGGTCCGGCAGCGCTTCGACGGGGACGGGCGGGGCGTGGAAGCGCTTGGGACCCGCGAAGGACACGGGCGAGGCCCGGTCTCCGAAGACGGGGTCGGTGAGCACGCGCGCGCCGTCCACCTCCAGCAGCATCGTGCTGTGGCCCAGCCAGGTGACGCGCAGGCCGGTGTCCGGTGCGCGGGCCCAGGTGCCGCGCGGGTCGTCCACTGGCAGCGGGCCCGGCGGCGTGCGCTGCGAGCCGCCGAAGAAGTACTCCCCCAGGATGGGCAGCGGGTTGCCCTGGATGCCGGGGCCCACGGGGGCGGTGTTGCGGAAGCCCTGGCCCGCGAACTGCCGGGAGGCCCGGCTGCGCTCGAGGCGCTGTCCCGCGAGACGTGCACTGGCGCTGACGACGGTGGACATGCGCCGGTGTCTAACACCCCCATGTCCGTCCGGCACGCTCACCCGCCAGGAGCCCTGGCGGGCAGGGCTCCGTCCCGTCGTCAGGCGCGGGAGTGCGCGGGACGCCTACTCCTCGGCTTCCGGCGCCACGCAGGTGTTGGTGAGCGCGGTGGACCAGAGCTGACCGGACCGGGTCTCGTCGTAGGCGCTGAAGTAGACGCGCGAGCCCACGCGGAAGAAGTCGCGGGGGTAGGAGGAGGCGTCCGTGCCGGCCGTGTTGATGTCCTTGAGCCGGCGCGTCCCGCCCGGCGTGCCGTTGCTCACCCAGGGCTCGATGCCCTCGCCGGTCGCTTCGTACGCGCTGAAGAAGACGAGGTTGTCCGCCACCGCGTACACCGGCGAGCCGTACTCGTCGCTCAGGCTGAGCGGGCGGCGCAGCAGCTGCGTGCCGTTGGCGGTGCCGTTCGTGACCCAGAGCTGGGTGTCGCGTGGCGCCGGGCTGTCGCTGCTGATGTTGACGGAGAAGAACAGCTTCGTGCCCCCCGGCGCGATGCTCACGGCGCTGATGCTGGGGAACGCCGGGCCCTGTCCGGCGTAGAAGTTGGTCAGGGTGACGAAGGGCGTCGGGTTCCCCCCCGCGAGCGGGACGCGGTAGAGGACCATGTACTGGGTGCTGAACGAAGTGCTCGTGACGTAGGCGTACGCACCCAGCGCGCCCAGCAGACGCACGGAGCGCGTGGCGCCGAAGGACGCGAGCCGCACCGTGCCGCCCGCCGTACCGTCCGACTTCCACAGCTCCGTCAGGCCGCTGCTCTCCTCCAGCGTGAACAGCGCGAACGTCCCCGAGGAGCGCACGTCGAACGGAAAGGTGTCGGGGCCCGCGTCCAGCCGCTTCAGCTGGAAGGTGCCCGCGGCGGTGCCGTCCGTCTTCCAGAGGTTCGTCGCGCCGGTGAGCTCGCGCACGAAGAAGAGCAGCGCGTTGCCCACCTTCGCGTCCAGGAAGCTCACGTCCACGCTCGTGCCGAAGTCGCGCAGGCGCACCGTGCCGGTGGCGGTGCCGTCCGACTTCCACAGCTCGAAGCGCGTGGCGTCGGCGCTGGCGTCGTACGACTCCTTGAAGAAGACGAGGTCGTTGCCCACCGCGGTCAGGTGCGTGAGGAACGAGCCCTCCACGCCCGGGGTGAGGTCCTTGACGAAGCGGGTGCCCGCGTTCGTGCCGTCACTCACCCACAGCTCCTGACCATGGGCCGCGTCCCCCGCCTGGAAGAAGAGCCAGGTCGGGGTGGCGGTGAGGCTGGACACGTTGGGCGCGCCGACGCCCGGGGTGGTGGCGAAGCTCTTCACCCGCGTGGTGCCCGCGTCGGTGCCGGTGCTCTTCCAGAGCTCGCGGCGGCCGTCCTCGAAGTTCACCGCGAAGTAGAGCGTCCCCTGGAAGTCCGCGAAGCTGTCCGGGTGCGCCGCGAAGCGCGGGATGCCCAGCTCCGAAGGGGGCAGGATGGTCTTCACCCGCTGGGTGGCCGCCGCGGTGGGAGGACAGAAGGCCTCCTGCTCCACCGTCTGCTCCGCCTCCGAGGAGGGCTCCTGTCCGAAGCCGTGCTCGCCCCCCGCGTCCTCCAGCGC
>NZ_RAWA01000137.1 GCF_003611675.1 Corallococcus sp. CA053C
GCCCGAGGAGGCCGCGCCCCCGCCGGACCCCCAGCTCTCCGCCGCTCCGGACGAGGAGGAGGACGACGAGGACGATGACGACGACGAGGAGGAGGTCCGTCCGAAGAAGGGGAAGGGCAAGGGGAAGTCCGCCCGCGCCGAGTCCCCCGACGCGGGGCCCACCGTGCCGATGTCGCCCGCGCTCGCGCAGCTCGTCCGCAAGCTGTCCGCCTTCGAGGCGCTGGTGGAGAGCGAGGACTTCGTGAAGGCCAGCGTCATCGCCGTGGACGTGCTCGCCACCGTGGAGCGCTTTGATCCGCGCGTCTACCTGCCCATGCTCTTCTCCGGCTTCTTCAACGGCCTGAGCCAGCACGCGGACGCCATCGAACCGCTCCTGCACGGCACGGAGTCGCTGGGCTTCCGCGCCCTGGATCAGCTCTACCGCGTGGACCTGGACGCGTTCCTCACCGCCCAGCAGCGCCCGCCCCGGGGCGCCTCCTCCGAGTACGAGGAATAGCCCCAATCCCTCCCATGGAACTGGAGCGTGAACAGCCGGGCCGCAAGCTCACCGTCGAGGAGCGCATCAGCGAGCGCATCCGCAGCTTCGACGTGCCGGCCCTGTTGGATCTGCTCGCCAAGGAGGGCTACGGCGAGGCGGAGGTGGAGTTCCGCAGCCACCGCAGCACCGTGAGCCAGCAGCACCTGGTGCACGCCATCGAGTTCACGCGCCAGCCGCGCAAGCGCGTGGTCATCACCGTCAACCTGGGCCTGCTCAGCGTGCAGACCCCGCTGCCGTCCTTCCTCTTCCAGGCCATGGACCGGCTGGAACACGACGCGATGGCCGACTTCCTGGGTTACTTCGACCACCTGCTGCTGCGGACGCGCTTCGCCGGCCAGTTCCCGGATCGCGACGAGTCGCTGCTGCCCGGCTGGGAGCACTCCACCGCCCACCGGTTGCGCCTGTTGCGCCTGGCGTGCCCCAGCAGCCTGCACTGGCTCTTCGCCAAGGTGTTCCCCGAGGCGGAGGTCGTGGTGCGCCGCGAGACGCGCCGCCAGCGCATCGAATCCAAGGGCATCCGCCTGGGCGCCGCCGCGCTCGGGGATGGCAGCGCGGTGGGCGGCTTCGCCACCGTGCCCACGGGGGGCGTGGAGGTGCGGCTGTTCCTCAACGAGCCCTTCTCCGGCGCCGGCATCCCCTGGGCCGTGGAGGCCCGCCGCCGCCTCAACACCCGCATCTTCCCCAGCCTCGCGGAGACGCCGCTGGCCCTCGCCGTGATCCTCGCGCTGCGTGATCAGTCCAGCCACGCGCGGCTCCAGGACGGCAGCCACCTGGGCTACGAGCCGCTGGTAGGCGGTCCGGAACAGACTCAAGAGGTCCTCCTGTTCTCGGGGGACACCGCACAACTGCGATCATCAGAACCCCGTTAGTCCTGCGATGTTGCTTGGTTGACTGGAATTCCTGATCGCGCCTACGCTGTAATTGTTCACACGCAGGGCGTACTCCCGGGGCGGCTCCAGTAGGACGGGGGGAAAAAGGCGCACTGCGAATGTCAGGGAGTCACCGTGGCCATTCAGGACCAGCTTCCCAAATCCCGCATCACCCTCACGTACCGCACCACCATCAACGGCGAGCAGGAGACGGTGAACCTGCCGTTGCGTCTGCTGGTGTTGGGCGACTTCTCGCTGGGCTCCTCGGAAGACCGCAAGAGTGACCTGGAGACGCGCCGCCTGCGCTCCATCGACGGCCGCAACCTGGACGAGTTGATGAAGGACATGAAGATGTCCGCCAACTTCCAGGTCCCCAACCGGATCAACCCGGATGTGGAGTCGGAGCTGGACGTCACGCTCCCCATCGACCGGATGAAGTCCTTCCACCCGGACGAGGTCGTCAAGCACGTGCCGAAGCTCAAGGCGCTGCTCCTGCTCAAGACGCTCCTGGTGGAGATGCAGTCGAACATCGACAACCGCAAGGACCTGCGCCGCGAACTCTACGAGCTGTTCTCCAAGCCGGAGGCGCTCAAGGAGCTGCTCAACGAGCTGAAGGGCTACGAGAGCATGCGCCTGCCTTCGGGTGACGTGGCCGCGAAGTCGGACGCGCCCGCCGCCGCCGCTGGCAAGCCCGCCGCTGGCAAGCCCGCCGCCGGGGCCGCCGCTGCCACCGCCGCCGTCGCGGCCACCGTTGCCGCCGGGGCCAAGCCCCCGGCCGCGTCCTGATCCTCCTTCCCGCCCTCGACTTCTAAAAGGACTCCGCCATGGCCGAGACCACCTACCTGAAGCGCCTCTTCACCAGTGTCCGGCTCGATCCGCCCCAGGCGTCCGAGCCGATGATCCTCAGCAACTTCGGTGCTGTCGTCGACGAGCAGCAGGTCACCCTGGAGAGCCGCTTCCTCTCCAGCGTCGCCGCGCTGCTCCAGAACGTCGCGCCGGTGGAAGGACCGGACAACACCGCCCGCTTCGACAAGGGCCAGGTGCTGGACGTCATCAGCCGCATCGACCGCATGATCGACGCGCAGATGAACGAGATCCTCCACAACGAGACCTTCCAGAAGCTGGAGTCGTCGTGGCGCGGCCTGGAGGACCTGGTCAACCACACCAACTTCAAGGCGAACATCGCCATCGACGTGCTGGACGTCGCGAAGGAGGAGCTGACCGAGGACTTCGAGAACAACTCGAGCAACATCTTCGCCGGCGCGCTCTTCGACAAGGTCTACATCCAGGAGTACGACCAGTACGGCGGTCGCCCCTTCGGCGCCATCGTCGGCCTGTACGAGTTCTCCTCCACGCCCGCGGACCTGACCTGGCTGCAGCGCATGGCCAAGCTGTCCAACGCGGCGCACGCCCCGTTCATCTCCGCGGTCAGCCACAAGTTCTTCGGCTGCGAGACCATCGAGGAGATGGAGGCCATCAAGAACCTGGAGGGCGTGCTCGCGCATCCCCGGTTCGGCCGCTGGAACGCGTTCCGTGACACGGAGGAGGCCGCGTACGTGGGCCTCACGTTCCCGCGCTACGTGCTGCGCCTGCCCTGGCACCCGGACAAGAACCCGTGCGACGTGCTCAACTTCACCGAGCAGGCGCGCGGCGACTCCGACAAGTACCTCTGGGGCAACTCCGCCATCCTGCTCGCGCGCAACATGGTGAAGGCGTTCGAGATCTCCGGCTGGTGCCAGTCCATCCGCGGCCCCAAGGGCGGTGGCCTCATCACCGGCCTCCCGGTGGACACCTTCTCCCTGCGCGGCCAGGATGAAATCAAGGCCCCGGTGGAGATCGCCATCCCGGACTACCGCGAGTACGAATTCGCGCGCTCCGGCTTCATCCCGCTCGTGTACCGGAAGGGCTCCAGCGACGCGACGTTCTTCAGCACCCAGTCCGCCAAGGTCGCCAAGACGTTCAAGGACCCCAAGGACTCGGAGAACTCGCAGCTCGTCACCAACCTGGCCTACACGTTCTCCATCACGCGTCTGGCGCACTACGTGAAGTGCATCATGCGCGACAACATCGGCAACACGGCCGACGCGGATTACATCCAGCGCCAGCTGGACTCGTGGCTGTCCAACTACGTCACCACCGTGGCGAACCCGGACGACCTCACCGTGCGCCGCTTCCCCTTCAAGGCGAGCAGCGTCGTCGTGTACCCGCGCCCTGGTGAAATCGGCTGGTACGACTGCAAGCTGGCGGTGCTGCCGCACATCCAGTTCGAAGGCCTCAACGTGGAGCTGATGCTCGAGTCGCGGCTCGGTTAAGCCGCACCCCCATTGGGCAGGTGAGAGCCTGCCCTCAACCCTGGAGTGACAGATGCCCCAGTTTTCGCGCAACCTGGATGTGTATCAGGGCTTCAACTTCAAGAAGGACAAGCAGACCCCCGTTGGCTACATCACCGCGCTCACCATCGGTGGCGTGGCGCTGAAGGCGGACCAGGAGACCATCAAGGATCCTGAGAACCCGGACGCGGCCATCGCGGACAAGGTCGTCGCGGTGCTCAACCACTACCTCTGGGATACGGGCGTGACGGACGCCATGTACTTCTCCGGCCAGGTGTCTGTGGCGAACAAGCAGGCCGTGGCGGAGATGCTGCTGGGCAAGTTCAGCAACATCGAGGTCGTCATCAAGTACGTCGTCTACGAGTACGACCCCATCGGCAAGAAGTACTTCAAGTCGAACTTCCTCGACGCGGAGATCAAGGGCCTGCTGGAGAAGAACGGCGATGAGCTGAACATGTCCGTCGCGGACAACGAGTCCCGCGAGGTGCAGTCGCCCAAGAACTACACGTTCCAGATCGGCGTGAAGCCGCAGGCGCTGGAGCAGTCGCTGAACCTGGCCACGTCGTCGACGAAGAAGTTGGCCAAGAAGTGGGGCGTCACGGAGACGGCCAGCTAGCATCCGGTAGCGGAATCAAGTCGCGCCCGGGCCGGGAGCACCCTCGCTCCCGGCCTGGCAGGCGCGAAGAAGAGACAAAGGCGCATGCAGCGGTACAAGCTCGCACGGGTCCGCTGGCACGTCGGCCAGACCCTCCTTCCCGAGCACTTCATCGCGCAGGAAGACGCGCTGGACGCCGAGATCCGGCTCCACGCCACGCTGTCCGGCCTGCCGTTCTACGGCGTGGCCCACCTTGCCTGGAACGAAGCGCTGCTGGCGGGCGGCAGCCTGTCCATCTCCGCGCTCACCGTCGTCACCAAGACGGGCGACCTCTTGGACGTGCCGGGCAACGCCGTCATCGGGCCGCTGTCGCTGGACGCCATCGGGAAGACGGAGTTCATCGTCTACCTGCACGTGCTGAAGGAGACGGTCAGCGCCGAGGGCATCCGCCTGTACGCGGATGATCCGCCGGTGCTCCAGCGCGTGCTCCACAAGCTGCAGCTGTCCTCGGAGCCGGTGCTGGACGGGGCGGTGGCGTCCCTGGGGCTGGCCGCGGTGTCACAGGACGAGGACGGCGCGTGGCGCACGTCTCCGGACTGGGTGCCCGCGCTGCTGCTCGTGGGGCCCAACCCCTTCCTGGAGAAGCTGCTCAACACCCTGGACGACCTGTTGGATCAGGTGCGCCAGCAGCTGCTCACGCAGATCTCGGACACGTACCTGCGGCCGGACCGCGTCACCGACGCGCGCCGGGCGCTCTTCGAAGTGCAGCACCTGCTCGCGCTGCGCAAGGACATGTTCCGGCAGGTGTACGTGCACCCGTACCACCTGTTCGACGGGCTGCGCCGGCTGTACTTCGAGGCGTGCTGCTACCTGGAGATGCTCCCGGACGAGCAGATGCCGGTGTACCAGCACGAGGACCTGGTCCAGGGGCTGGACGGGTGGATCCGCCTGCTCAAGCGCAGCTTCCAGCCGGAGGCCACGCGCTCCACGCACAAGGCCTTCGTGGTGAAGGACGGGCAGTTCGTCTGCGCGCCGCTGCCCCCGGAGGTCCGCTCCGCCAGCGAGGTGTACCTGCTCGTCAAGCGCCTCCAGCCCGGCGAGCACATCCCGCTGGGCGGCGTGAAGCTGGCCAGCCCCTCGCGGCTGCCGCTGGTGCGCCGGCAGGCCCTGAAGGGCGTGGCGCACGACTACAAGGAGCACACGGCGGTCCCGAACGCGCTGGGGTCGGAGATCGACTGGCACCTCCTGGACACCAAGGGCGAGGAGTGGCAGCACGCGCTGCGCGAGGACGGCGTGGCCTTCTACGTGCCCCCCGCGCTCAAGGGCGCCCAGACGTCGCTGTTCTGGCGGAGGACCTGACGCCATGGCCCGCGCCCCCTTCCTGGACAAGTTCGCGGCCCGCACCCAGCGGCCCAACGTGCGCGACAGCCTGGCGCACGTGATGCGCAACATCGAAGCCGTGCTGAACACGAAGAACGGCTACGGCTTCTTCATGCGCGACTTCGGCCTGGGCGGGTACACGGAGAAGCTGGGCACGCGCGAACTGGTGGAAGCGCTCACCGCGGAGATCCAGCAGGAGATCGCCCAGCACGAGCCCCGGCTCGTGGGCCCGGACGTGAAGCTGCGCGGCCGTGACAGCCAGCTGTGGCTGCACTTCGACTGCAAGGGCACCTTCGACGACGTGCCCTGCCACCTGCGCATCGTGTTCCACACCGTCACCGGCCAGGTGCGCGTGCACGTGGAGGACACCTGATGGCTCACGCCGAGCGCCTGGACCTGGGCCTCACGCTCACCATCGGCGGCACGGCGCACGCCATCGCCCCGGCGGACATCCTCGCGTTCGAATTGGATCTGCACGGGTGGGGACACGAGGGCAGGGTGGAGTTCCGCGTCCTCGACGAGACGGCGCACGGCGGGCAGAAGAAGGACAAGCTGCTCGCGGACTTCCTCAAGCCGGACCTGGTGGAGGTGGCGCTGGAGCTCAAGGCGGTGCACTCCGACACGGCGACGAAGCCCACGTACACGTCGCTGAAGGTGAAGGGGCTGGGGCTGGACAAGGCCCTCTCGGAGGAGACCGTCGCGCAGGCGAAGGGCGCGGCCATCACCTACCGCCACTACACCGTGCGCTTCGTGGACGCGGCGCGGCTCCTGTGGACGCAGCACTTCCCGTGCGCGCTCTACACGCAGAAGACCGTGCAGGACGTGCTGGACGCGCACAAGGGCGACAAGATCGCCCTCGCCAACGACTGGGACGCGGCGCTCGCGGCCACCTGTCCGCTGCTCTTTCTGGGATTGTCCCCGGAGTCGGGGGCCAGCTTCTACGACTTCGTCGTGTGGTTCGTGCACGCGCGCAACGGGGTGCTGGCGTACGACTACACGGCACAGGGCTACCAGCTGCGCGCGGCGAAGGCCGCCACCGGCACGCCGCTCAACTTGCGCGCGGAGGACGTGGACACCGTGACGGTGGTGTTCCCGGAGGTGGTGCGCCACGACGTGGCCATCCTCAACGCCGCCGCGGAGAGCCCCAGCAACCGGGCCATCACCAACGCCAAGGCCGTCACCGGCATCCGCCAGGACGTGCTCTTGCGCACGGACATCGCGGACGACGTGCAGAAGCGGGTGACGCTGGAGACGGCGCGCCTCAAGGTGCGCGGCCTGGAAGTGGACCTGGAGTGGAACCGCTTCCCCACGGTGGCCTTCGCGCCCGGCGCGCTGGTGAAGCTGCCCCAGACGGCCGGGTGGGTGGCGTCCGGCGTGCCCGCCACGGAGACCTTCCGGGTGCGCCGGATGACGCTGCGCGCGGAGCCCCTGCCGCCCGAGGACGCCGGGGAAGGGGAGGGCGAGGGCGGAGACGACGCGCGGCGCCCCTCGCCGGACAGCCGCTACCTGTTCACGCTCACCACGCGCCTGGAGCGCAAGGACGAGCTGCACGTGGACCTGCCCGCGTTCGTCACGCCGGTGTACCCGCGCTTCGTCGAAGGGCTCATCGTCAGCGAGGTGGGCGAGGAGACGCACGAGACGTGGCAGGCGTACACGGACACGGCCACGTCGCTGGACAGCTACAAGGTGAAGATGCCCCTCTTCGCCAACCAGATCATCCAGGTGCCCTTCAACGCGAACCTCTTGCCCGGGCACTTCTACTTCCCGGCCTACAAGGGCGCGCGCGTGCTGGTGGCGCTGGACTTCCAGCGGGCGTGGCTCAAGCGGCACCTGGACTGGCGCGCGGGGGCGCGGCTGCCGTCGGACGGGCAGGGCGTGCACCTGCTCGTGGGCAAGACGACCGAGAACGGCACGTCCATGCGCCACTTCTACGACGACAACAAGCCGGTGCTCCGACTCCAGCGCACGAACGCGTCCGACACGGAGAAGATTGAACTGAAGGAAGGCACGCTGCTCATCCTGGTGAAGGAAGAGTCCACGTGAGCACGACCGCGGACGGGGAGGACTGATGGGGACGCTGGTTTGCAAGATCGAGCTGGACAAGGTGAAGGGCATCACCGTCCAGGTCGACAACGCGGACGATCAAATCACCCAGACCGTGGTCATGGACGGCACCAGCATCACCATCACGGTGAAGGGCCCCCAGGAGACGAGCACCTTCGTGCAGAAGCAGGACAGCATCGTCGTCACCGTGAAGGACCTCACCTTCGACACCGACACCATCACCATGAAGTCCAAGGGCGTGTCGCAGTGGACCAGCCAGGACACCCTCACGGTGAAGAGCACGAAGGACATGACCTTCACCAGCAGCGCGAAGCTCACCCAGACGGCCACCAGCGACGCGAAGCTCGCCTCCAGCGCCAACGTGAACATCGAAGCCACGTCCAAGCTGGCCATGAAGGGGAACATGGGCGCGGAGATGGTGACGTCCGGCGGCGAGGCCAAGGTGGACGGCGTGACGCTGAAGCTGGCCGGCAAGACGACGGCGGAGATGTCCGGGGCGATGACCAAGGTGACCGCCACCGGCAAGCTCGACCTGGAGGCCAGCGGCATGGCCAACCTCAAGGGCTCCATCACCAGCGTGGGCGGCTCGCTGGTGAAGCTGGGCTGACGCAGCGGATGGAACCCCATTTGTTCGACGTACGGCGGGAGAGCGGGCGGTGAAGGATTTCTCGGAGAAGATCTACCTCGACTTCCTGTCGGAGCTGGACGGGCTGGAGCGCTTCCGGCAGCGCTTCCAGGAGCGTCACCCCGCCGCCCCCCTGGACCGCGAGGATCCGGACGTGCGCCGCCTCATCGAGGCGATGGCGTTCTTCTCCGTGCAGACGCGGCACGCCACGCTGCACAACCTGCGCTCCACCTGGCGCCGGCTCTTCGCGGGCTTCTTCGACTTCCTCCTGGAGCCCGTGCCCGCCGCCGCCATGGCGCAGGCCGTCCCCACGGAGAAGATGGTGGAGCCGGTGCTCCTCACCCGGGGCACGGAGCTGCGCCTGACGCCCGCGGAAGGGGTGGCCGGCTCGTTCCGCCTCCAGCGCGACCTGCGCGTGCTGCCCATCTTCCTGAAGGCCACGGACGTGGTGCCCCAGGTGCGCAGCGGCCACCGGCTGATCCTCCGCTTCGAGTCCCGCTTCGCGCGCAAGGACCCCATCGACCTGCTCAGCCTGCATGTGCGGCACCTGGACGACTACCGCTCGTCGCTGGCGGTGTTCCACGCGCTGCGCAAACACATCCAGCAGGTGAGCGTGGTGTACGACGAGTCCGCGGACGAGCACTCCGTGGGCAGCCCGTGCGAGGTGTCCTTCAACCGCGACCCGCCCGCGCCAGACGACGCGTCCGTCTACGCGCACCCGTTCCAGCGCCTGCGCGCCTTCTTCCAGTTCCCGGAGCAGCAGCTCTTCGTGCACGTGAAGGTGCCGCCGCCGCGCGCCAGCTCCTGGATGAAGTTCTGCATCTGCCTGGACCTGGACAAGGACTGGACGGTGGGCAAGTCGCTGCACCCGGACTTCTTCCAGCTCTTCACCGTGCCGGTGCTCAACCTCAAGGCGGAGTCCGCGCAGGTCATCGTCGCGGACGGCACCCGCGCGGAGCACCCCATCCTCAGCATGAGCGCGGGGCGCGAGTTCAGCCTGCACTCGGTGACGGGCGTCTTCGAGATGACCAAGGCGGGCCTGTCCCCGCTGCGCCCGGCCTTCCTGCCCGGCAAGGGGCCCAGCTACGAGGTGGACGAGACCTTCGACGAGAAGCTCACGTCGCGGCAGAGCCTCATCGTGCGCATGCCGGAGGCGTTCACCGCGCCGCGCAAGATCGTGTTGGAAGCGCTGTGGCACCAGCCGCAGTTCTCCTCGCAGGCGGCGGGCAGGGTGGAGGTGTCGGTGCCGGGCAGGCACATCGAGGGCTTGAAATGGCAGACGGTGGGCAGCCTCCAGCCCCACCGCGACAGCGTGCTACGGGATGACGTGGAGGCCCTGACGCAGTTCCTCGCCTGGAAGGCGAAGGCCACGCTGGGCCGGGACGAGGTGGTCGCCCTGCTGGGTCACCTGGGGACGCCCGCGGAGAGCCCGTTCCGCCGCGTCCTTCCCTGGCTCAAGGAGCTGAAGTTCAGTGTCGTGCCCGACAGCGCCCTCAAGGGCTCCGGGATCCGGCACGCCTACGAGGCCGTCATGGAGCCGTTCGACTTGAGCTTCGAGCCTGTCGTCATCTGCTTTCTTGAGCAACTGCGGGACCTGCTTGATGCTTGGAACAACGAGGCCTCGGTGGACTTGCGAGCCTCGGTGGCGGGATTGGGGCCGCTGCAGCTACCGACGTAGCGCTCACCATCATGAAACTGGAGCTATGGAATTCGCTTCTGGCCGCGCAGCGCCGCGTGCGCCAGCTCCTCGACCGGGCCCTGCCCGCCGAGCCCGCCCCCGGCGCGCGCCGTCCCCAGGGCAGGGTGGGGCAGGACGCGCTGGATCACCTGGCCCAGGCGCTGCTCGTGGAGCTGGAGCTGTTGCGCGCGGCCTTCGGCGCGGAGCTGCGGCCGGACGAGGTGGAGGACCTGATCCGTCCCTTCGTCTACTTCCTGGATGAGTGGGTGCTGCGCCGGCTGTCGGACGCGGAGCAACATCTCTGGCCGCTCCTGCAGCAGAACCAGTTCCAGGTCGACTCGGGCGGAGACCTCTTCTACGACTTCGTGGACGAGAAGTTGCGCCGCAACGACACGCCGCCCATCGTCTTTGAAATGTTCCGCTTCTGCCTCGCCGCCGGCTTCACCGGACGCCTCGTGGGGCAGCCTGAGCGCATCCGCGACTACAAGGACCGCATCGCCGAGCGCATCCCGCAGCCCGCGTCCCTGCCGCAGGCGATGCCGGTGGTGCAGACGGGGCCGCCCACCGTCTACAACTTCCCCTGGCACTACTACGCCGCGACGGCCGCCATCGTGCTGGGGCTGCCTGTCTTCCTGTGGTGGGCCTCCAATTGAGGCCCTTTCCCACACGCGACGGCCGCGCGCCGTCCCCGGCCCCGACGCAGCCCCCCGCGCCTCCGAAGCCCAAGGCCCTGGCGCTGTTGGATCTGCTGGAGCGGCAGGTGGGCGCGGAGCTGGGCACGCTGCGCGAGGGCGCGCAGCCGCTGCTGGATGAGGTGCGCCAGGGGCTCGTCGTGCTGGAGCCGCCCGGGGACGGGATGCTGCCGTCGCCGCAGGAGCAGGAGAAGCTGCGGGCGAAGCTGTCCGCCACCCTGGAAGAGGCGGAGGACGTGTTGGAGGCGCTTCAGCTGGCCGCGCGTGCCAGCGGACAGGGAAGCAGCTGACCGTGGGGGTGCTCCAGTCCATCGGCGTGGCGTTGAAGGCCCACTGGGTGCTCGCGTTGAGCATCGTGGTGGTGCTGGGCGCCATCGGCGTGGGCGTGGCGCTGTGGTGGCGCAAGCGGCAGCGGCAGCCGGCGGCGCTCACGGGCGGGCAGAAGCCGCTGGCGTCGGGGCAGCTGCTGGCCATCCGGAAGCGGTTCCTGCGCGCGCTGCCGTGGCGCTACCGCGCGTCCGTGCGGGACTTCCCCACGCTGGTGGTGCTGGGGCCCGCGGGCAGCGGCAAGACGAAGCTCATCGACGTGGAGGTGGACTGGCGGCGGCAGGCGCGCCAGTTCATGCCCAGCTTCACGGATGATCCGTTGCTCCAGATGTACCTGGGGCCGGAGGTCGTGGTGCAGGAGGTGTCCGCGCCAGTGCTGGAGGACGGCTCGGCCCATGCCCGCGCCGCGCTCCGCCGGCTGTGGAAGGCCAGCTTCGGCCGGCGCCACGTGGGCCGGGCCGTCATCGTGCTGGACGTGCGGTGGCTGCTGGACACGTCCCCGGACGAGGTGAAGCGCATCACCCAGTTGCTGCGCGGCAAGGTGAACCTGCTCGCGGAGGTGTGTCAGGCGTCCGTGGAGACGCGGCTGTCCCTGACGCACATGGACGCGCTGGAGGGCTTCGCGGACTTCGCGCAGCTGATGCAGAAGCACGGCGTGCCGCTGGAGCTGCCGGTGCCTCCGCCCGGGAGGGAAGGGGAGCTCGCGAACGCGCTCCAGTCGCTGGAGAAGTACCTGGCGCTGGGGCTCACCACGCTGTCGTCGGACGCCTTCGAGCGGCTGGCGTCGTTCTACTCGCGCGGCGGCGACGCGTTCGCGGTGCTCGGGCGCTTCGTGTCCACGCTGGTGGAGAGCGGGTCGCTGGCGTTCCCCCTGAAGCTGGAGCGCGTGTACCTGTCGTCGAACGTGGCGGATCAGCGGGCGGCGGGCGCGCTCGCGGTGCACTCGGCGCAGCCGCCGGATCAGCTCATCGCGCGCTACCGGTGGACGCACCTGCGCCGGTGCGCGGTCATCGTCGCGCTGGGGTGCCTGCCGGTGCTGCTGGCGTACGCGCACTTCTACCGGCTGCTCGTGCGCGCGCAGGACAAGCTGGACGCGTTCCAGGTCACGGTGATGCGGCTGGAGGAGCGCAACCAGAACGTCTCCGGCTCCGTGGTGCAGGGACAGACGACCGAAGCGGTGAAGGCGATGGAGGACCTGTGGGGCGCCACGCGCTACTGGCCACCCCTGGCCCACAGCTTCACCGACGAGTGGGCGGAGCTGCGGGCCCGGCTCGCGCGCAGCATCCGGATGTCCTACTTCAAGCCGATGCTGGAGAAGTGCCAGGACCAGTGCCGGCGCTGCCCTGCGCGCATCCCCGGCTGCCAGCCCGCGCCGGTGTTCAACGCCCGCGCCACGCGCGCCGTGCCCCTCCAGGTGACGCCGGAGCACGAGAGCTGCCACCAGGAGACGCTCTGCCGTCCGGAGCAGGCGCTGTACACGCTTGGCATCCTGTACGCCTCCCGCAACGAGGACCTGGGCCGGTTCGTGATCCAGAGCGTGCGAGGGGAGAGCAAGAAGGAGCTGGGCTGGACGGCGGAGGCCTTCGGGTTGAGCCTGGCCGGCGAGGGCAAGGAGAACAACTGGCTGGACGCCATGGGGCTCGCGCAGCCGATGGTCGCCAACTACGTCATCGCCAGCGACAAGCCCTTCGACGAGAACGTGACGTGGACCCGCTGGCCCTTCGTGTGGCTCACGATGGAGGGCCTGCTGGGCCCGTGGCGCGAACACTTCCTGCAGCTGCAGGCCGTGCTGGAGGCGAAGGAGCTGGACCTGCCCCGGTGGCGGGCGATGCGCGACGAGCGCGAGCAGCTGCGGGCCACGCTGGAGCAGAGCGCCCCCTTCAACTCCGCGCGCCAGGTGATGGACCTCATCAACGCCTCCGACGCGGAGCCGGACGCA
Source organism: Corallococcus sp. CA053C (assembly GCF_003611675.1). Lineage (GTDB taxonomy): Bacteria > Myxococcota > Myxococcia > Myxococcales > Myxococcaceae > Corallococcus. The sequence goes on from NZ_RAWA01000137.1 coordinate 13,038, forward strand.
AGCCAGCTGAAGGGCGTGGGCAGCCTGCTGGACGAGCTGGACTGGATGCGCGCGAACCGCCCGACGCTGGAGGCCATCCTGCGCATGGAGGACGAGGCGGACACCGCGCTGCGCGCCGCCGAGCGGATGACCGCCGCGGAGCTGCTCACCCGCGCGGACGGCCTCTTCGCCCCCAGTGACGGCGACGCGCGCTACTCCGTGGAGGTGCTCAAGCGCGACTATGAGTTCCGTCCGGTGGACGTGTCGCGGCAGCTCCTGGAGAAGATCCTCCGCTACCTGAAGGAGACGGGGCGCTCGCCGTTCGACGGCAACTCGCTCAACCCGCGCACGGGGGAGACGACGTCGGAGGTCGCGAGCGAAGGGGCAGGGGACGACGACACGGAGTTCGCCAGCGGACAGGCGCCGGTGGTGGGCCGCGTCCTCGGAAAGGCCGCGTTCGACGCGCAGCTGAGCCCCCTGGTGGACGAGTTCACGGAGCGGCTCGCCAAGTCGCGGCTGTCGCGCGAGGAGGCCGTGGAGCGCGCCACCTTCGTGCAGAACAAGGTCCAGACCTTCGCCAAGCGCTACGGCCAGGACCTCTACGCCAGCTACCGGGGCTACCGCTTCCGCACCACGCGGGGCGCGTTGACCAGTGACCTGGCGGCGCTGCTCCAGCCGTCGTCCGCGCTGGAGGCGATGCTGCGCGACGTGGCGGGCCGCGCGAGCGTGGGCCCCCTGGAGAGCGAGTACTACGCCCCGATGCGCGACGCGGTGGCGCCGTTCAAGCCGGTGGTGGCGCTGATGACGCCGGACAAGAGCGGCAGCCTCGCGGAGCTGGCGGCCTACACCACGCTGGTGTCGCAGCTCCAGCAGGAGCTGTCCGGCGTGAAGCCCGCGTCGGCGAAGCCCGCCGCGCCCAAGGACCCCGCTGCACCCGTGGCCGCGGGCGTGACGACGGCCGCGGGAGGCTCGCAGCTGGCGGAGATGTTGTCGCCGGTGGGGCGCGTGGCGCTGAGCATGTTGCTGGAGGAGGAGGACTCGTACCTGCGCCGGGTGGACGCGTGGCTGGATGCGCACGGCATCGTGGGCGAGTTCCGGCTGCCGTTCCGCCAGCCCTTCGTGGTCGTGCGCAACCGGGGCCGCGCGGAGCTGGAGCGCGTCATCGCGGAGCAGTGGGCCTACCAGTCGCGGCGCACGCTGGAGCCGCTCGTGAAGCGCTACCCCTTCAACCCCAGCGCGTCGCAGGAAGTGGATCCGGTGGAGCTGGAGGTGCTGCGCCGCAAGGACGGGGCCTTCTGGCAGTTCGTCACCCAGGTGCTGTCGCCGGTGGTGGAGGAGCGCGGGACGGACTGGTCCCTGCGCTGGCCGCTGAAGTCGCGCCTGCTGCTGCCGCCGCGCATGCTGGCGGTGCTGGGCCAGCTGGGCCGCCTGTCGCGGCTGCTCTGGGATGACGAGGGCAAGCCCCGGCCCATCACCATGCAGGTGCGGCCGCTGCCCCTGCCCACGGCGCCGACGCCGGACAGCTTCGTGACGCTGTCGTACCTGAAGTGCGGTGGGGCGGCGTCGTTCGGGTTCAACCAGCGGCCGGCGTGGGGGGACTTCCCGCTGAGCTGGTGGAGCCCGCAGCCGTCGTCCATTGGCGTGGAGCTGCGCTCGCCCACGCGCGACGGCAAGCGCTACCGCTCCATGGAGATGTCCGAGTCGTCATGGAACTGCTTCCGCCTGCTGGAGTCCGCCACGCTGACGGATCAGCAGAACGTGGTGTGGGTGCTCCCGGGGCGGGGGCTGGCGGCGAACGAGAAGGTGCTGGAGATCAGCTTCGGGCTGCGTGGTGAGCCGTGGGCGCCATTCCGTGGGGTGGTGCCATGAAGGGCAGGACGGTGCGGTTGGCGGCGGGACTCGTCGCGGCGGTGGTGGGCGGAAGCTGCGCGTCGCCCAGCCTGACGGTGAACATCAAGGCCCCGGCGGGCACCAACCAGGGCCGGCCGCTGTACATGCTGATCCGCACGGTGTCGAAGACGACGATGACGGAGGGCTACGCGGACGTCGCGGCCAAGGTCATCAGCCCGGACGAGTCCGTGTTGCAGACGGTGGTCATCTACCCCAGCCGCACGAAGCAGGTGAAGATCCCCCTGCCGCCGGAGCAGGCGGTGGCGGTGAGCTTCCTCTTCACCACGCCCAATGGTGCATGGCAGGCCCTGCTGGATGTGCCGGTGCCGAAGACGGTGGACATCGAGCTGCAGGAGAGCCGCATCCGCACGGACCTGCCCAGGCAGCTGTCCACGCAGGAGTCGGCGCCCACGCCTCCGGAGGCCCCCAAGGCCCCCGCCGCGCCCAAGGCCCCCGAGCCTCCGATGTCGCTCGCGTCCCCCAAGTAGCCAGCAGCGCCGTCCGTCAGGAGGCGAGCGCGTCCAGCCGCGGGCCCAGTGCCTGGAGCGCCGCCGTCACGCGGCCGTTCGCCGCGCCCACCGGCTTCGCGAAGGCCCCCGCCCCCAGCTGGGTGCCAATCGCGTCGAGCGGGGAGAGGAGCTGGGGCTTCGACGTGGTGGCGTCGCTGGTGGCCGCGTCCACTTGCGCCTGGGCGCTCGCCTTCGTGGACTCCGCCCGCTGCTTGAACGCCGCCAGGGCCTGATCCATCTGGGTGGCGAGCGCCGTCTCCGCGCGGGCGCGGGCTTGCTCCAAGGAGGCCAGCGCGGCCGTGACGGACGTGTTCGTCGTGCCCAGGTGCGAATCCAGCTGGCCCTTCGCGGACGTCACCTGACCCTCCGCCGTCGCGCGCGTCGTCTTCATGGCCTGCACGGCCGCGGCGATGCCGGCGCCCACCTGCGTGTCCAGGGCCTGGAGACTCTGGGGCACCTGCGTGTCCAGCGGCGTCACCCGCGCGGCCACCTGCTGCTGCATGGCCTTGATCTGCTGGACGCCCTGTTCCTTCGCGGTGCCAATCTGCGTCACGCCCGTGGCGATCACCTGCGACACCTGGGCCGTGGCCTGCTCGATGGCCTGGAGCACGGACTGAGTCAGCGTGCCCATCTGCGTGACGACCTGGTTCGTGGCCGTGTCGATCTGCGTCTGCGCCTGGGTCTGCACCGTCTCCACCTGCGAGACGATGGTCTGCGTCACCGACTGGAGCTGGCTGCCGACCTGGGCCGAGATGGTCCCCAACTGCGTGGTGATCTGCCCCACCACCTGGCTGATGCCCTGCACCGCCGGGGTCACCAGGGGCTTGGGCAGGTCCGCGGCGGGGATGGCGTCCAGCAGGCCCAGGGCGCGCTCCAGCAGCGCCTCCAGCGAGCCGACAATCTGCTGGAAGAGGGTCTGGATCTGCTCCAGCGCCTGGGGCAGGGCCTCGAACAGCGCCATCACCTGCTGCTTGAGCGCGCTGATGCTGGCCACCAGCGTGTCCAGCGTGGTGAAGGCCGCGTCCAGCGTCTGCTTCAGCGGCGCCTTGAGGGTCTCCACCGCCGTGAGGGTGCCCGTCACCAGCCCGTCGATGGTGGTGCTCACCTGGGTGATGGCGGCCTCGATGCGCTTCTGCACCTGGTCGATGAGCTGCTCCACCGCCACCAGCTGCGCCGTCACGGTGGCCACCTGACCGCCCACCGTCTTGCCCAGCGTCTCCAGCGTCCCCGACGCCTGCGTCTTGCCCGTCGTCAGCGTCGGGGCCACCTGGGTGTCCACCGGGTCCACGATGCCGGCCGCCGTCGCCGCCGCGGCCTTCACCTGATCCGCGAGCGTCTTCTTCTGCGTCTCCAGCGCGGACTGCTGCGTCTGGTGGGCCTGCTGCGTCGTCTTGCCCGCGTTGACGATCTCCTGGTGCAGCGCGGCCAGCGCGCGGACCGGGTCGTTCACCGCGCCGTCCACCAGGGCGGAGAGCTGCGTGCTCTTTCCCGTCGCCGTATCGCGCGACGTGGAAAGGCGCACCAGCACCGCGGCCAGCGCCGCCGCGAGCGTGGAGCCCACGCCCTGGAGGTCCTGGGTGAGCTGCGTGCGCGTCTGTTCGATGAGCGCGTAGCCCTGCGCGCGGCGCGCCTCCGTCTCCGCCTTCGAACCCTTCCGGTTCTTCAGCTTCGCGTCGAAGGACTGCTTGTCCGCGTCGCAGCGCTGGGCCACCTGCTGCTGGAGCGCGGTGAGCTGGCCCTGGGAGGACTCGGCGGACGATTTCGCCTGCGCCTCGAACCCCTGGCTCTTCGCTGTCGCCTCCTTGCCCAGCGACTCCGACGACGCGCGGGCCTTCGCGCCCGACGCGGACAGGGCCTGCTGGTGGCCCTGCACCTCCGTCGCGAGCGCCTGGAAGCGGGAGGAGGGGTCCAACACCTTCACGTTCGCCGCGTTCACCTGCGTGAGCAGCTTGCCAATCGTCCCGTCCACCGTCGGGCGCAGCGTGGCGACGAGGGTCAGCACGCCCTGCGCCAGCGCCTCCACCTCGCCCTTGGCCGTGGTGAGGCGCGGCATCACGCCCGCGCCGAAGCCCTGCACGGTCGCCTTGTGCTTCGCCACCGCCGCTCGCAGCTCGTTCATCGCAGCCCCGCCAGCGCGGCCTTGGCTTCAGCGGCGGAGCTGGAGAGGGCGCCGGTCTGCCCATCCAGTCCGTTGAGCGCGCCCGTCAGCTTCGCGCGGGACTCGGCGGCCTGGCCCTTCACCTTCGCCTCCGCCGCGGAGAGCGCCGCGCCCGTCTCTTCGGAGGCCGCGTTGATCTTGGCGTTCGCCGTCGCCATGGACGCCGAGTAGGCCGCCGTCGTCTCACCCACCGCGCCGTCCACGCCCGCGGTGAGGTCGCCCTTCGCGGTCTCCACCTGCGGCGTCACGTCATACGTGGGCGTGGTCGCCGCGCCGCCGGGCTCCTCCTTCGTCTGGATGAGGAGCCGGCCCTCGGAGATGCGGACGATCTCCGTGTCGTTCGAGTTCACCCGCCCCAGGTTCCACACCGGCTTGGCGTCCTGGTAGTCGTGCGTCATCGCCGTCTGGTTCGTGCCGTTCTTGCCGAAGAGGAGCTGATCCCCCTGGCTGTCCTGGGGCATGCGCACGCCCCCGCCCCAGTCCAGGAAGCGGTGCAGCGCCGCGTGGTCGAAGTGCAGCGCCACCAGCGCGCGCTCGTTCTTGTACGGCGGGAAGTAGAACGTGCCCGGGAACAGGCCGGGCTCCGCGGGCACGCTCACCGTCTTGTTCCAGAGCGGCACCGTCACCCGCCAGTTCGACACCGACGTCTTCGGATCATCCACCTGGAGGTAGATGCGGTCCGTGGCCTCGCCGCCAGGGCTGTGCACCTTGCCCTCGACGTAGATGGGGTAGTGGGGCAGCCGGTACGCGGGCAGCTCCGGCACTGGATCCGACTTCTGCTCCAGGAGCACGGACAGCGTGACCTCGTAGCCCGCCGTCGGCTCCTGCTGGCCGTCGTGCGCACCGGTCTGGAGGCCCACGCCGTCGAAGGACAGCTCCGCCACGCGCAGGTCCTCGCCCAGGCCGGTGAGGTCCGGGCTCCAGAGCGGGCCGTCCAGCTTGATCAGCGCACCCGGGTGCAGCGCGAGCGGGGGCACGTCGTGGAACGTCAGCCGCAGGCGTCGCTTGCGCAGGCGCAGGCGCTCCTTCTCCCGCGACTGGCGCTGCTCGGCCTCCGCCGCGATGGGCGTGCGCACCAGCATGTCGTGCTGGATGCCCGCCACCGCCTGCGCCTGCTCCAGCGCCACCGTGGTCGGCGCGGCCCCGAAGCCGTTGAGCACCCGGGTGCTGTGCCGGATGACGGGGGGCAGCTCCACGTCCACGCGCTCCACGTGCTTGCGGCTGAGCGCCGCGACCGTCCCCGTGGCGGGCTTCTTCGCGGAGAACGTGTACGTGTCCGTGGGGCTCGCGTACGTCAGCACGCCGCCGCGCGTGTCCACGTACCAGAGCACGAAGTCGTAGAAGCTCGCGGACGGGTGGTCATCGCCGATGCCCAGGCACACCAGCGCCTGCTTCGACTCCAACGCGTCCCAGTCGTAGGTGAGCAGCAGGCCGCCCGGCTTGTGCAGGTCCAACAGCTCCGACACCTTCTTGCCGGTGTGCAGCTCCACCGGGCGGTGCTGCTTCCAGAGCACCCGCGCGGGGTCCGCGAACTCCACCGTGTACTGACGGAAGGCCACCGCGACGCCGTCCTTGTTGCCGTGCGCCGAGCCCGCGACGCGCTTCTGCGTCACGAGGCCCTGGACCACCAGCGGCGTGGGCGGCGGGTCGTACACCCCGGACAGGGCCAGCCGCACGCGCACCAGGTCCGGCTTGCTGAACGCGGTGAGCAGCGCCGCGTCCGCCTTCTCCAGCGACGTCCAGAACGTCAGCGAACCCGTGAAGCCCGTGGGCGTCATCCGCAGGGAGAAGGCCTGCACCTGGCCGCCGGGGATCGTGAACGCGGTCTCCGCCGCGGTGACGGTCAGCTCCAGCTTCAGCTTTTCATTGAAGGGGAAGAGGAGCGCCATGCCGTCGTTACCGGGCCTTCGCCTGGACCTCCTCGCGCGTCAGCGCGCCTCGGGCCTCCAGGGCTTCCATCATCCCGCGCATCACCCGGGCCTGCTGCGCCACCATGCGCTCCAGGTCCGCCACCTGCTGCGCGAGCGCCTCCACCTTCGACGTCAGCTCCGCGTCGCGCGGCGCCGGGCCCTGGGCGCGCGGCGGCGGCGTGGGGACGGCCTCCACCTGCTGCGGCGGGGCCAGCTCGAAGGTGACCTCCTCCATGCCGAAGCTCAGCGGCGTGGCGGCCGAGGAGGTGACCTCGCCGTGGTAGTGGTGCCGGATGGCGCGCTCGATGGAGGACGCGCTCGCCACCACCACCTGGAGGCGCTGGGCGGCGTGGAAGGACAGCTCCTGGAGCGACTCCACGTTGGTGGGATCCGACGTGGCCACCGTGAGCGTCTTCGTCGCGGGGTCCACGGCGATGGGGAACACGGTGTAGCGCTCGGCGATGTCCACGCGCAGCGCCTGGAGGGCGGGCGGAGAGGGGACGTGCCGATCCAGATCCACCGTGGGGATGGCGAGCTGGCGCGACAGCGCGTGGACCATGGAGTTCTCGTCCACGTAGCCCATCTGCACCAGGGTGAGCCCCAGGCGGCCGCCCCACTTGCGCTGTTCGGCGAGCGCGGCGCGCAGCTGCGTTTCGGTCAGCAGGCCGGCGTCACTCAATATCTCCCCGAGCCGCCGCTTGCGGTTGGGGCCCGGGCCGGGGGGGACGGAAGGGGGAGCATTCACGGCCGGGCAGCATAGCAGCCAGGCCCGGTCCCGGGCCCTTCGGTGGGTCGCAAACAGGCCAGGGGCCCGGGGATGGGTTAGCGTTGCCTCCATGGTGCGAAGCCCTCTTCTCGCGGCAATCCTCCTGGCCTTCACTGTCGGCTGCGCCTCGCAGCAGCTCTCCGGCTCCGACCTGGACCGGGTCCAGCGGCCGGCCTTCATCTCCCGCATCGAGGACGGCGCGGGCCCCAAGAGCCTCGTGTTCCGCGAGGACGGCGCCTACTCGGGCAAGCTCAAGAAGCTGGAGGACAAGGAAGCGGACCGGCGCCTCACCGTGAAGCTGCAACAGGCCGTGACGCGCTTCGAGCTCTCCGAACGCCTGCGCGTCACCACCCTGTCCCGCCTCCCGGAAGAGGCCCCCTGGACGGACGCGGTGGACCCGGCCCGGGTCGCCTCCGCGCTGGAGAGCTTCCTCGTGGAGGAGGTGCCCGCCAACGCCCCGGACTATGACTTGATGGCCCCGCTGGGCGCGGACACCATCGTGGAGTTCGTCATCCAGGACTTCGGCATGCGCAGCGAGGACGGGCACGCGGGCGCCTACCTCAAGGGTTACGGGCGCATGTTCCGCGTGGATGGCCGCTCCGAGCTGTGGCACCGGACGTTCGACCTGGACGCGGTGGATCAGGGCGCGCCGCACCTGGATCCGTTCAAGGTCGGCAAGGAGCCGGAGCTGTTCCGCCTGGCGATGACGGCGCTGCTGGATCAGGTGGCGGACATGTTCGTGAAGGACATGACGCCCAAGAACCGCAAGGGCTCCGCGCCCACGGGCAACACCGCCCCGGACACCGTGCCCTCCGCCGTCACCCCGCCGGC
>NZ_RAWA01000138.1 GCF_003611675.1 Corallococcus sp. CA053C
GGGTCGGAAAGGGGATCCCCTCCGCGCCGCGCACCTTGGTGGGCAAGGCGGAGGAAACCGTCACCTCTCCCTCCCGATCCTCGTCGCTGGGGCGCTCCTTGGAGGCCGGCACGCTCGTCTGGTGGGGGCGCTTCTTCACCGAGGCGAAGATGGGCCGGCAGGCGTCCACGAAGCGGCGCACCTCGTCCAGGGGCAGCGCGGGCGAGTAGTTGTCATTCACCCCCGTCATGGGTTCAGCCATGCACATGGCGTTGAGGATGGCCTCCTCGGTGGCCTCCATCACGGCCTCGTAGAGGGGGTCCAGACGCTGATCCAGGAGGATCTTCATCTTGTAGACCATCTTCTGCGTGCGCCTGGGGATGATGTTCGCGGTGGAGAAGCCCACCACGATCTCCCCGGAGCCGTGCGCCGCGTAGCTGCCCACGCGCCCGATGCCCAGGCCCACGCGCTTGCAGAGGCGGTTGATCTGATGGCTCAACAGCGGCGCGTCGGTGGCGACCACGGCGATGATGGAGCCGTAGGACTTGCCGCGGTGGGGGGTGTTCTTGAACTTCTCCACCAGCACCTCGCCCACCGGCAGGCCGCCCACGCGCAGGTTGTGCATCTTCCCGAAGTTGGACATGACGAGCACGCCCAGCGTGTAGCCGCCCAGCACCTCCGGCAGCTTGCGCGACGACGTGCCGATGCCGCCCTTGAAGTCGCACGTCACCATGCCGGTGCCGCCGCCGACGTTGCCCTCGCGCACCGGGCCGCTGGCGGCGTTGTTGATGGCCTCCAGGACATGCTCCTGGCGCACGTGGCGGCCGGAGATGTCGTTGAGCCAGGAGTCGTCACACTCGCCCACCACGGGGATGATGACGTCGTGCTCGTCGCCGATGCCCGGGTAGCGCTGCACGAGGTAGCGGGCCACGCCGTCCGACACCGCGCCCACCGCCATGGTGTTGGTGAGCAGGATGGGCGTTTCGATGAGGCCCCACTCCATGAGCTGCGTCATGCCGGAGACTTCGCCCGCGCCGTTGAGCACGAAGCCGCCGCCGCTCATGCGGTCCATGAAGATGTTGCCCAGGTTGGGCAGGATGGCGGTGACGCCCGTGCGCACCGGCCCGAAGCCGGGCCTGAGCGGGCCCTGACCCTGGATGATGGTGGAGTGCCCCACGAGCACGCCTTCCACGTCCGTGATCGCGTTGAACTTCCCCGTCTTGAAGCGCCCCAGCGGAAGCCCCAGCTCCCGCGCCCGGACCCTCGGCCCTGTTTCTTCCGGTATCCGCACCATGGCGCCGACCGTAGCCGACAATCTCCGACGGTCAACACCACTTCCCTAGCGACTGTCGGCGTTTCCGCCGGCTTCGGGGCGCATGAGTCCCTCCAGCAGCAGCCGCGTCTGCACGACGGCGAGCGCCTCCGCGGCCTCCGCGCCCCGCATGGCATCGTCGAGCTGCCGGTCCACCAGCAGCGAGGCGAGCCCATGCACCAGCGACCACGCGGTGAGCGTCAGGCGCCGTGACTCCCCCGCGCGCAGGAGGCCCGCGGCCTGCCCGGCTTCGATGCAGCCCACCAGCAATTGGAAGGCGTTGGTCCCCTCCTCCGCCGCATCGGGCTGCGGGGGCCGCGTGAAGTGCGGCCCGAACATCACCCGGAAGTGCGGCGGGTGGCGCACCGCGAAGAGCACGTAGGCCACGCCCGCGGCGGACAGCTGCTCCAGCGGTCCCGACACCCGCGCCATGCGCTCGCGCATCTCCCGCGACATCGTGCGGAAGCCCTGCTGTGACACCGCCTCCAGCAGCGCCTCCTTGTCCGCGAAGTGCCGGTACGGAGCCGCGTGCGTGACGCCCGCCCGCCGGGCCACCTCGCGGAGCGTCAGCGCGCCGAAGCCCTCCTCGGAGATGAGCGTCAGCGCCGCGTCCACCAGCGCCTGGCGCAGGTCACCGTGGTGATAGCGCGCCTTGTCCGCCGCCTTGTCCACCGACTTCCCTGTCCGTGCCTGCTTGCCGCGAGTCGCCACCGTCCGGGCCTCCTCCGTGTCGTCTGGCGGACGTAACCACCCAGGGGGCGAAGTGGCCAGCGTCAACATCGATGTTGACAGCGACAACATGCAATGTTTACGTTGTCTACACGCTGAAGGGATGCGGCAGCGCCCGTGCCCTCCGCAGGAACCAGGAAAGGGATTTTTCGCCATGACGACCGCGATGAAGCAGACGATGTCCTCCGCCGCCCCGGGCTGGCTCCGGGCCTTCCGCACGCTTCCCCGCCAGCACGGCTTCGAGCCGCTGCGGGTGGAGGGCCAGGTGCCCGAAGGCCTGCGGGGTTCGCTGTACCGGGTGGGGCCGTGGACGTTCGAGGTGCACGGCCGGCCGTACCAGCACTGGTTCGACGGGGACGGCGGCATGCTGGGCGTGCGCTTCGGGCCGGACGGCGTGCGGGGCGCGTCGCGGCTCCTGGAGACGCCGAGCATGGTGGCGGAGCGTCAGGGGTCCGGGCAGCGCTACGGCGGCTACGGCACGCCCACGCCGCTGCTGCACAAGCTGCGCAACCAGCGGAAGAACTCGGCGAACACGTCCGTGATGGCGTGGAACGGCAAGCTGTACGCGCTGTTCGAGGCGAACGTGCCCGTGGAGGTGTCCCCGGAGGACCTGTCCTGCGTGGGTGAGTCGGACCTGGACGGCGTGGTGGTGGAGAGCTTCTCCGCGCACCCGCACCGCGTGCCGTCACGCAAGACGTCCTACAACTTCGGCGTGTCGTATGGCCGGGAGACGAAGGTGGAGCTGTACGCGCTGCCGGACGGCGGAAAGGCGCGGCACATGGGCTCCGTGAAGCTCCCCGGCGCGACGATGGTGCACGACTTCATCGCCACGGACCGCTACCTCGTCTTCTTCCTGCCGGCGCTGCGGCTCAACATCTTCCGCATGCTGCTGCGGCTGGGGTCCTTCTCGGAGAACCTCCACTTCCGGCCGGACGTGGGCTCGGAGGTGCTGGTGGTGCCCATCGACGACGTGGAGCACCCGGTGCGCATCCCCACGGAGGCGTTCTACCAGTGGCACTTCGCCAACGCGTTCGAGCAGGGCGAGCAGCTGGTGGTGGACTACGTGCACTACCCCGACTTCACGACGAACCAGTGGTTGGGAGAGCTGGTGCGCGGCCGCACCTCCACGGCCGCGAAGGGCGTGCTGCACCGGGCGGTGGTGGACGTGAAGGCGGGCACCTTCCACACCGAGCGCCGCTCGGACGTGAGCTGCGAGTTCCCCCGCGTCGCCCCCGGCGTGGTGGGCCGCGCGCATGGGACGGTGTTCATGGGCGTGCACACGAGCGAGGAGGCGAAGTGGGGGCCGCACAACGGCGTCGCGCGCATCGAGGTGGCGACGGGCCGGCTGACGGTGGCGGCGCTGGGCGCGGAGCAGTACCCCTCCGAGCCCGTCTTCGTCCCCCGCCCCGGTGGCAGCGCGGAGGACGACGGCTGGCTGCTCACCCAGGTCTTCGACGTGAAGGCGGACGCGTCCCACATCGCGGTGCTGGATGCTCGCCGGCTGGAGGACGGGCCGGTGGCGCGCTGCCACTTCGACCACGCCCTCCCGCCCACCTTCCACGGCGGCTTCGCGCCCGCCTGAGCAGGCCTTCCTACCGCCCCGTCCAGACCGGGGCGATCCACGCCATGGGCGCCGTGCTGCCCTCGTTGTAGACGCGCAGGAAGAAGTACCGGCTCGTCGTGTCGGTGAGGGACGGCGTCCAGGTGACGGAGGCCTGCGGCGTGGCGGGGGCGAAGGTCTGCACCACCACGCCGTCGTCCTTGAGGATTTCAATCCTGGAGATGCGGTCGCCCACGTCCGCGTCGCTCACCTGGATGTTGAAGTCGAACGTGGAGGGGCTCGCGAGCGTGGAGCCCATGATGGCGCCGTTCACCGAGTAGACGACGCGCAGGTTGGAGTCCAACGCGGCGTAGGTGCGCCGTTGCTTCATCGCATCCAGGAGCGCGGCCTTCGTGCGCGTGGGGGCGACGAGGAAGGTGCGCGCGGTGTGGTGCGTGATGCCCCAGAACCCGTGGTTGTCATTGCCGCACACCGGGGACACCTTCCAGCCCTTCTGCAGCGCCGCCAGCCAGGCCTCGTAGTGGAGGTTGTCGTTGGAGTTGATCACCTCCAGCATGGTGAAGATGTCGGTGAGCGCGGCGTCCCGGTACGCGAAGCTGTTGTAGCTGGTGGGCGCGGGGTGGTTGAACGTCGCCACCGTGTCCGGCTGCGTCTTGATCCACGCGTAGAGCTGCTGGATGCCCACGCCGGACTCCAGCGCGTCCAGGTACGCGGGGCTGTTGATGACGTTGATGTGGCCCGTGCCGTCCGGCCCGTTGTTCTCCGAGTGCTCGTAGCCCCAGAAGCCCACGTAGCCACTGTCCGTCGCGCTCACGGCCTGCTGCTTCGTCGCCACCCACGCGGGCGTCGTCGGGCTGGTCGGATCGAACGCCACCTCCTGCGAGTGGTCCGTGGTGACGTAGAAGTCGTAGCCCGCCGCCTTCGCGCGCGCGTGGTGCTCCGACGGGGGCCCGTTCGTGGTGGGGTCTCCGCTGGTCACCTGCTCGCCGTGCGACGACGTGAAGCTGGTGTGCGCGTGCGTGTTGCCCGCGTAGACGAACCACGTCGTCGCCGTGTCGTAGCTCACCACCAGCGTGGGGCCGGGGCTGCCCTCGCGCGACGTGAAGTTCGTGTCACCGGAGAACGTCGTGTCCAGGCCCACCGTCACGTTGCCGTTGCCGGTGATGAGCGCGGACACGTCCCACACCGAGTCCTGCCCCGCCGTGTGGCTGGACACCGTGGACAGCGCGGCGCCCATGGGCAGGCGGGTGTTCCAGGTGAGGGCCGTCTCGCTCCAGCCCGTGTCCGCCACCGCGTGCGCGGTGATGGGGCGGCCCGTGGCGGTGGTGCCGGCGGGCACGCGCAGCTGCGCGGTGAGGTTCGTCGCACCCGCGGGCAGGCCGGTGACGTTGAACTGGAACACGACTTCCTTGCTGTAGTTCGGCTGCCCCGACACCTGGAGGAGGCTCTGCGCGCCAAAGTTCGTCGTGGGCGCGAACTGCTTCACCATCGCGTCCTTCACCGGCGTGAAGCTCAGCGACGTCAGCGCCGCGAGCTGCGAGGACTGGCCGCTGGAGGCCGGCTGGAGGCCCACCGACGCCGCCCGCGCGCCCTGCGGCGCCAGCACCGCGCAGCCCATCAGCACCCACGACACCACCGCACCCCGCTGAAACAATCCGCTCATTGAATTTTCCATATCCGCAAGAATGGGTTTCATTCCATCCATACCCATGTTCTCTCTGTTTTCCACACCATTTCGTATTAAATGGTGAGAATTGGAGAATGGAGGCGGGACATGACACAGCGGCGATGCAGTGGACGTGCAGGGCTCCTGGCGGTGGTGGGACTCGTGGTGTCGGCGGCGCTCGGGGGCTGTCAGCCCGCGGCGCAGGCGGATCCGAACCTGGTGGGCACGCAGCAGCAGGGCGTGACGAACGTGCCGGGGCTCTACGTCGTCTTCAACCAGCCGGACAACACGGGCACGCGGGACTATCGCATCAAGGATGAGGTGGTCCGGCTCATCGACAACAGCCCCAAGGGTTCCTACATCCGCATCGCGATGTTCCTGTGGACGACGGACCACCTGAACGCGGCCATCAAGGCGGCGCTGTGCCGGGGCGTCATCGTGCGGCTGGTGGTGGACGAGCAGAACGGCGGCGCGGCGGAGGAGTTCCTCTCCGGCGGCGTCATCCACGACATCAGCAGCTACGTGCCCCCGGCGGCGAGCTGCCCGGACGCGACGCGGCTGGAGCTGACCCGGTGCAACGGCACGGGCGCGGGCAGCGCGTGCATCGCGGGCTTTGATCGCTCCACGACCATCATGCACGACAAGATCTTCACCTTCAGCACGACGACGGATCCGCAGGGCAACCGCATCCAGCGCGTCGTGGTGCAGGGCTCGTGGAACAACACCTACTCCCAGAACAACTACTGGAACGACATGGTCGTCAGCTACGAGGACTGGGACTGGTACGACTACTGGGTCGGCTACCACAATGACCTGCGCGGCGGGACGAAGACGACGGACTACTACAACCCCACCACGGGCCAGGGGTACTACGCCTCACCGAACGCGCCGTGGACCGCGTACTTCTTCCCGCGCGAGGGCAACGACAACGAGCTCAGCTCCGACACCGTGACGAACAACTTCACGGACTACATCCGGACGGCCGTGACGGGCTGTACGCTGGACGTGAACGAGAACCACTTCAATGACAGCCGCGTCATCGTGGCCACGGAGCTGGTGCGCATCGCGAAGCTGGGCTGCAAGGTGCGCGTGCTCTACACGGACATGGACGCGGGCATCCGCACGAAGCTCGGCGGGTCGTCCAACATCACCGTGCGCCAGCTGTATGACGTATCCGCGAACAACGTGAAGGACAGCGGCGGCGCGCCCCGGGAGGTCCTCACCCACAGCAAGCACTTCGTCTACTCGGGGAACTTCAACGGGACGGTGCGGAAGATCGTCCTGACGGGCTCGCACAACCTGTCGAAGAACTCGCTGCGCTACAACGACGAGAACCTCGTGAAGTACTACTCGGACTCGCTGTGGCAGGCGTACCACGCCAACTTCGAGAAGGCCTGGGCGCAGGCGCTCAACGACGGGTAGCGCGCACGGGAAGGCAGGGGACGTTTCCGCGTCCCCTGCCCTCGCGGGTCCGCTTCAGCGGCTCAGGACTTCAGCTCGCCGGTGGCCGCCGGGTTGCCGTTCACGAGCGGGGGCGCGGCCGCGGCGTTCGCCTGCGCGGTCTGCTCCTCGATGCGCTGCACCACCTTGTTGAGCGGCGGCGTGGGCCCGGGCGGGTGCTCCGTCTGGGCCCGGCGCGCCTCGCGCTCCTTGTAGCGGCGGATGGCGGGCGCCATGATCTCACCGATGAGCGCGCGGTAGTCCATGCCCGCGCCCTGCGCGATGAGCACCAGGTCGCTCCAGCCGGGCGTGAGGCCGGGCAGCGGGTTGCACTCGATGAAGTAGATGCGCCCCTTGTCATCCATGCGGAAGTCGATGCGCGCCACGTCGCGGCACCCCAACGCCATGAACGAGTTGCGCGCCGCCGTGCGCAGCTTCTCCAGTAGCGCGGGTTCAATCTTCGCGGGCGCGTCGTAGCGGATGCGATCCGTCCAATCCAGCTTGTGCTGGAAGCTGTAGACGGGGTTCTTCTCCGCCTTGTCCAGGAAGACGATCTCCATGGGCGGCAGCACGCGCGGACGCCGCTCGCCCAGCAGGCCCACCGTGAACTCGCGGCCGCCGATGTACTCTTCAATCAGCGCGGGCTGCTGGTACTTGCCAGCGATCTCCTTCACCACGTCGCGCAGCTCCGCTTCGCTGTAGCAGACGCTCTTGGTGACGACGCCCTTGGAGCTGCCCTCCGCCACCGGCTTCACGATGAGCGGGAAGCCGGTGAACTCCTTGTTCAGCCGCTCCTTGCCCGTCACCATCAGCTGGAAGTTGGGCGTGAGGATGCCCGCCTGACGGACGATCTTCTTCGCCAGCGCCTTGTCCAGGGCGAGCGACAGCGTCGCGGGATCGGAGCCCGTGTACGGGATGTCCAGGAGCTCCAGCATCGCGGGCACCTGGCTCTCGCGGTTGCGGCCCTTGAAGCCCTCGGCGATGTTGAAGACGATGTCCAACGGCGTGCTGGAGAGCACCGTGGGCAATTCCGCCGTGGCCTCCAGGTCGATGACCTCATGGCCCCACGACGCGATGGCCTCGCGGATGGCCTGGAGCGTGTTGGGCGAGTCGTACTCCGCCTCGCTGTCCTCCACCGTCTCCGCCGTGGCGCTGGGCTTCACGCGCTTCACGTTGAAGCTGAAGCCCACCCGCAGCGGCCCCGTCTTGCGCGCGGGCTTGCCCTGGCGGCGCGCGGAGTCGCGGATCTTGTAGCGCTTGGCCGCGCTCTGGATGATGGAGTTGATCACCCCGTCCAGGTGCAGCCCCTCCAGCTCCGCCGCGGAGTAGATGCCCGCACCCGGCTCCAGGCTGGGCAGCGCGTTGATTTCGAGGAAGTACGGCACGCCCGCGTCGGACAGGCGGAAGTCCAGGCGCCCCAGGTCGCGGCAGTCCAGCACCTGGAAGATCTTCTGCGCCATCTTGCGCACGTCCTCCGCCATCTTCGGGGGGATGTTCGCCGGGGCGCGCACGCTGACGGCCTTCTCGCGGCGCGTCTTCAGCTCGTAGTCGTAGATGGCGTACTTGCGGCCCGTCGCGGCCTCCGGGTCGATGACGTACTCCACCGGCGTCAGCACGCCGTCGTAGTCGTTGTCCACCGCGGCCAGGAACGGCACCGTGAGGTCGCGCCCGCTGATGTACTCCTCCACCAGCACGCCCGCCGGGTACTTCTCCAGCGCCTTCGCCACCTTCTCCCGCACGGCCTCCAGCGTCTCCGCGACGGAGTCCTGGGTGATGCCCTTGGAGGAGCCTTCGAAGTTGGGCTTCACGATGACGGGGAAGTGCAGGTTCTCCGCCGTCAGCTCGCTGAGCTTCTCCACGTACTGCCAGCCGGGCGTACGGATGCCGTGCTTGGACAGGATGAGCTTGGTGAGCTGCTTGTCCAACGTGAGCGCCAGCGCGTACGCGTCCGAGCCCGTGTACGCGAAGCCCAGCTCGTCGAAGAGCGCCGGGTAGAACGCCTCGCGGAAGCGGCCCCGGCGGCCCTCGGCGGTGTTGAAGATGAGGTCGGGGCTGTAGGCCTCCAGGCGGGCGACGGTGCGCGACGCGGGGCCGCTCACCTCGAAGCGCTCCAGGCGGTGGCCCAGGCGCTCGATGGCGGCCGCGAGCGTGTTCACCGTCTCCTGCGTGTCGAACTCCGCTTCCTCCTCCGAGTCCGACAACCGCAGGTTGTAGGTCAGCGCGATGCGCATGGCTTGCCCTGTCTCCCTTTCCGGAATGGCTTGCAGCGGCGGACCTTCGCCGCGGTCATCAAACGGCCCGGGGCGCGCGTTGCCGCCACGGGCGTGCGGGCTGCAACCGTCGCGCCCGCCACAACCTTCCCATCCACCACCTGCGTCTGCGCCCAGGTATCGCCCAGCCGCAGGCCCAGCGGGTCGCGCAGCACGCGCCACGCCTCCACGCCCCCAATCACCACGAAGCCCGCCGCCGCGGCCACCAGGCCCTGCGGCGCGGGCATCATCCCCAGCAGGACGACGAGGGCGAGCGGCGCGTTCCGCAGCGTGCTGTCCCGGTGCCGCGCGGCCGAGCGCGTGGGCAGGTGCATCACCTTCACGCCGAAGATGCGCTTGCCCACGCTCTGCCCCTGGAGCATCCCGTCCGCGAGCAGCAGGAACAGCAGCGCCACCACCGCGCCCGCCGCGCCGCACACCACGTACAGGCCCCACGCCGTCAGACAGTCCACCACGCGCGCGCCCAGGCGCAGCAGCAGGGACGCCTTCGGGTACGGAGAGTCCGGCTCCGCGTCCTCCTGCACCAGCCGCAGCACGCGGCTGCCTCCGCGGCCCGTGGACATCAGGCTGCGTTCGGGAGCGGCGCTCACTCCTCCGGCTCCAGCGTGAGGCCCTCTTCCGTGGGCTCCGGTTCATCCAGCCCGGCCAGCCGCGCCAGCCGCTCGTGCGCGGACAGCGGGTGGACGAAGGGCACCACCGTCTGCGCGTGCTCCCCGGTCTGTTCGGCCGCGAGCCTCGCGGTGGGGCTGCCGACGTCCGACATCCGCTGCAGTCGCTCGCGCGCGCCGGCCTCGTCGTGCTGCGCGGCCTCGCCCTCGCGGGTGAAGAACACGAACGCCATCGCCGGCCGCTTGGAGGACTCGCGCATCGCGAACTGCACGCCGTCCAGGTTCCAGCCCTTGCCCGTCCACTCGTTCAAGGTGCGCTCCAGCGCGCCCTCATCCACCGTGGACAGCTCCACCACTTTGTATTGCAACGGCCCGGGCTCACGCACGACCGGGGTGTGGCCCCGGCCCGGACGCTGGCCGGCCCGGGACTTCGGCTTCGCGGCAGGGGCGCGTCGGGGCGGAGGTTTCGCCGGCTTGCGTCCGGGGCGCTTCTTCTTCTGGGTGGGCATCGTGTGGGGACCATTTGGGCGCAAGCGGCGGAGCCG
Organism: Corallococcus sp. CA053C; assembly: GCF_003611675.1. Taxonomy (GTDB): domain Bacteria; phylum Myxococcota; class Myxococcia; order Myxococcales; family Myxococcaceae; genus Corallococcus. The sequence continues at coordinate 10,111 of NZ_RAWA01000138.1, forward strand.
ATCAAGCTCTCCACCGCGACAGCGCGCCCCGCGTGTTGCCTTAGAGGAGTTTGGCGGCTTCCAGGGCGTGGTACGTGATGACCAGGTCGGCGCCAGCGCGCTTGATGGACGTGAGCACCTCCATCATCACGCGCTCGTAGTCCACCCACCCGTTCTGGCCGGCGGCCTTGAGCATCGCGTACTCGCCGGAGACGTTGTACGCGGCGAGCGGCAGGTCGAAGTTCTCGCGCAGCGCGCGGATGACGTCCAGGTACGACAGCGCGGGCTTCACCATGATGAAGTCCGCCCCCTCGTCCACGTCCAGCGCCGTCTCGCGGATGGCTTCGCGCACGTTGCCGGGGTCCATCTGGTAGCCGCGCCGGTCGCCGAACTGGGGCGTGCTCTGGGCGGCCTCGCGGAAGGGACCGTAGAAGCCGGAGGCATACTTGGCCGAGTACGCCATGATGGGCGTGTCGGACAGCTTCACCTCGTCCAGCGCCTTGCGGATGGCGCCGATGCGGCCGTCCATCATGTCCGACGGGGCGACGATGTCCGCGCCCGCCTGCGCGCACGTGACGGCCATCTGCGCGAGCAGGGGCAGCGTGGCGTCGTTGACGACGTGCTGACCGTCGAGCACGCCGCAGTGGCCGTGGTCGGTGTACTCGCAGAGGCACACGTCCGCGATGACCTGGAGGTCCGGCACCGCGGCCTTGATCTCCCGGATGGCGCGCTGGACGATGCCGTCGCGCGCGTAGGCCTGCGTGCCTTGCGCGTCCTTGTGGTCCGGGATGCCGAAGAGGATGACGGACGGCACGCCCAGCGACTTCGCGAGCTTCGCCTCCTGCACGGCATGCTCCACCGACAGGTTGAAGATGCCCGGCATGGAGGAGATGGGACGGCGCACGTCCCGGCCCTCGACGACGAAGAGGGGGTAGATGAAGTCCGTGGGCGAGAGACGCGTCTCTCTCACCATGTCACGGAGGGCCGCGGAGCGGCGCAGCCGGCGGGGGCGGTGGACGGGGTGGGCCATGGGCGCCGGTATAAACCGCCCGGCGCCGCGCTTCACCCCTTCCCTGCCAGCAACCTGCCTGCTCAGCCAGCGACAGGACGCCAGCTCTGCTGCTGGCGGCGGCTGTCGCGCGCCATGCGGTCGGCCCGCCGGTTGGCGAGGTCCGCCTCGTACAGCGCCCGCGCGTACCGCACCCGCGCGGCCTCCGTGCCGCTGACCAGCTCCCGCTCCGCGGCTTCCAATTCACGACGCGCGTCCTGAAGCTGCTGTTCCGCTCCGTATGCCCACGTCATGCCCGTCTCTCCGTGTGTCTTGCGTGTGTCCAGCATGTGCCCGCCACGCGTTGCAGGGGCCGGACCAGCCGCTCCGTTGGAGCCCCCAGAGTCGCAACGCCCCGGAACGACGGGGTATCGCGGCGCGGCAGGGGCAGCGGAGGTGCGAAGCGCGTTTCCCAGTGGCGCGAACCCTGAAACGCGGAGAGCCCTCCTTTTCAGGCCCGCCTGTCCCTCCCCCGAGTGCGAGGCGGGTGCAATCATCGCCCTCGCGGGTCGTCTACAGTCGCAACCGTGACGACACCGCTCCCTGCCCTCGAAGTCCGGGGCCTGCGAAAAACCTATCACCGCGCCTTCGGACGGGGCGGCCATGAGGCCCTCAAGGGCATGGACCTGCTCGTCCCCGCGGGCAGCGCCTTCGGGCTCATCGGCCCCAATGGCGCGGGCAAGACGACCTTCATCAAGAGCGTGCTCGGCATCGTGCGGCCCACCGCGGGCACGGTGCGCGTGCTGGGCGGCTCGCCGGAGGACCCCGCCATCCGCGCGCGCATCGGCTACCTGCCGGAGCGGCTGCACCTGCCGGGCACGTGGAAGGCGCCCGCGTTCCTCGCCACCGTGGCCCGCCTCAAGGGGCTGAAGCCGGACGCGAGCGCGCTGCTGCGCCTCTTGGAGCGCGTGGGGCTTTCGGACGCGGTGGACCGGAAGATCGGCGGCTATTCGAAGGGCATGCGGCAGCGGCTGGGGCTGGCGGCGGCGCTCCTGGGAGACCCGGCCCTGCTGGTGCTGGACGAGCCCACGGACGGCATTGATCCGATGGGCCGGCTGGAGGTGCGCCGCATCCTCCAGGAGGAGGTGCGCCGGGGCGTGACGCTGTTCCTCAACTCGCACCTGCTGGCGGAGACGGAACGGGTGTGCGACCGCGTGGCCATCCTCGCGGACGGGCGCGTGCTGCGCGAAGGCCGGCTGGAGGAGCTCGCGCGGGGAGGTGCCAGGTGGCGCGTGCGCTTCGCACCCGGCGCGGAGGCCTCCGCCCTGCTGGCGGCGGGCTTCGTTCCTGGAGATACGGACGCGCAGCTGCTCAAGGGAGCGACACCGGGCGCGCAGGCGGACGGTGCGCGGGAAGGTGTGTACCTGGTGGAGGCGACGGACGTGGCGGTGCTCAACGCGGCGTTGGACCGGGCCCGGGCTTCGGGCGCGCTGCTGATGGAGCTGCGGCGCGAGGGCGCGGACCTGGAGGCGGTGCTGCTGGGCGCGGTGGGCAGCAGCCCGGGGGTGGCGGCGTGAACCCGGTGTTCGTCATCGCGGGGTACGTGCTGCGCGAGGCCGCGTCGCGCAAGTTCATCCTGGCGTTCATGGTGGGGCTCACGCTGGTGCTGGCCACGGTGGCGCTCAGCCTGAAGCTGGAGGTCGTGGACGGGGCGCTCGCGGCGACGCGGCTGTTTGGCGAGGTGGTGCGCGCCAACATCACGTCCGTGGACGTGGCGCTGCGGCCCATCTTCCGCGCGGCGGCGTACCTCGTGTTCTACGGCGGCATCCTCTTCGGCATCGTGGCGTGCTCGGACTTCGCGCCGGGCCTGCTGTCGCCCGGCCGCATCGAGCACCTGCTCGCCCTCCCCTTGCAGCGCTGGCACCTGCTGGCGGGCACGTTCGTGGGGGTGATGACGCTGGCACTGGGCGGCACGGTGTACGCCGCGGGCGGGCTCACGCTCATCTTCGGGGTGAAGACGGGCTATTGGACGCTGGGGCCGCTCGTCGCGGGGGGCCTGGCGTGCGTGGGCTTCGCGGCGGTGTACGCGGTGATGCTCACCACGGCGACGCTGGTGCGCAGCGCGGCGCTCTGTGCCGCGGCGGGCTTCGTGCTGCTGGTGGGCGGCATCCTGGCGGGGTTCCGCGCGGACGTGTCGCGCTACCTGGAGGCGGGCGTCGGGCGCACGTCGTTCGACGCGGTGACGCTGGTGCTGCCCCGGCTGTCGGCGCTGGCAACGGGGGCGGCGGACCTGGCCAGCTCCACGCCGCTCAAGCCGGACTCGCTGGGGATGTTGCTGGGCGGCGTGCTGGTGTTCGGACTGGGAGCGCTCGCGGTGGGCTTCTGGCACTTCGAAGGAAAGGATTGCTGAGCATGGATTCGCGCGGTCGCAGGAAGGTGTGGCTGGGTGGGGCCGTGCTGCTGTTCGCGGTGGCCGCGCTGCTGATGTTCACGGGCCAGGGCGACGAGGCGCCGCCCCCCGCGCCGGAGGTGAAGTTCCCCTCGCGCATGCGCGGTCCGGACTTCGAGCGCGCGGAGAAGCGCCGCACCTGGGTGATGCCCACCGTGGAGGACGCGGGCGTCGCGGCGCCCGTGAAGCCCCGCGACCCGCTGCTCGCGGCGCTCCCGCGCGGCAAGGGGAGGACGGCGGTGGTCATCGAGGCGAACGCCCTCAGGCACTCGCCCCTGGGCGAGCTGCTGATGGACTGCCTGATGCGCGACGGCGGCAAGAACCTGGAGCAGTTCAAGGCGCTGAGCGGCGTGGATCCGTTCCAGGACCTGGACCGCATGGTCATCACCGACGAGGGGCTCATCCTCTCCGGCGACTTCAGCAAGGCGCGCTACCAGGAGCTGCTGGGCGATCGCGTGTCGTCGGACCACGGGCCGGGCGCGCGGGTGTACGAGCCGGGCGACACGTCCTTCCCCCTGCCGGACGGCGGCACGCGGCGCGGGCGGATGGACAGAGCGGTGGGCACCTGGAACGACCAGATGCTGGTGGTGGGCCGCAACCCGGACGAGGTGAAGACGGTGCTGGATCGCATGGATGGCCGCGGGCAGGAGGAAGGGCCGCCGCTGCTCGACGAGAACAGCACCTACGGGGAGATGTACGGGGTGCTCGCGGTGGAGCAGCTCGCGAAGATGCTGGGGCCGGATCAGGCGGAGCTGGCGCAGCGGCTGAAGGACGTGGCCCAGAACGTGGAGCTGCACCTGGACACCAGCGGCGACGTGGCCATGGTGGCGGACGTGCGCGGCATGGACGCGGACAAGATGACCGACCTGGGCAAGTCGCTGGGCGGCGCGCTGTCCATGGCGCGGATGAAGGCGCAGGCGGACGGCAACACGGAGATGGCGCAGCTCCTGGACTTCGCGAAGGTGCGGCCGGACGGCACGTCCTTCAAGCTGGAGCTGGCGGTGCCCCTGTCCGCCATCCAGGAGCAGCTCGCCTGGTGTCGCACGGAGCGCAAGGCCGCCGAGGGCGCGTCCCCGACGCCGTGAAGCGGGGAGCCCGGGACCCGGGGCCCCCCGGGTCATGGACGCCATGGCTGGAGGGCTGGGAGGCAGGCCCCTTCGTCCCTGTTTTCCTGGGGGCACTCCGCGCGACATACTGGAGCCCGATAGGGAGCCGCGGCCCGCCATTTCCGGGCGGCCGCGTGAAGAGGACGCTCCCGCGAGGTTCTTGATGAATGCACGCGTGCTGAGGGTGGCGCCCCTCCTCTTTGGTTCGGGGCTCTGTGCCCTCGTCTATCAGACGGTGTGGCTGCGGGAGTTCCGCCTCATCTTCGGGGCCTCCACCGCCGCGTCGGCCGCGGTGCTCGCCATCTTCATGGGCGGGCTGGGGCTGGGCAGCGCGCTGCTGGGGGCGCGCGCGGATCGCCAGGCCCGGCCGCTGGCCTTCTACGCGAACCTGGAGCTGCTCATCGCCGTGAGCGCGGCGCTGAGCCCGTTCCTCGTGGAGCTGGCGCGCGCCGTGTACATCGCGATGGGCGGCACACCGGTGCTGGGCCTGGGCCTGGGCACCGTCGTCCGGCTGGTGCTGTCGCTGCTGGTGCTGGCGGTGCCCACGGTGCTGATGGGCGGCACGCTCCCGGCCGCCGCGCGCGCGGTGCTCTCCGACGAGGACCCGCACCGCCGCGACCTCGCCCTGCTCTACGGCATCAACACCCTGGGCGCCGTGACGGGCGCGGTGGCCTCCACGTTCCTGCTGCTGGAGGTCCTGGGCAATCGCACCACCCTCTGGTCCGCGTGTCTGCTCAACGCGCTCGTGGCCGTCACCGCGCGCGCCGTGAGCCGGTCGATGGAGGGGGCCGCGGACGGCGCGAAGGAGGCGGCCCCGGCCGTCCCCGCGACGTCGACCTCCGTGGAGCCCGCGCCCGGCGTGGACGGGGGCACGACGCTGCCGCCCCGGGGCTTCGTGCTGATGTCCGCCGCGGTGGTGGGCTTCGCGTTCCTGCTGATGGAGCTGGTCTGGTACCGCATGCTGGGGCCGCTGTTGGGCGGCACCACGTTCACGTTCGGCCTCATCCTCGCGCTGGCGCTGCTGGGCATCGGGTTGGGCGGCACGGCCTACACGGTGTTCTTCCGCCACCGCCCGGCCACGCTCGGAGGCTTCGCGTTCACGTGCGCGGCCGAGGCCGTGCTGATGGCCCTCCCCTTCGCGCTGGGGGACCGGATGGCCATCCTCGCCGCGCTCCTGCGTCCTTTGGGGAGCATGGGCCTGGGCGGCATGGCGCTGGGCTGGACGTTCATCACCTCCCTCGTGGTGCTGCCCGCCGCGTTCGTCTCCGGCGTGCAGTTCCCCCTGCTGCTCGCGCTCATCGGCCGGGGCCGGCAGGACGCGGGCCGGCAGGTGGGCCAGGTGTACGCGTGGAACACGGGAGGCTCCATCGTGGGGTCGCTCGCGGGGGGCTTCGGGGTGATTCCGCTGCTCACCGCGCCGGTGACGTGGCAGGCCGTGGCCGGGCTGCTGGCGACGCTCGGGCTGGGCGCCGCCCTGCTCTCCTTCCAGCGGGAGCGACGCCGGAGCGCGGTGGTGCTGCCGGCGGTGGCCACCGCGGTCGCCGTGCTGCTGCTCACCGCGCAGGGGCCCACCGCGGCGTGGCGCCACTCCGGCGTGGGCGCGGGCCGCTCCGGCCTGCACGAGCCCGACATCCAGGAGCTGGACGCGTTCCTGTCCGCCAGCCGCGCCGGCATCGCCTGGGAGCACGAGGGCGTGGAGAGCAGCGTCGCGCTCTCGGACGAGGACGGCCTGAGCTTCATCGTCAACGGCAAGGTGGACGGCAACACGATTGGCGATGCGCCCACCCAGGTCATGTCGGGCCTGCTCGGCGCGCTGCTCCACCCGGAGCCCCGCAGCTCGCTGGTCATCGGCCTGGGTACGGGCAGCACCGCGGGCTGGCTGGGCCGGGTGCCGGGCATGGAGCGCGTGGATGTCGTGGAGATCGAACCCGCCATCCTGGAGGTGGCGCGCCGCTGCCATGACGTGAACGCGGACGTGATGAACAACCCGAAGGTGCACACCTCCATCGGGGATGCCCGCGAGGTGCTGCTCACCACCCGCCAGCGCTACGACATCATCTTCTCGGAGCCCTCCAACCCCTACCGCGCCGGCATCTCCAGCCTCTTCACGCGCGAGTTCTACCAGGCGGCGAAGCTGCGGCTGGCCGAAGGCGGCCTGTTCCTGCAGTGGCTCCAGGCCTACGAGGTGGACGCCCTCACCGTCCAGAGCGCCTACGCCACGCTGTCCTCGGAGTTCGCGGCGGTGGAGACCTGGCAGCTGCAGACCGGGGACCTGCTGCTGGTCGCCTCCGGCAAGCCCCTGTCGCACGACCTTGCGAAGCTGCGCGCCCGCATCGCCCAGGAGCCCTATCGCGGCGTGCTGCACGCGGTGTGGCGCACGGATGAGCTGGAGGGCGTGCTGGCGCACCTCATCGGCAACGCGGAGCTGGCCCGGCTGGCGGCGGACCGCGGCTCGGAGATGATCAACACGGACGACCTGTCCTCCATGGAGTTCGCCTTCGCGCGCAACGTGGGCCGGGTCACGGGCTTCTCCGCCGCGACCCTGCGCCAGACGGCGCGCAAGCTGCGCCTGGACCGCCTGGACATGGCCGGAGGAAACGCGGACTGGGAGCGCGTGGACGAGCTGCGGATCTGGCTGGGGCTCACCGCGACCGGTCGCATCCCGGTGACACTCCAGACCTACCAGGCCTTCGTCCAGGCCGCGAAGGCGGGCGACGATCGCCGGACCCTGGACCTGTGGCAGCAGCTGAAGCGCGCCCCCCGGGGTCCGCGCGAGGAGCTGGCGCTGGCCCGGGCCCTGGTGGCCAGCGGGAGCCCGGAGGCGCCCGGAGCCGTCCAGGTCCTGCGCGCCCACCTCCCCATCGAGGCGGACCTGCTGGAGGGCCTGCTGCTGGAGTCCCAGGGCCAGGATGCGCGGGCGGTGCCGTTGCTGGAGCGCGCGTTCACGTCCCTGCGGAAGGATCCCTGGCCGGCCCGGACGCTCACGGACGCGGCGCTGGATGCGTCACTGCGCGTGGGCCAGCGCTCGCCCGAGCTCGGGCACCGGCTCTATACGACGCTCGCGCAGCCCTTCGCCGCGAGCGCGGTCACCACCCACCGGGAGCTGGTCCGCGCCCAGCTCGCGGTCGCCGCGGGAGGCGTCGCCCTGTGCGCGGAGGGGCTGGAGCCGCTGGAGCCCCACGTGCCCTGGAACCACGCCCTGCTGCTGGCGCGGGCGGACTGCTACACGAAGCGGGGAGACGCCCGGGCGAAGGCGGCCCAGGAGGACCTGGAGCGCTTCCTGGCGCAGGCCCCGGCGCCGTTCCTCGACGGCGTCCTCGCGGAGGAGGCACCCGTCGAAAGGGCCCCGCCCCAGACGCCCCCGGTCGGAGACGCGCAGGCGGCGCCGTGAGCCCTCAAGCCCCGCGCGGCTCAAGGCGCGGGGCGTGAAGCGCGCGCCTTCGCCTGGGGCGGCGCGGGACGCCAGCCGAGCACCACGCGGGCATAGGGCGTGGGCCCGGCCCCGAGCCCGGGGATGTTCAGGTTGTCGCGCTGGCGATCCAGCAGCGCGAAGTCGTTGATCAGCGTGAGGCCCACCGCGGAGCTCAGCCACAGGTCCCGGCCCAGGTGGACGTTGACGGTGGGCGCCGCGCGGACGACCGACTCCCGCACGTAGTGCGCGCCCAGCTCCTTCACCCCGGACTCGAAGCGGGTGTGGAGCACCTGCTGCTCGAAGCCGCCCACGAACCCCACCTCCACCGTCTCCCCCAGCTTGCGCAGCAGGGTGAGCTTGGGCAGGCCCACCTCCAGGACATAGGGGCCCCGGCGATAGTTCAGGCTGGCCATGGGAATGACGGGCAGCGAGTCGAAGGGCCACAGCGCCACCAGGCCGAACGTCAGCGAGATGCCGGGCTCGTCACCCAGCTGGTGGTTGGCCATGGCGAAGGCCACCCACGAGGTGTCCATCCCCATGCTGAAGGACGACTGGAAGTCCGTGCGGGTGCTGCCCATCACGCCGGCGATGAACAGCCAGCGCGGCGCCACGGGACGGATGAGCGTCAGCCCCAGCTGGATGCGGTGGAAGCGCCGTCCCACCGCGTCCTCACCGGCGCCTCCGGGCCGGGACAGCTCCACGCCCAACCACCGCGTCTCGTAGCCCAGGGAAGGCAGCAGGTACGTGCGGCCCAGGACGACGGGGGGAAGCGGCACGCGCAGGTCCAGCTGCCGCCGCTCGTCCAACCGGGTCCGGCCCGCGTCCAACGTCCCACCGCTGGAGATGCTGTAGCCCACGTAGAGCCGGTCCGCCTGGGTCTGGGCCAGGGCCGGGACGCTGAAGAGCGCCAGGAGCACGGCCAGCCAGCATCCCACTCGCACCGTACGGAAGGGGTCCACGCGCATGCCGGGGACGTTACCTCCAAAGCCTCGCGGACGGAGGGCGGAATCCCGCGCCTCAGCCCACCATCGCACCCACCTCGTCGGTGAACGCGTGGTCGTCCTCCGCGTGCACGACGAGCGGGGGCAGCACCGTCAGGTCCGTGCGGCCGCCCTTCACCGCGTGCAGGAGCACCAGCTTCGCGGGCCGGTCCGCGCGCGGGTGCACCATGCGCACCGTGCGGGGCTCCAGTTGCAGCGTGCGCAGCACCGACACGAGCTCACTGAAGCGTGACGCCGGGTACACCATGCACAGCCCGCCCCGAGGCACGAGCAGGTAGGCCGCCGCGCGCACGACGTCCGGCAGCTCGCAGGCGATCTCATGTCGCGCGAGCGCCTTCTCCGGGGACAGGTTGCTCTGGCCCGCGGTGCGCGCGCGGTAGGGCGGGTTGCACAGCACGTGGCCGAAGCTGCCCGCGGGGAACATCTCCGTGACGTGCCGCAGGTCGCCCTGCACCAGCGTCACCGCGCCCTCGCTGCGGTTCAAGTACACGTTGCGCTCGGCGAGGGAGAACAGGCCCGGCTGCAGCTCCAGCGCGGTGATGTCCGTGCGCCCCAGCCTGCGGGCCAGCACCAGCGGGATGATGCCGCACCCGGTGCCCAGGTCGAGCAGCCGCCCCCGGTGCGCGCCCGCCTCGAACACGGCGAAGTGCGCGAGCAGCACGGGGTCCAACGTGAAGCGGTAGCCCGCGCGCCGCTGGAGCACCTGCACCTCCCCGCCGCAGATGGCGTCGAGCGTCTCCCCGGGTCCCGGCTGCAGCTCCAGCCGCACCTGCCGGGGCCAGTCCTCCGGGGTTCCGGTCAGCGCCCGCACGGGAAGGCCGTCACACTTCGGGGTCCAGGAAGAGCAGGCCCGCGGGCACGCGAGGCTCCACGCGCAGCGTGCGCGGCGGCAGCGTGGCCTGGGCCTCCATCACCGCGCGCACCTCCCAGACGGGCGGCGGGTTGAGCGCGAAGCCCGCCTGGAACGTGCCGGCCTCCACGCCCTGCACCAGCGCCTCCAGGCCGTGCACCGGATAGACCTGGGGATGGCCGGACGCCTCCGGGTCCTGGATGCCCAGCACCGTGCGCAGCACCAGCGCGTTGAGCAGCGCCAGGTCCAGGCTCCTGAGCGTGGGGCTGCGCGGCGCGCCCTTCAGGTGCGCCAGGTCCAGCCCCTGGCGGAAGCGCAGGATGCGGCCCCGGCCTCCCGGCAGCACCAGCAGCACCGCGTGCTGTCCGGGCACCAGCGTGGCCAGCCGCTCGCGCGCCGCCACCATGCCCTGCGGGGTGGTGAGGGGCGCGTCCAGCTCCGTCACGCGCGCGTAGGCGGACACCAGCGTAAGGAAGGTCTCCTCCTGGAACGTCTCCACGCCCTTGAGCGCGCGGTGGATGGGGCACAGCTCCAGGCCCGGCTCGGACAGCGGCACCACCGCCGCCAGCGTCCGGCGCTGATCGCTCAGGGCCGCCAGGGGGCGCATGGGCGCTTCGTCCAGCACGGCCTGCAAGCGCTTGGACACCGGAGACGGTTCGATGCGCAGGAGCGACACCGGCGCGCCGTCGTACTGGCCCTTCCAGACGGAGATGCCGCGCTCGGCGGCCTCCGCGAGCAGCGCGCGCAGGGCGCCGTGGTCATCCGCCACCAGCGTGACGGCGGGCTCCACCTCCCAGGCGCGCGGGCGGTACGGGTCGTGCTCCAGCGGGGGCGCCGCGTCCGGCGTCAGCGCGCAGAGCAGGTAGCGCACCGGCGGGCCGGAGAACTTTCCCGCGGGGCCGTGCAGCTCGACGACGTAGAGCGCGGGGCGGGCATCCTTCAGCAGGGTGCCCGCGTCGCGCATGCGCCGCAGCTCCGCGCTGGGGTTCGCGGCCTCCAGGAGGGGCCGGACATGCGCGGGCCGAGGGGCCGCGTTACCGCGGAAAGCAGCGTCGCCGGGCTCCTCCAGGGAGCGATCCAGCGAGGCCAGGAGGGCCGTGAAGGGAAGGACGCGCGCCATATCTGGTGGGAAGGTGATGCTGCCC
>NZ_RAWA01000139.1 GCF_003611675.1 Corallococcus sp. CA053C
GGGACGGGGACCTGACCAGCCTTCAGGAATAGGAGTTTCCGGGTCTGATAGAGCAACTCATAGAGCGAGTGGATGGAGTCGAATTGATCAAGACATTTCCTGACGAAACATATCAAGTAGATGCTTTGTTTGTCTGATTCGGTTTCATGCCCACTGGGATAATAGGTAATTTGCTGTGATACACCGTCGTAGCGATAGGTTCCATGGGCAATCGCATTACGAAGAGGAACGTCCAGCTGGGGCTTCACGAGGGAATCGAAAGCCTCGGCTCCGGTCAGGAACTGTTGGATCCGGATGCCTTTGGGCTTGTCCTCGAACTGGTCAAGTGTCTGGACGTCCTTCCGTTTCGGAAACATCTGATTCCAGGATCCCCGCACGCTGACGTTATTCCAGCCCACCAGAAGCGTCAGGAGGTCAGCAGCGAGTTCATAGCTGTCAACGAAAAACTGTTTCAAGTCCTCGAAGGAAGTCGTCGTGATTCCTCGCTGCACAAGAATGTCCGGATCGAGGGTTTTGTAGAACCTCAGGCCGAGCGCGGGTATCATGTAGTTGAAACGGTCGACGAATTGGCCAAACACCAACAGGATTCGCTCATCGAAGCGGTGGAGCACTCCTCGTTTATCTAGATTTTCGGCAAGCTCAGTGAGTTGTGAAATTTTCGCGGTCGTGGAGTTTTTCTGCTCACCGAAGATCAGGTCGCAAGTCGATTCGAACCGCTTGCTGTCCAATACGGACTGCAGGAAAAACAGGTTCAATCTCCTGATGGCCATGAGGCACTGCAGTTCGTTTTTCATCGGGAACTGCTCTACAGGAAGGAGCCCTGCCACCTCCTTGGCCAAGAGCGGGAGCTTCCTTCCAAGCCACAGTTCGTTGATACGCCGCAATCGTGGCCAGTCCTCGCGCACGAGATGGCTGAACCGGATTGTGCTGTGACGGAATGCCTCATACCCCTCATGCCCCAGCCCGGAGAGAGCGATCATGAATGGGCTCATGAAAATAGGAACTCCCCCCTTCTCAAGCTTCTTGAGCTTCTCGGTCAGAAATTCGGGGGAGGCCTCTATGTGAAAATCGCCCGTGTCTCCCGGGACCTGAGTTGCGTTCTGGTACTCGACCCTGAAGTCAATCTTATCTTGATTGATGAAGGCGGTGCCCGAAATGAGGATTCCGCATGAGCCACAAGGGACCCTGAGCGGGTGCTGTTCTAAATAGCCAATCTGGATGCGGATGATCGTAAGGGTTTCACAGACTTGGCATTGGACAATTTGTCGTGAGACGGCCATGGTGAATGCTCACCTCAAAAATAGTGCCCTGTTGGTGCGCGTCGGCACCTGTCCTAGCATAGCTAACACATCCGAAGGAGTCGCGAGTGATGCCGCGCCCATCGTAGCGTACTGGTCGCGCAAAACTTCATTAGCCTTGAGTAACCGGGGCATCAGCTCGCAGTCAAGGGAGGCCCAGCCCGTTCCCCACTCCTCCCAGATTTCGGATGCGTCGTGCGCTACCCTCTCTGCCAACGTGAATGAGACAGTTCGTACCCAGCAGTTTAGTGTGCAGGGCGACCCAGGCAGGGACGATGAATCCGGTGGTGAAAGAGGCTCGGGTTGGGGAGACCGAGGTGGTGGAGAAGGCGAAGCGTCGTCGCTTCACGGCGGAGGACAAGCGGCGCATCCTCGAGGAAGCGGACCGGTGCACGAAGCCCGGTGAAGTGGGCGCGCTGCTGCGCCGCGAGGGGCTGTACTCCTCGCTCTTGAGCGTGTGGCGACGCCAACGCGAGGCCGGAGGACTGGCGGCACGGGCACCCTCCAAGCGAGGCCCCCCGGCGAAGGTGGCCGAGCCCGGTGCCCGGAGAATCGCCGAGTTGGAGAAGGAATTGGCCCGCTCCCAGGCGCGGCTCAAACGCGCCGAGGCCCTGCTGGACCTCCAAAACGTATCGGAAACCCTGGGAGTGGAACTGCCCAAGCAAGACGAGGAGCCCTGATTGCCGCGGCACGAGAGGCCGTGGGCGCGCTGGGCATCGCGCCGGTGTGCCAGGTGATGGGCCTGCCACGAGCCACCTTCTACCGGAGGCTGCGGCCGAAGCAGGGGCCGGCCCGTGGACGCCGTCAGCCCCGGGCCTTGCCCCCTGAGCAGCGGGCCGAGGTGCTCACCGTGCTGCATGAGCCGAGATTCGTGGATGCGGCGCCCGCGGAAATCTACGCGCAGTTGCTCGATGAAGGACGCTACCTGTGCTCGGAGCGCACGCTGTACCGGGTGCTGGCCGAGAACCAGGAGGTGCACGAGCGCCGCAACCAGTTGCGCCACCCCAACCACCCGGTGCCCCAGGTGCACGCGACGACGCCGAATGAACTCTGGAGTTGGGATATCACCAAGCTGCACGGCCCGGCGAAGTGGACGTACTTCTACCTCTACGTCGTCATGGATGTCTTCAGCCGCTCCGTCGTCGGCTGGCTGGTGGCGCACCGCGAGTCGGCCGCGCTCGCCCAGAAGCTCCTGGCACAAACCTGCGAGCGACAGGGCGTGGTGCCCGGCCAGCTGACGATTCACGCCGACCGCGGCTCCTCCATGACGTCCAAGCCCGTGGCCCTGCTGATGGCGGACCTCGGCGTGACGAAGACGCACTCCCGGCCCCATGTCTCCAATGACAATCCCTTCAGTGAGGCCCACTTCAAGACGCGGAAAGTACCGGCCCGACTTCCCCCGCGTCTTCGGCTGCCTTGAGGACGCCCGCGGCTACTGCGGCGACTTCTTCCGCTGGTACAACGAGGAGCACCACCACGCGGGGCTGGGGCTGCTCACCCCTCACGACGTCCACCACGGCCTGGCGGAGGCGCGCCTCGCGGCCCGTGCTACCGTCCTCGCCGCCGCCTTCGCCGCGCACCCCGAGCGCTTCTCCCACGGCCCTCCGAAGCTCCAGGCCCTTCCGAACGCCGTCTGGATCAACAATCCCGCGCTCCTCCCCAACTCACAGGGGGCTGCGCACTAATCTCTCAGTTTCACTGTCTCATTCACGTTGACAGGTTCCGCTGAGCCCGGATGGGCAACCTGTGGACCCGGCGGATTCACTGCCTGGCAGTAGGCGCGCAGGGCGGGCACGGAGACCACTTCGCGCTCCGGGTAGCGCAACGCTGAGAGCTGCCCTCCGTAGACGCATCCGGTGTCCACGCACAGCGTGTTGTTCACCCATTCGGCCTTCAGGACGGGCGAGTGGCCGTACACCACCGCTGCGTGGCCACGATACTCGTCGGCCCAGTTGAACCGCACCGGAAGGCCGTACTCGTACGTCTCGCCAGAGGTCTCTCCGTACAGCGCGAAGGCCCGTACGCTGGCGGAGCCCCGGCCTTGCATGGCCTCTTTCATGCCCGCGTGCGCCACCACCAGTCGTCCGTCATCTAGCACGTAGTGAGGCACCAGCCCCTCGATGAACTTCGCCACCCGCTGGTGGAACTCCGGCGGTTCGCGCTCTAGTTGCTCCATCGTCTGGGTCATGCTGCGGGACACGGCGACCTTGCCACTGCGCAGCTTGCGCAAGAGCTTTACCTCGTGGTTGCCCGGCACACACAGCGCTGTGCCGGCCTCCACCATGCCCATCACCAGCCGCAGCACTCCTGGGATGTCGGGGCCCCGGTCCACTAAGTCGCCTAGGAAAACGGCCCGGCGTCCCTGGGGCGCGCTCACGTCGAAGCCCGGGGCGCCATCCACGCGCGGCCGCACCCCGTAGCCCAGCTTCGTGAGCAGGGCCTCCAGTTCCTCCCGGCAGCCGTGGACGTCGCCGATGATGTCGAACGGTCCGCGCTCGTGCTTGAGGTTACTCCAGAGTGGCTGGCGTTCCACCACCACAGTGTCGATGACGTCCGGCTTGAGGACGTGAATGTGTTGGAAACCCTCGCCCTTCAGGCCACGCAGCGAGCAGTGCAACTGGGAGACTTGATCGCGCACAAAGCGGAAGCTGGCAGCGCGCTCCGGCCGCTGCTGGTTGCGTTCGATGCAGGTGTGCTCCGGCACGTCCAGCACCAGCGCAACTGGCAGCACGTGGTACTCGCGCGCTAGTTCCACGAATGTCCTGCGCAACTCGGGCTCGACGTTGGTGGCGTCCACCACGGTGAGCAGGCCACGCGCTAGCCGCTTCGCCGCGACAAAACGCAACGCGTCGAAGGCGTCCTTCGTCGCCCCCTCGCTGTTGTCCTCATCGGACACGACGCCCCGGTACGTATCTGAGGAGAGGATCTCCGTGGGCTTGAAGTGACGGCGCGCGAAGGTCGTCTTCCCCGCCCCCCAGGGCCCGATGAGCACGACGAGCGACAGTTCCGGGATGTGGACGTTCATTGCTCGAAGACCCCCATCTGGTTTGGTGCTCCGACCGCCACATCCAAATCCCCAACGGGGATCAAGCGCACATGGTAGCCGAACCGGTTGCACATTGCGGTCGCCCACGCCTCGAACTCGGCGCGAGTCCACTCGAAGCGGTGGTCATGGTCGCGGAAGGTGCTGGCGGGCAGCGAGGCGAAGTGCACATTCGCGTCGCCGACCCAGCAGTGCTCGTCGTCGAGCAGCGGGATGAGGAGGTACAGGTGGGTGCCCAGGTCGAGCAGGCGCACGCGCCCCTCCAACGTCACGCTGAAGTAGCGACTGTAGCCCGATGTGATGACAAGTATAGCGGAAGAGACCGTTGAACAGGCCCCGGTGGCGCAGAAGGGCCCGCCGCCGGAGGTGCGGTTCCAGGCCCTGGCCGCCGACTGCACCAGCACCACCACGCTGAGCAACGGCGTGCCCGCGTCCGGCGTGGGCACGGCCGAGGGCACCTGGTCCTGCATCTACAAGCTCTCCGTGCCCACGGGTGCCACCCGCGTGGAGTTCGTCACCCATGGGGGCAGCGGCGACGGTGACCTGTACGTGCTCCGGGGAGCCACCCCCACGGAAGCGACGAAGGACTGCAAGTCGTCCGGCGCCTCCAATGACGAGAGCTGCGCCCTCGACGTGACGTCGCCCGGCATCTACTACGCCCGGATGTATGGCTATCGCGAGTTCTCCGGCGCGACCCTCACGGCCACCTACACCCTGACCACCGGCCAGCCGGGCTGCACCACCACCAGCCCGCTCACCACCAACTCGCCCACCTACGGCGTGAGCGCGCCTCCCGGGACCTTCTCCTGCGACTACACGCTCGAAATCCCGGCGGGGGCCACGAGCGTCAAGTTCAGCACCTCCGGCGCAGACGGCAGCACCGCGCACCTCTACGCGAAGCGCGGCAGCTCCCCCACCCTGGCGTCCTATGACTGCATCGGCGCGATGGGCGGCGTCGTCAACAACAACCAGTCGTGCACCGTCAACTCACCCGCGGCGGGCACCTGGCACGTGCGCGTGTACAACGCGGGTTCGTCCCAGACGCTCAACAACGCCTCCCTTCGCGGCGCGTATGTCACCGACGGCGGGAACCCCAACCCCGGCACCGGCATCCTGGTGAACAACGCCCCGGTGACTGGCCTGTCGGGCGCGAAGGACTCGTACCGCTACTGGACGATCACCGTGCCGGCCGGGAAGACCTCGCTGCTCGTGCAGACGATGTTCGGCACGGGCGACGCGGACCTGTACGTCCGCCAGGGCTCGAAGCCCGAGGATTACGTCTTCGACTGCCGCCCACTGACTGGAGGCAACACGGAGTCGTGCCTCATCAGCTACCCCACGGCGGGCGTCTACCACGTGATGATCAAGGGCTTCACGGACTACGCCGGTGTGACGCTGAAGGCGACCTACTGAAGGCGGCCTGCGCGCCCTGAGGTGTGAAGCAGTGCCCGGCCCCGGGGGAAGTCCTCCCCCGGGGCCGGGGCATTGACTATTCCGGAAGGCAATGAATTGCGCGCTTTAAAATCCGCGCGTCGTCATTTGTGAATCCAGGGATATGGAATGGCAAGCGCCGCGCCTGATAGGCTGCGGTCCATCCTCATATGCCCACCCTGCTCTTCGCCGCGGCGACGGATCCTGGTCTGTCCCCCAGCAATCTCATCTGGATCATCCTCATCCTCTTCGGCCTCTTCAAACACCGGGAGGCGCTTCAGGAAGCCTCCACGAACCGCAAGGCGATCTATTCGCTGGTGGCCGTGGAGATCGCCGCGCTGGTGATGTTCGTCTCACGCCTGCTCAAGTCCGTGATCGACGTTCCTTTCGCGGACGTCCTGGTGCCGCTGGTCGCGTTCGTCCTCCTGCTGCTGGGACTGTTCCTCGCCGTCACCAGCCTGATGGAGCTGCGCTCCGACAAGGAACGGCGTCTGAAGGGACGCACGCACGCAGGGTGGGCCGCCGCGCTCTCGGTCCTCCTCCTGGGCGGCATGGGCTTTGGCTTCTTCAGCGCCCTCTCACGCCAGAATGAAGTCCCGGCGGAGCTCCGGGCGGAGAAGCCCGATGAAGGCATCCGCGACGAGGAGTTCAACTTCGCCATCCAGCATCCAGGCAAGCCCTGGATGACGATGAACGCCCAACGGCTCAACCCGCTGGCAAGATTCGCCATGGCGCGGGGTGGCAAGACCCAGATGTTCTTCATCATCATTCCGGAGAAGTTTCCGGACGGGGAGCCCCCTGCCGGGGGGGAGAGCACCGAGCTGCTCGCGGACATCGTGACCGCCAACCTGGAGAGCGGCCTGGGCGCGGTCGAAAAACTGTCGCGCGAACCCCATGCCGTCGGTGAGCTCAAGGGCATCCGCCTGCGCTCCCGCGGCCATCATGGGCAGATGCCGCTGAGCTACGTGCACTGGGTCTACACGCACGAAGAGCACGCCTATCAGCTCATGGTGTGGGGAAGCACGAAGGACGAGAAGGACGTCTTCGAGGAGGCGGACCGCCTGTTCTCGCGTTTCTCCCTGGTGGATCCCCAGCGCAAGGCCGCCCCCTCCGCCGCGGCCGTGAGCCCCCTGACGGGACACTCCACGGAGTATGGATACTCCGTCGAATTGGACGGGCGGTTCTGGGAACGGCCCACCCACCTCGCGAAGGAGTTTCCCGAAGCGGACTTCGGCGCGACCGGTGACAACACCAGCATGGTCGTCGTCCCCCTCTGGCTCTTCGGTGAGGAGCCCTCTCCGGACGCCCTGGACTACGGCCTGCTGAGCGTCCTCGGCGCCGACCCCCGCGAAGCCACGGTCCGCAATGCCCGCGAGGTCACCACGGGCAAGCTCTCTGGCCGGGCCTTCACCTACGAGGACTCGAACGAAGACGGAGGGGTCGACGAGTACGAGCTGCGCGTGTTCCGGGACGGGGACATGGCGTACCTGCTCGCCGGATGGTGGGCCAAGAACCAGCCCGCACTCGGCACCCGGGTCCGCTCGGCGCTGGATGCCGTCAAGCTCAGCGCCCCCTCGACAGCGCCCCGCTCCGCGGCGCCAGGCAAGGCCTCCTCGACGACCCACGCGAGGGCCTTCAGCAAGATCGCGCTGTACTACAACGACCGGGAGGACTTCGCCGCGGCGCTCCCCTGGTTCAAGCGCGCCTTCGAACTGGAGCCCGGAAACCCGGTGCTGCTCATCAACGCCGCGGCCGGGTACGGCAACGCAGGGCAGTACGCGGAGGGGCTCGCGCTCATCAACGCCCACGCGAAACGGTTCCGGGGGGAGCTGCGGCTGGATTCCTGGCGGGCCTACCTGCTCGTGCGCAGCGGCCGTGAGACCGAGGGGTTTCAAGCCTACGCCTCGATTTTTCCATCCCGCTTCACCAACGAGACCCACCTGGGCCGGTATCTCTCGCTGCTCCAGGAGAAGGGCCGTGTCGCGCAGGCGCTCCAGGTCATCCAGCAATACCGGACGCGAGCCGACTCGACGAACGCCACGCTCATGCATGCGGGCATCCTGCGGCAGAAGGGCGTCCCCGCGCAGGCCGCCGCCATCCTGCGTCAGCGGCAGAAGCGCGAGGGCTACACCCTGGAGTTGTCCGAAGCCCTGGCGGACACGTGGTTGGAGGCCAAGAAGCCCAAGCTCGCCCTGGAAGTCGCCGAGGAGATGGTGAGCAAGTCAGCGCAGTCCCCCAAGAGCTACCAGGTCCGGGCCCGCGCGGAGTACGCACTCAAGCGCCATGCGGAGGCCAAGTCCTCCCTGGAGAAGGCGCTCGAACTGGAGCCCTCTTCCGCGGACACGCGCCAGTTTCTCGAGCATGTGTCCGGCATGCTGGGCCAGGGGGTGAACTCCGTGCTCAAGACGCCCATCGAGGAGGTCGCGCTGCCGCCGGACCTGCTTGTCCGGAAGGGCAAGCCCGCCGAGGCGTCGGGCCACAATGGCCAGTACCTCCTGCGGGCCACCGCCATCTCCTTCGTGAAGGGAAAGGAGTTGCGCACCACCGACCTGCGCCGGGTCCAGGTGCACAACACAGCGGGCGTGGAGCGCTACAACACCTTCGAGTTCGAACTCAACCCGCTGTCCGAGGAGATCTTCGTCAACCGGGTGGAAGTCCGGGATGAGAGGGATCGCGTGGTGGCCAGGGGCAAGGTGGAGGACTGCTACGTCTCCGACAAGGCCTCCGCGCAGCAGGGCACCCAGCGCCGCACCCTGGTGGTGCCCGTGCCAGGCCTGAAGCCCGGGCACACCGTGGACGTGGTGGTCACCCGGCGCGACCTCACGCCGCCGCGGTCCATGCACTTCCTCGAACATGACTTCTTCGCGAGCATTCCCACGTCACGCGCCGTGCTCTACGTCCGCGGCGACGTGGACGCGATGCAGTGGCGAGCCTCGCCCGGCATCAAGCCCGTCCAGGCGCCCGATGCCTGGACCTTTGTCGTCGAGCAGCCCGCCATCTACCGCGAGGAGGGCATGCAGCCCGACTACCAGGAGTACCTGCCCATGGCGTGGATTGCCCCCGTCGGCACGACGTGGGAGGCCGAGGGAACCGACTACCTGAAGTCCATTGCCGCGCAGCTCGCGCCAGCGTCCAGCGTGAAAGCACTGGCCGCCAGGGAGGGTGGGACGGCCAGGGATGAGGCGACGCGTGCCGCCGCGCTGGCCCGGTGGGTCCAGAAGAGCCTGACCTATCGAGGCATCCTCTTCGGCGCCCGGGCCCGCATTCCGCATGCGGTGGACGAAATCCTCAGCAACCGCACCGGCGATTGCAAGGACCACTCCCTCCTGCTGCACCAGTTGCTCGGCGCCGCCGGGATTGCCTCGCAACTGGCGCTCGTGCGGACGGGCGGCCCCATCGTCGCGGACGCGCCATCGTTGGACCAGTTCGACCACATGGTCGTCTACCTGCCGACGGTGGGCGGGGGCACCTTCGTGGATGTGACGGACAAATCCATCGCGCCCATGAGCAGCGGGGAGGTGGGGTTGGGCGGCCGGGAAGCGTTGGTGCTGGAGGGCGCGAAGTCCCGGCTCGTGCGCATTCCCGTGTCCTCCCTGAGCCACGTCCGCGCCGAACGCCACGTCCGCCTCCAGGGGACGACGCTGCGCGTGAAGGAGCAGGTGACGCTGACGGGAGGCCATGCCTCCGCCGTGCGCTACTACCTCTCCAGCCAGGAGCCCTCCGAGCGCGCGGAGCTGATGGCCACCCTGATGGGAGGCTCCCGGGCAGGCGTGAGCGTCACCACCCTGGAGGTCCCCGACCTGGATGAGCCCGAGCGCCCGCTGACCTTGAAAATCGAATACGTCGTGCGGGGCCGCTTCGCCTCCGCGGGCGGCGGTATCGTGGGTCAACTGCCCTCGCCCTGGGAGCACAACTTCCTCAGCCTCCGGGAGACGGAGCGACGCGACTCTCCATTTGAAATGAGGACGCCGCTCGTCATCGAGAGCGTGACCCATTTCGAGGTGCCCGCGGGTCAGGACGTCACGGCGCAAGACCTGGAGGAGCGCTCCGGCACCACGGACCATGCGGAGTGGAAACTGTCGTCCCGACTGGCCGAGGGCGTGCTCACGCGAGACTTCCGCATCAGACGGGCGCGGGGACGCTACGAAGCCTCCAAGTACACGGCGTACAAGGACGCCGTGCAGGCCGCGATCGATGCCTTGGAGCAACGCGTATCGCTGCGTGGGCCCGCGTCCGCGGCCGTCCACGAATAGTCCGACGTGCGGGTGGCACGTGCCTCAGGGCCTGCCACACCTGCACCTGGAAGGGCGTGCCTGCACCAGCACCGACAGGGCCCCCCGTCCGGTGACGTCGCGGTGCGCGGCCGGGCGCATGCATCGTTTGCGCGGCCGGGGACTCCTGGAAGAAGCCCTCTTCCGGGCGCAGGGAGCCCCTATGCGCAACCCGTCGAAATCCATCGCAGTCGTGGCTGTCCTTCTCGTGGGCCTGCTCCTGGGGGGTCCCGCCGCCGCGCATGATTCGCTGCGCGAGCGGATTGAAGCCTTCGTGCGCGCGGAGCAGAAACGGCAGGGCGTGCCCGGTCTCGCCGTGGGTGTCGTGAGTCACGGGCGGGTCGTGCTGTCGAAAGGGTATGGGTTCGCGAACCTGGAGCACCAGGTCCCCGTGGAGACGGACACCCTCTTCCAATCCGGCTCCGTGGGGAAGATGTTCACCGCGATGGCGGTGATGCTCCAGGTGGAGGCCGGCAGGGTGGCGCTGTCCGACAGCATCACGAAGTACTTCCCTGACGCGCCCGCGACGTGGCGGCCCATCACGGTGCGTCACCTGCTGACGCACACCTCCGGCGTCGGCGACATCTACGACGTGCTCGACCTCCGGAAGGACTACACCGACGCGGACTATTTGCAGATCGCCTATGGGCGCCCCCTCCAGTTCCCCGCCGGCCTGCGCTGGTACTACAGCAACACCGGCTACGTCCTGCTGGGCATCCTGGTGAACCAGGTCGCGGGCACCTCCTACGTCAACGTCCTGGGGTCGCAGGTCTTCCGGCCCGCGCACATGACGTCCGCGCGAGGCATCAGTGAAGAGGACGTCATCCCGAACCGCGCGGCCGGCTACAGCGTGGTCAACGGCGTGGTGAAGAACCAGGAGTGGGTTTCGCCGTCGTTGAATCGCAACGCGGACGGTTCGCTCTACTTCTCCTTGAAGGACGTGCTGGCCTGGGACGCCGCCGTGGACCAGCGGGCCATCCTGGGCCGGGGGAGCTGGCAGCAGATCCTCACCCCCGTGAAGCTCAACAGCGGGGCCTCCTATCCGTATGGCTTTGGCTGGATGCTCCAGGAGCGCGCGGGCCAGCCGCTGCATCAGCACACCGGTGGCTGGCAGGGCTTCGTCTGCGTCTACTCCCGTTTCCTCGGGGACGAATTGTCCATCGTGGTGTTGCTCAATTCCAACACCGCGAACCCCACGACGTTCGCGGACGGGATCGCGGCCATCGTGAACCCCGCGCTCGCGGTGCCGCCCCTGGCGCCCGTTCCCGACCGGGAGCCGGCGATGACGGCGCGGTTCACGGCGATGCTCGAACAGCTCCGGAACGGGACGCTGGATCCGACGGATTTCGCGTACCTCCCGAGCTGGTTCTTCCCGGAGGCCGTGCCGTACTACCAGGACCTGGTGCAGGACCTGGGGCCGGCGGGGCCGCTCGTCCTGGCGAAGCGCGAGGTGCTGGGCGATGACCGCGTCTACACGTACCTGGTGAAGTTCGGGACGGCGACCTGGCGCTACAAGGTGAGCATCATCCCGGATGGCCGCGTGACCCAGTTCAGTCTGGCTGAGAACTGAAACCCACCGGAGCGGCGGCGCATAGGATGCGCCGCCATGGACTTCCAGGCGCGACTCGCGGCGCTCACGCACCAACTCCAGCCCTGGTCCCCGCTCTGGTCCCGCTCCATCCTCCAGGGCTGGCCCGGGTCCGGCGCCGCCTGGCCCGAGGACTGGCGGGCCTATGCCCGGTCGCTCGATGAAGCAGGCGAGCGGCAGCTGGACCAGGGGGTGCTCGTGGGCGTCCCGCCTCCGTCCCTGGGCGCGCTCCTGGGCGCGCTGCAGGAGCTGACGGCGCTGCCCTGGCACGAGGGCGTTCACGCGCTGACGGTCGCGGAGACGCAGGGACTCAGCGCCAAGAAGACCCACGAGCTTGAGCGGGTGCTCGCCCTGCTCGCGCCCAGAACGCGCTTCATCCACCAGGCGGTCGATATCGGCGGCGGCATGGGACATCTGGCCCGCCTCTGTGCGCGGACGTTCGGGTGGACCTTCCACAGCATCGACCGGGACGCCGCGCTGCAGGACAAGGGCCGGCGGTGGCTGACGAAAACCCACCCCCCGGGCGGGGACACCCTGTGTTTCATCCAGGCCTCCGTCGAGGACGGGCCTCAACCGCGGATCGATCCGCTCTTCTCCGGCCGGGACCGGGCGTCCATCGGTCTGCACACCTGCGGGCCGCTCGCCCTCACGCAGCTCCGCAAGAGCGAGGGGGCGGGCTTCGTCCTGAACATCGGCTGCTGCTACGACAAGCTGGAGGCCCCGCGGGATTACCCCGTCTCCCGCTTCGGGGGCGCGCATCCGCTGCCCTTCACCCCGCATGCCCTGGCGCTGACGACGCGGGGACGGCAGCACAAGACCGAGGAGGAGTTTGCGCGGATGAAGCGCGTGTACGCGTGGCGCTTCGCGTTTGATCTCCTGTCGAGGCAGCGCTTTCCCGAGCGAGGCTTCGTGAGGGCCGGGGATGCGTCCCGGACGCTCTATGCCGGACGCTTCGCCGTCTACGCGCGCGACCGCCTGGAGCGCCTGGGCCTTGATGCCGTCATGACGGACGCAGAGCTGGATGCCTTCGAGGTGTCCGTTCGCGCCGAGACGCGGGAACTCTTGCTCTGCCATCTGCTGAGGGACCGCTTCGCGAGGGCGTTGGAGGTCGTGCTGCTGCTGGATCGCGCGCTCCTCCTGGAGGAGCTGGGCTTCCAGGTCGAGCTCCTCCAGCTCTTCGATCCGCGCCTGTCCCCGCGCAACCTCGCGCTCATCGCGTCATCGGAACTCATCCACGATGTAGACACCGGCACGTGATGAATCGAGGACGGCGGTTCCCGGCTTGGATTCTGGCAGCTTGCGCAGCTGTCCGAACCCGAGCCGCGCCACCGCGCAGATGGGCACGGTGTCCCCACCCCGCATGCGCTTGGCCGCGTAGTAGCGGATGACCGGCTGCGCCCCGCCAGTCCAGACGCGCCCATAGAGCCGGGCCGGTGCCTCCAGGGTCCCGATGTCCTCGTCCAGCACGCTTTCAATGGGACCGTCGTAGAGCGTGATGGTGCGAGCACGGCTCTGGTTCGCATCCAACTGGACCCAGGCAGCCTCCCCCACGAAGAGCTGCAGATACCTCATGACCTCCAGCGACTTCTCCGGGCACTTCTCTGACAGGGGCGTGCCGTCGGCGCGGAGTCGGACCTCGCCAGGTGTCGTGGCACAGCCCAACGACAATCCCAGCAGTCCTACACACCCCAGGAACGCGCATTCACGGGAGTTCATCCGGTCGCTCTTACTTTCCGATCAGGTCCGGATCCAGTTGAACCATCGCCTGCCGAAGCCCGTCCTGCCGGTACACCTCCAGGAACAGGGACGTCAGCGTGCCTTCGTCCAGGAACGCGCTTGCATCCACGACCAGCGCCAGCACGCCGGATGTTCCTGGCTCGATGACCGCCGACGATGACCGCAGCGCCACGGCGCGTTCCCTCGCGTCCGAGAGTCCCACCAGACGCACGGACTTCACGCTCCAGGGGTGGGTGGCATCGAGGTTCTTCACCTTGAAGACGACCGCGGCCTTGCCGCTTCCCCGGAAGAGCGATCCATCCAACGCCGCGCCTTCGTCCTTCCCGGAGAAGTGGTCCGCGAGCACGAAGGGCGTCTGGGCCACGGCGCCTGCCGCAAGGAGTGCCGCCAGCGCATGGTCCTCGGAACCTTCTTCCTTGCGGAGCCGCTCGTTGTCGGCGCGCAAGGTCTTGTTCTCCATTTCCGCGTCGCGAAGCGCGGCCCCCAGGGCTTCGCAGCTCACGCGATCTTCGAAGACATCGAGTTGCTGGTCCGCACTCCGTCCGCCCCGGTGCCCAGCGGGGCGAAGGAGGAAAGGCACTTCACGTCCGTCGGACAGGGTCACCATCAGGGAAAATCCCTCCTCCGAATCCAGGTCCTGACGAGGCTCCAGGATGACCTTCCGACCGACGATGCCCACGGGCTCGAACCGGCCTTCCCCTCCCACCAGACGCGTCCGTGCCGCATCCACCGCTTGCTCGAAGCGAAGGGTCGTCACCACCTGCCCTTTCACGTAGACACGTTGAGGCGCGGCATCAGGATGGTCCGACAGGAAGAGCGTCCGGATGCCGAGCGGCTCACGGCCCTCCGCCAGCGCGGCTCCAGCGAGCAACGCGCTGAGCAACAACCACTTCCCAGGTAGGGACTTCCGCATAGGACCTGGACCATAGCAACCACCCGTCACCAGTCCAGATGGGACGCCCTTCAGCCGCCCGTGCAACCCGCTGAACCCGGCGCGTGGCTCGCTGCTACGGGGCGTACGACGCGCTTGCGGCCCGCGGGGATTTGGAGCACGAGGTTCCGCTCGTGATCGTCCGTCCCCGTCCTGGCTTCTTCCGTCTGCTCTTCGTCGTGCGCGGCACCATCCTGCCGCGCGTCCTGCCTCACGTGCTGGGCATCGCGGCGCTCGCCTGCCTCGTCGTCCTGACGCTCAAGCAGGGATACCTGCGGCTCCCGGTCACCTCGCCCGCGCCCCTGTCCCTGCTGGGCATCGCGCTCTCCATCTTCCTCGGGTTCCGGAACAACGCCTGCTACGACCGGTGGTGGGAGGCGCGCAAGCAGTGGGGCGCCCTCATCATCGAGCTGCGCGCGTTCACCCACGCGGCCATCGCGCTGCTGGACGACGGGCACGCCGACCTGCCCGTCGCGGGTCGGCAGGCGGCGCGGAGGCTCGTGCACCGCAGCATCGCCTTCGCGCATGCGCTCGCCGCGCACCTGCGGGGACACGACGCCGCGGAGGACATCTCCCGCTTCGTCCCGGAGTCCGAACGCGCGCGCGTGCTGACCAGCGGCAATCGTCCGAACGCCCTCCTGCGTGAGCATCAGGTCGAGCTGGCCAGACTGCTCCGGGAGGGCCGGCTCACCGACATCACGTGGGGCGCATTGAACGAGCGGGTGCACGCCATGATGAGCGTGTTCACCGCCTGCGAGCGGATCCGCCTCACCCCGCTGCCCTTCGCCTACACGGTGCTCCTGCACCGCACCGCGTACCTCTTCTGCCTGCTGCTGCCCTTCGGGCTCGCCGAGGCGATGGGTTGGTTCGCGCCCGTGCTCTCGGCGATGATTGCCTACACCTTCTTCGGCCTGGACCTCTTGAGCGACGAGTTGGAGGAGCCCTTCGGGGAAGCACCCAACGACCTGCCGCTGCTCGCCATGGTCCGCACGGCGGAGATCAACCTGCTGGAGGCCCTGGGAGAGCCCCAGCCCGAGCCCCTGCGTCCCCGGGACTTCATCCTCCCGTAGGTGCCACACTGTGCTTCCCCGCGCACAGCGGCCTTGTTGACGGAGATTCCGCATGAGCACGCCCCCCGACGATTCCGCCGAGTACTTCGTCATCGGGCGCGCGAACCCGCGCGGCATGCTGCTGTACTCGCTGCCTGATCCGAATGACGACGAGGGCTGGGCGCTCGGCCGGCGCTTCATGGCCGCACCGGGCGAGCCCATCGAAGTGGAGATCTTGACCGGCTACGAGGCCGCTGCGCCCCTGCATTGGTTCGGCACCCCGCCCATCGTCAGCAACGCGCTCTTCGACGTCCTCAAGGCAGCCGGCGTCTCGAACATCGACGCATATGACGTGGTGCTCGTCAGCGAAGACGGCCGGACGCGGTTGGGCGGCTACAAGGCCCTCAACATCATCGGGAGGCTCCCGGCGGCCGATCCACGCGGCACGCGCTACGCCCCCGAGAACGCGTCGCGCCACATTGACGCTTCAATTGACTCGCTGAAGATCGACCCGACGCGCACGGGCGGAGCCCTGATGTTCCGCCTCGCGGAGTCCTCCGGCGCCGTGCTGGTCCACAAGCGGGTCAAGGAGGCGATCGAAGCCGCTCGCCTCCCGTGGATCTCCTTCAGCCTGCCCTCTCAACTCGTGAGTTGAGGTCGGGCACCGCGCTGCCTCCACGCCCAGGGCCGTGGGGTGGAGGCAGCGCGATGACACGAGGGACTCAGCCGATGATCCCAAAGCACGTGCACGGCGTGGTCCCGTCGCACGCATCCCCCGCGGCCGTCCCACACTGGAGGTTCGTGCAGCACGGGTTGGTGGGCGAGCACGCCTGGCCTGCCGCGGAGCACGTCGACCCCGACTCGCAGGTGCCACTGACACTGCCACCCGGGATGCGGCAGCCGAGCCCGGCGCAGCAGTCCGCCGGCGACGTGCAGGTCTGTCCCTGGGGCTGGCAGACGCTGGGCGCCGCGCACGTGCCGCTGTTGCAGATGCCGGAGCAGCAGGCCGCACCGGAGCCGCAGGCCTTGCCGTTCGCGGCGCAGGTGCCCGCGTCCGTCGTACCGCCCGTGCCCGCATCCGGGGTGACCGTGCCGCCATCCGGGTACGTGAGCGCGGGCCGGCAGGCATAGGTGAGCTCGGAGACGCTCACGCACGCGGTGCCGGTGCAGCACTGCGAGTTCTGCGGATTGCACTCGGCGCCCACCGGATCACACGTCACCGTCTGGCAGGTGAGACCGCCATTGGCACCGGGCAGGCAGCGCGCGCCGCCACAGCACTGGTCGGAGAACTGGCACTCCTGCGCCTGCGCGATGCAGCACGGCGCCTCGCCGGTGTAGCCCGTGGGGCAGCCGGCCGGGCAGTTGTTGTTGGGGCACCCGCCGAAGCAGCGCGGCACGCCGGAGGAGTCCACCTTGCACACGGCCTTCTGACCGTCGCAGCAGGCCTCGCGGGCGTTCACGTCGATGATGCCGCCGTCGGGCAGCTGGCCGCTGCCGCAGATGTTGCCCACCGGGTTGCAGCCATTCGGCTTGTCACAGCGGCTCGCGCGGCAGTCCACCGCGTTGGACAGCTTCTCACCGCCGCAGCACGCGCCGTCGTTGGTGCAGTAGTCCCCCGTGGGGCGGCAGCCGCCCACCGGCTGGCACACCGTCGTCCCGAAGCCCAGGTCCACGCACGTGCGCGAGCAGCAGTTGCTGGAGCCCGTGCACGGGTTGCCGTCCTGCAGGCAGTTGCCCGCGCCGCCACCGCTGACCGTCACGCAGCGCCCCGGCGTGCCGGTGTTCTCCTGCGAGCACACACCCCCGCAGCAATCCGCCCCCTTCATGCAGAGGTCGTTGTTGGCCTGGCACGAATACGCCTGCTTGCAGACGCCCCCCTGGCAGTTGTTGGAGCAGCAGTCCCCCGCGCCGGTGCACGCCTGCCCCGGCACCTTGCAGGTGCTGGTGCTGGTGCCGGGCGGCAGCGCCGCGCACTTGCCGTCCGTGCCGCACACCTTGGTGCAGCACGCCTCCGCGCTGGCGCAGGCGGTGCCCACGTCCAGGCACTGCAGCGAGGAGCACTTCCCGTCCAGGCAGCTGTTCGTGCAGCACTCGATGCCGCTCG
The DNA here is from genome assembly GCF_003611675.1 of Corallococcus sp. CA053C. Taxonomy (GTDB): domain Bacteria; phylum Myxococcota; class Myxococcia; order Myxococcales; family Myxococcaceae; genus Corallococcus. Next base: position 17,453 of record NZ_RAWA01000139.1, read on the forward strand.
TGCAGGCGTTGCCCGCGGCGGTGCACTGGGAGCTCGGGGCCGGACAGACACCCGAGTCCGTACAGAGGCCCGTACAGCACTGGGCGCCGGAGTCCTTGCTGCACGTCACGCCCTCGGCGATGCAGAGCGAGCCCGGCCCCGCGTCGGGGGGAAGGGACGGCCCCGCGTCCTTCGTCCCGGCATCCACGGTGGCCGGGGGATTCGGCGGGTTGCCGGCCTCACCCGTACATCCCACGACACCGAGCGCCACACCCAGGGCCCCCAGCAACAGCCAGCGGTTCGCCTTCATCCGGAACTCCCCTTCTCGGGCCGGCGCTTCCCGCCACACCCTCCGGCGGGGCACCGGCCTCCATGCGCCGTGACTTGGCACGCGAGCCTGGAAGACCCCGGCTCCCGGCGTCCGGCCACGCGGAATCGGTCTCCTCGCGCCCACCCTCCCCTCCGCATAGGCTTTCCCCGTGGCTTCGAGTCCCCCGCTGCTGGATGACATGCTCCTCTTCGCCGAGGTGGTGACGACGGGCGGCATCACGTCCGCGGCGGAGCGCCTGGGCCTGCGCAAGTCCACGGTGAGCCGGCGGCTGTCCGCCCTGGAGGAGCGACTGGGGATCCGGCTGCTCGAGCGCAACACGCGGCGGCTGCGGCTCACCGAGGCGGGCCGCGAGTACCACGCCCACTGCGCGCGGCTCGTCGCCGAGGCCCGCGAGGTGAATGCCACGCTGAGCGAGTCGCGCGGCACGCCCCAGGGGACGCTGCGCATCGCGACCCTGTCCCTGCTCGGCGAGCTGCTCACGCCCGTCATCGCGGAGCTCCTCCTGCGCCAACCCCGACTGCGCGTGGAGGTGTCGCTCGCACAGACGCACGTGGATCTCGTCGCGGAGGAGTACGACCTGGCGCTGCGCACCGGGCCGCTCGCGGACTCGTCGCTGGTGGCACGCAGGCTCGGGCGGGTGCGCACGGGCTGCTATGCGAGCCCCGCCTACCTCAGCCGCCACGGCACGCCCCAGTCACCCGAGGAGCTGCAAGCCCACGAGTGCGTCCTCCTGGCCGAGCCCGGCTCCGACGAGGTGTGGTTCTTCGGCGAGGGCAAGGCCGCGCGCACGGTGCCGGTATCAGGTCGCCTGCGCGTGCCGAGCGTTCGCGCGGGGCAGGCGGCGGCGCGCGCGGGCCTGGGCATCGTGCGACTGCCGGCCTCGCTCGTGGCGGATGACGTGCGCGCGGGACTGCTCGTCCCGGTGCTCGCGTCGGACACGCCCCCGGGCCTGCCCCTCTTCGCCGTCTATCCGAGCAGCCGGCAGCTCCCCCTCAAGGTGCGAGCCTTCCTGGACCTGCTGTCCGAGCGCGGCGAGGCGCTCCCGTGGGAGGAGGGTTAGGGGCTCCTGGCGGAACAATGCGTTTCACGCGGGGCCCTCGTCCCGGCTCCTGCCCGCGATTACATCCTTCCGGTGAACCAGGCACGGTCCGGTGTGACGGGCGGCCTTCACGGAGGATGGAACATGGCGGGGAACGTCATTGAATTGGGAGACGCGGAGTTCCAGCGCGAGGTGCTGGACGCGTCGGAGCCGGTGCTGGTGGATTTCACGGCCACGTGGTGCCCGCCGTGCCGGGTCATCGCGCCGGTCATTGAATCCCTCGCATCCGAGTACAAGGGCCGGATGAAGATGGCCAAGCTCAACGTCGACGACCATCCGGTGACGCCGGAGCAGTACGGCATCCGGGCGATGCCCACGCTGCTGTTCTTCAAGGGCGGCAAGGTGGTGAAACAGATTGTCGGCGCGGTGCCGAAGGCGAAGCTCGACGAGGCCGTGCGCCAGGTGCTCTGAAGACGAGGCGGGAGCACGACGGGGCCGCCGCTGCCCGCGGTCACAGCTCGTTGAAGACGAGCAGTCCCCGCGACGAGTCCACGACGTACACGTGGCCGTCGCCGGGGACGCGGACGCCGAAGACGCCCTCGAAGAGGCTGTCGCCCCGGGACGGGTCGCTCTCCCGGAAGGTGTTGTAATGCGCCACCTGCGTGGGCCGCGTGGGATTGGACACGTCCAGCACCCGCAGGCCCTCGTGGTACCAGGCCACGTAGAGGCGGGTGCCGCGCAGGATGAGGTTGTGGATGGACGTGACGGGCCGCATCCGGAACTCGCCCAGCTTCACGATGCGCGCCGGGTCGGTGACGTCGAGCACGCGCAGGTGGGAGCTGTGGAACTCTCCCCCTTCGAAGGCGAGGGTGCGTCCGGCGAAGGTCCCCACCGCGCTGTGGTGCGCGAAGCCGAAGTCCGGGCGCGGGTACAGGCCCAGGTACCGCACGTCCTCCAGGTCGGTGACATCCATCACGCCGTAGCCGCCAAAGGCGTTGCTGATGTACAGCCGGTTCTCATACACGAACGCGTCATGCGGCCCCCCGGAGTCGAAGTCCCCGGGGATGGTGATGACGGTGCGCAGTACGGGCGCAAGCGGCTGGGACACGTCGTAGACGTAGGTGCCGGTGTTGGGGACCATGGCGTAGAGCCGCCCGCCGTCGACGAGCACCGTGTGGGCGCCAAAGGTCCCCGTCGGCAGGCTTCGCACGAAGGCAGGCTGCGCGGGGTTGGAGAGGTCGTAGACGAGCACGCCCTGGCTGCTGCTGGCCACGTAGAGGGCATTTTCCCAGGCCCAGACACCGTTCCAGAGTCTTTCCCCGGGCAGGCTGATGGACGCCGTGAGGATGGGATTCTTCGGGTCGCGCACGTCGAAGACGGTGAGCCCGCCTTCTCGGCCCTCGTACGGCATTGAGACGACGTAGGCGTGGCCCAGGGTGACATAGACATCCACGGCGTGCCCCTGCGCGACGTGACGCTCCGAGAGCAGCGTCAGCCCTCCGGAGGACTCGGGCTCGCCCGCCTGGTGGGCGACGCGGTGGGCCTCGAAGGTGCCGTGCTGCGACAGCGTCCCCCGGCGACAGGAGGCGAAGCAGCCGGTGATGACGTCAGGCGCGGGCGTCTGGCAGCCCACCAGGGCCATGGTGAGGCTGGTGCGCGTGTTCGTCCCGATGAGGGAGAAGCGCCCGTCCTGCGTGTCGCGGAAGCGGAGCGGCTCGTCGAACAGCGTGCTCGTGCCACCGTCGTCGCGGAGCTGGAAGCCGACGGGGCCACTGGAGACCCGGACGCCGCCGTCCTCCAGGCGTCGCTCGGACCGGGTGTTGGCCAGATAGATGCCCTCCTGGGGGAGCATGGCGAGGGCGGCCGGGTCGCACTTCGAGACATCGAAGCGGGGCAGCTCCTCGCAGGCGGTGGCGGACGCGTCCCGCGAGTCGAAGCCACATGGCGCGAAGGGGCCCCGGTCCACCCAGTCTCCGTGCTCCTCGAGCTCCGTGTACGTGCCGTCCCAGACATAGGGGCCGGCGTCCGGGGTCCCCGCGTCGAAGGAGGGGCGCGGGGGCGTGTCCTCGCAGCCGGGGAGGAGCTGGAGCACCAGGATGGCCAACAGCGTCCGGAGAGGGATTGTCATGGGGACCTCGCAAGAGAAGCGCCCCGCCCCAACGTTCCCACCC
>NZ_RAWA01000013.1 GCF_003611675.1 Corallococcus sp. CA053C
GACGACCGAGACCTACACCCTAGAGTTCGTCGGCAGCGTCAGAGGTGTATAAGAGACAGGGGTGCGCAGGGGGGCGAACGTTCATAAAAGTAGTGCCCCTCCGGCTGCCGGGAAGCGTGTTCGGTGTTAGGAAGGGCGTCCAGGCAGGCACGGACTACCGGGTTGACAGAACCGGTCCACACCTTCCACGGATCAGCACATGAGGCGGGGCACGGCTTGACTCCCGGAATATCCGGTGTCTAGGGTGCGCGGCCTCAGCAAAGCCTCAGGTCCCTATTGGAGGGACACCCGCAGCTTCCGGTTGCTCCCCGCAGGCGGTTGCGAACACCTCTCAAACAGGGGGCAGTTGTACCGTTTCCAAGGACTTCCACTTCATGCAGCAGAACGTGAACCAGCAGATCGACGGCGGTGACGAAGACTTCGCGGCGATGTTCGAGGCCTCGCTCAAGGAGCGTGGTGGCGACGGAATCCTGAAGGAAGGCGAAATCGTCAAGGGCACGGTCGTGCAGGTGACGAAGGATTTCGCGATCGTCGACATCGGCTACAAGTCCGAGGGTCAGGTCCCGATCTCCGAGTTCACCAATCCCCGCGGTGAGGTCACGGTCAAGGCCGGCGACCCCGTCGAGGTCCTCCTGGAGAGCCGCGAGAACGACACCGGCATGGTCGTCCTCTCCAAGGAGAAGGCCGACAAGATGCGCATCTGGGACGAAATCTCCGCCGCCTGCGAGCGCGACGAGATCGTCAAGGGCACCATCGTCGGACGCGTGAAGGGCGGCCTCTCCGTCGACATCGGCGTGAAGGCGTTCCTCCCCGGCAGCCAGGTGGACATCCGCCCGGTGCGCAACCTTGATCAGTACATCTCGAAGGAGTTCGAGTTCAAGGTCATCAAGTTCAACAAGAAGCGCGGCAACATCGTGCTTTCTCGTCGCGTCCTGCTTGAGAAGCAGCGCGAGGAGATGAAGAAGGAGACCCTCAAGAACCTGAAGGAGGGTGCGGTCCTCAAGGGCGTGGTCAAGAACCTCACGGACTACGGCGCCTTCATCGACCTCGGCGGCATCGACGGCCTGCTGCACATCACCGACATGTCCTGGGGCCGCATCGGTCACCCCAGCGAGATGTTCAACGTCGGTGACGAAGTGCGCGTGGTCGTCCTCAAGTTCGACCCGACGCAGGAGCGCGTCAGCCTGGGCCTCAAGCAGATCCAGGAGGACCCGTGGCACCGCGCCGACGAGAAGTACCCGGTCGGCACCCGCGTGGGCGGCAAGGTCGTGTCCATCACGGACTACGGCGCGTTCATCGAGATCGAGCAGGGCGTGGAAGGCCTCGTCCACGTCAGCGAGATGTCCTGGACCAAGCGTCTCAAGCACCCGTCCAAGATCCTGGAGGTCGGCCAGGTTGTTGAGGCCGTCGTCCTCGACATCGATCCCAAGGCCAAGCGCATCGCGCTGGGCATGAAGCAGATCGAGCAGAACCCCTGGACGCTGCTCGAGGACAAGTACCCGATCGGCTCCGTCATCAAGGGCCAGATCCGCAACGTCACCGACTTCGGCGTGTTCGTCGGCGTCGAGGAGGGCGTGGACGGCCTGGTGCACGTGTCCGACATCTCGTGGACCCAGCGCATCAAGCACCCGGGCGAGATGTTCAAGAAGGGCGACGAGGTCGAGGCGGTCGTCCTCAACATCGACGTCGAGAACGAGCGCTTCAGCCTGGGCATCAAGCAGCTCCAGCCGGACCCCTGGGAGACCCTGTCCGAGCGCCTGCCCGTGGGCAGCCGCGTGAAGGGCAAGGTCACGAAGGTCACCGACTTCGGCGCGTTCGTGGAGATCGAGCCGGGCATCGAGGGCCTCGTCCACGTCTCCGAGCTGAAGGAAGAGCGCGTGGAGAACCCCCGCGACGTGGTGACGGAAGGCCAGGATGTCGAAGTGAAGATCATCGACATCAACACCCCGGACCGGAAGGTCGCGCTGTCCATCAAGGCCCTCATCGGCGAGGGCGAGGACTACCGCGAGTACCTGCGCAAGCAGGCCGAAGGCTCCAAGGCCCGCCTGGGCGACGTGATGGCCTCCAAGCTGAAGAAGTAATCAGCCCAACGTCATGACGTGAATAGCGGCCGGGTTCCCCAGTGGGAGCCCGGCCGTTTCCATTTGATTCGGCCGAAACGCCCCGTGATATGGGCGTCCGGCGCTGTTAGCGAAGTCCCTTCCAGGAGGCAGTTCCATGGCTCGTGAAGTCGTCATCGTGGGCGCGGCCCGTACCCCCATCGGCTCCTTCCAGGGCGCCCTGTCCAAGCTCACCGCTCCCCAGCTGGGCGCCATCGCCATCAAGGCGGCGCTGGAGCGCGCGGGCGTGAAGCCGGAGGCCGTTCAGGAAGTCATCATGGGCAACGTGCTCCAGGCCGGCGTGGGCCAGGCCCCGGCCCGTCAGGCGGCCATCTTCGCGGGCCTCCCGGAGACCGTGCCGGCCGTCACGCTGAACAAGGTCTGTGGCTCCGGCCTCAAGGCCGTGATGGCCGCGGCGCAGTCCATCGCCCTGGGCGACGCGGACGTCATCGTCGCGGGCGGCATGGAGTCCATGAGCAACGCGCCCTACGTCAGCCACACGATGCGCGGCGGCGCCCGCATGGGGAACGTGGAGTTCAAGGACGCGATGATCCTGGACGGCCTCTGGGACGTCTATGACAACGTCCACATGGGCATCTGTGCCGAGGCCTGTGCCACCAGCCAGGACATCAGCCGCTCGCAGCAGGATGAGTTCGCGCTGGAGTCCACGCGCCGCGCCATCCAGTCCCAGAAGGACGGCCACTTCGTTTCGGAGATCGTCCCCGTGCAGATCCCCGGCAAGAAGCCGGACGAGTTCGTCACGGTCTCCGAGGACGAGGGCCCGAAGAACGCCCGGCCGGAGAAGATCCCCACCCTGAAGCCGGTGTTCAAGAAGGACGGCACGGTGACGGCCGCCAACGCGTCCTCCATCAACGACGGCGCCGCGGCACTGGTGCTGATGAGCGAGGAGAAGGCGAAGGCGGAAGGCCGCACCATCCTGGGCCGCATCAAGGGCTACGCGCAGGCGGCCCGCAAGCCGGTGGAGTTCACCATCGCGCCGGCGGACGCCATCAACACGCTGCTCAAGAAGCAGTCGCTGACGGCCAAGGACGTGGACCTCTGGGAGATCAACGAGGCGTTCGCGGTGGTGTCCGTCGCCAACAACCGCATCCTCGGCCTGGACCCGTCGAAGGTGAACGTGCGCGGCGGCGCGGTGGTGCTCGGCCACCCCATTGGCGCCTCCGGTGCGCGCGTGCTCGTCACGCTGCTGCACACGATGAAGGACCAGGACAAGAAGCGGGGCGTGGCGTCGCTGTGCATCGGCGGCGGCGAAGGCATCGCGCTGATGGTCGAGCGCTGAGGGCGCACGGATGAACAAGGTCTATGCGAGCGCGGAGGAGGCGGTCGCCGACATCCCGGACAACATCACCCTCATGAGTGGTGGGTTCGGGCTGTGCGGCAACCCCGAGAACCTCATCGAAGCCCTTCACAAGAAGAACGTGAAGGGCCTCACCATCATCTCCAACAACTGTGGCACCACGGAGCTGGGCCTGGGCGTCCTGCTGCAGAACAAGCAGGTCAAGAAGATGGTGGCCAGCTACGTGGGGGAGAACAAGGAGTTCGAGCGGCAGTTCCTCTCCGGCGAGCTGGAGGTGGAGCTGAATCCGCAGGGCACGCTCGCGGAGCGCATCCGCGCGGGGGGCTGCGGCATCGGCGGGTTCTTCACGCCGACGGGCGCGGGCACCCAGGTGGCGGAGGGCAAGGAGTCGCGCATCATCGACGGGCGACTGCACGTCCTGGAGACGCCGCTCAAGGCGGACTTCGCCATCATCCACGCGTACAAGGCGGACACCTGGGGCAACCTGGTGTTCCACAAGACGGCGCGGAACTTCTCCCCGATGATGTGCATGGCGGCGAAGGTCACCATCGTGGAGGCGGAGCACATCGTGCAGCCGGGGGAGCTGGATCCGGACCTGGTGCACATCCCGAGCATCTTCGTGCACCGCATCGTGCAGGCGAAGAACCTCCACAAGTGGATCGAGCGGCGGACCGTCCGCAAGAAGGCGTCCTAAAGCCATGCCCCTGTCACGTGAACAGATTGCACAGCGCATTGCCCAGGAGCTGAAGGACGGCTTCTACGTCAACCTGGGCATCGGCATCCCCACGCTCGTGCCCAACTACATCCCGCCCGGGGTGGAGGTGGTGCTCCAGTCGGAGAACGGCCTGCTCGGCATCGGGCCGTACCCGGAGGAGGGGAGCGAGGACCCGGACCTCATCAACGCGGGCAAGGAGACGGTGACGGTGGTGAAGGGCTCCGCCTTCTTCGACTCCGCGCTCTCGTTCGGGATGATCCGCGGCGGCCACATCGACCTGGCCGTGCTGGGCGCCATGGAGGTCAGTGAAGAAGGCGACCTGGCCAACTGGATGATCCCCGGCAAGATGGTCAAGGGCATGGGCGGCGCCATGGACCTGGCGGTGGGTGCGAAGCGCATCTACGTGGCCATGGAGCACGCCAACAAGGACGGGCAGCCCAAGATCTTGAAGAAGTGCTCGCTGCCGCTGACGGGCCTCAAGTGCGTGCACCACATCGTCACCGACCACGCGTTCCTGGACGTCACGCCGGAGGGGCTGGTCCTCCGGGAGCTGGCACCCGGACTGACGGTGGAGCGGGTGCAGCAGCTCACGGAGCCGAAGCTGAAGATCGCGCCCGACCTTCGTGAGATGAAGTTCTGAGCCTCCCGGGCTAGGGTGCCCTTCCGTTCCCCAGGGACGGAAGGCACCTTGCCCCCTCGGAAAAAAGCGGAGCGCATCATGGCCGACCCCCAGGAAAAGCACGTCCCCGCGCCGAGAGCCCACCGCATCGACCACGAGCTGCCCGTGGCCTACCGCACGGTGGCGGGCTTCGTGACGGACTGGGCGGTGAACCTGTCGCGCGGCGGGCTGTACATCAATACGCAGCAGCCCCTGCCGGTGGGCACCGCGGTGCGCCTGCTGGTGTCGCTGCCGGGCGCCAGCTTCCCGGTGGACCTGGTGGGGAAGGTGACCCGCACCAACGCACAGGGAACGACGGGCCCCGGGGCTCCTGGAGAGGTTCCGGGGATGGCGGTGGAGTTCGTGGACGTTGATGACGACAAGCGGTCGCGCATTGAAGCGTTCGTGGAGCGCCTGCGGGAAGCCCTGCCGGCGGACGAGCGTGGCAGCGCGACCCGGAAGTAGGGCGGCCGTCCCAGGCGTCCCCTTGAGAGCGCCTGCATGCTGACGCTGCCAGAGACCCCCATCGAATTGACGATTGAACGGCTGGGCCAGCTCGGCGAGGGCGTGGCCTCGTGGGAGGGCCGCACCGTCTTCGTGCCCGGCGCCTTCCCGGGTGACACCGTGCGCGTCCTCCTGGAGTCCCACGGCCGGGTGCTGCGCGGGCAGCTGCGGCAGGTGCTCGCGGACGGGGCCGAGCGCGTCACCTCGCGCTGCGTCTACTCCGAGGCCTGCGGCGGCTGTGACTGGCTGGAGCTGGGCGTGTCCGCGCAGCGGTCCGCGAAGCAGGAGATCGTCCTCTCCACGCTGGAGCACCTGGGCCACCTGCCGCGTACCGGCTTCACGGTGCGGCCGCTGATGGTGGCGCCCCGCGACTGGGGCTACCGGCGCCGCGCGGTGCTGCACGGGGCGGGCAAGGGGGCGCTCGGCTACTTCGGCCGGCGCACGCATGAGCGCGTCCCGGTGGACGTGTGCCCCGCGCTCACGCCCGTGCTGACCGCGCTGCCGGGGAAGCTGGCCCCGCTGCTCAAGCCGCTGGCGAAGGACACGGAGGAGGTGCTGCTGCTCGCGGAAGGGGACAAGGCCGCGTTCGCGGTGAACCTCTCCGGGCCGGTGACGGCGCGGCACCTGGAGGCCGCGGAGGCCGCCGTGCGCGCGCTGCGGCTGGAGGGCGCGGTGCTGGTGCCGAAGGAGGGCTCCGCGCGGCTCGTGGGCAAGCCGGTGCTGCGCTCGCTGTCGCCCCTGCGGCCGGAGGTGCCGGTGTACCTGCGGCCGGATGCCTTCGCCCAGGCGCACGCGGAGGCCAACGTGGGGCTCGTGTCCTCCGCCATCCAGGAGCTGGGCGCGCGGGAGACGGACTCGGTGCTGGAGCTGTACTCGGGCAACGGCAACTTCACCTTCCCGCTGGCGGGCACGGCCGCGTCGGTGCTGGGGGTGGAGTCCTCGCCGGTGGGCGTGGAGCTGGCCCAGCGCAGCGCCCGCGAGGGTGGGGTGGGCAACGTGCGCTTCATCCAGGGCGACGCGCGCAAGGTGTGCGACGGCTTGGTGGCGGAGGGGCGGACGTTTGACTTGTGCCTCGCGGATCCGCCGCGCGCCGGGGCGCCGGGCCTGGCGAAGTGGATGCGCGCGTTGAACGTGCGCCGGGTGGTGTACGTGGCGTGCGATCCGGCCTCGCTGGCGCGCGACGCGGCGGGGCTGGTGGAGGCGGGTTACAAGCCCGTGGCGCTCCAGGTGGTGGACATGTTCCCCCAGACGCACCACGTGGAAGCCGTCATGTCGTTCGAACGGTAGCGCAGGGAAAGGGACGCAAGGCCGCCTTCACCATGGACGCCCGCATCGTCGAGTTCGCCGAGGTCCTCCGCCAGAACGGCGTGCGCGTCAGCACGTCCGAGGTGCAGGACGCATTGCGCGCCACCGCCGAGGTGGGGCTCGAGGACCGGAACCTGTTCCGCGCCGTGCTGCGCACCACGCTCGTGAAGCGCGAGCTGGACGTGGACACCTTCCTCCGCGCGTTCGACTTCTACTTCTCCGGCGCGGCCCGCTCGTTCGAGGCCCTGGACGAATCGCTGGCGAAGCAGCTGGAGGACGAGGGCTACCTGGAGGGCGACCTGCTGAAGATGGTCGTCTACCAGATGAACCTGCTCGCGCCGGAGATGTCCCCGCTGGCCCAGGCCATCCTCGCGGGTGACCGCGCGCGGCTGGCGCAGATCTTCCGGCAGGCCTCACTCCAGCTCGACCTGGGGCAACTGGAGAGCCCGCTGCAGACGGGGTTCTTCACGCGGCGGCTGCTCGCGGGCGCGGGCATGGAGCGGGCGCGCTCGGACCTCAAGTCCATGGAGGACGAGCTGCACGCGCGGGGGCTGAGCGCGGAGGGCATCGAGATCGTCTCGCGCCACGTCGCGGCGGCGATGCGCAAGATTGAAGACGCCGCGCGCGCTGAGGTGCGGCGTCAGTCCGAGGCCCGCATCCGCCGCCGCACGGACTCCGTGCTGGAGAAGCCGCTCCACCTGCTCACCCAGGCGGAGGTGGACCAGATGGAGGCCGCAGTGCGCACGCTGGCGGAGAAGCTCAAGAGCCGGCTCATCCGCAAGCAGCGCTCGCACCGTCGGGGCTCGCTCAACGTGCGCCGCACGCTGCGCCGGAACATGCCGTGGGACGGCATCCCCATGGTGCCGCAGTTCCGCCGCCGCAGGCCCGAGCGCCCGGAGCTCGTCGTGCTCTGCGACGTCTCCGACTCCGTGCGGAACGCGTCGCGGATGATGCTGCTGTTCATGCACACGCTGCAGTCGCTATTCGTGCGCGTGCGCTCGTTCGTCTTCGTGTCCGACATTGGAGAGGTGACGCACTTCTTCAAGGACCTGGACGTGAGCGAGGCCATCGACGCGGCGACCGCCGGGCGCACGGTGTCCATGAGCGCGAACTCCAACTACGGCCGCGCGCTGGCGGACTTCACGCGCGATCACCTGGGCAGCATCACCCGCCGCACCACCGTGATGATCATTGGCGACGGTCGCAACAACTACAACGCGAGCAACGCGTGGGCCCTCAAGGACCTGCGCCGCAAGGCGAAGCGGCTGTTGTGGATCTGCCCCGAGGAGCGCGGCAACTGGGGCATCGGCGACAGCGAGATGCTCACCTACGAGAAGCACTGTCACCAGGCCGTGGTCGTGACGTCCGTGTCGGACCTGAGCCGCATCGCGGATCAGCTCGTCCCCACCTGAACCCCCTTTCCCCCGAGGCTTCCCCCATGGCTCCGTCCCTCTTCGACGACTACCTGGACGTCCGCAACGTGGAGACCGGCCCGGACTTCGACGCCGCCGACGACCGCACGCTGCGCATGGCCTCCCGGCCGGTGGACAAGGGGATGCTCGACGCCCTGGTCCGCTACCAGGAGACCTTCCTGGCCCACGTGGAGGCGGATGTCCGTCCGGAGGCCATGGCCCGCGCGCAGACGGAGGCGCTCGCCGCCAGCGGGCTGGACCTCAAGGCGGTGGAGTGGGGACTGTCCGTGCTCCGGGCCTTTGGCGGGCGGCGGTGGACGCTCCAGCGGCTCCAGTCGAAGCTCACGGAGCTGGAGGCGGCCCGCGGGCCGGAGGTGGACGCACTGCGCCAGCGCGTCCGGGACGAGCTCCAGAAGCAGGAGCGTCACACGGAGGCGCTCAGCCGGCGTTACGGTGCGGAGACGGTGGCGCTGCTCCGGGAGCACGAAGCCACGCTGGTCGCCCTGCACACCCGGCTCACGAAGGTGCTCAGCCGGGGATGAACCAGCCCGTCCGCCCGGTTGCATTCCGCGGCCGGGCATCGCATAAGGGCCCGTTTTCCCTCAAGGCCAACCCATGAAGCGCTACTTCATCCACACCTTCGGTTGTCAGATGAACGTCAACGACTCGCTCCGCATGAGCGAAGCGTTGTCGACGATGTCCTACGTCCCGACGCCGGAGCCGGAGAACGCGGACCTCATCATCCTCAACACCTGCTCCATCCGGGAGAAGGCCGAGGACAAGATGCTGTCCGCGCTGGGGCGCTACCGCGCGGTGAAGGCCAGTCGCGGCGCCATCCTGGGCGTGGGCGGGTGCGTGGCCCAGCAGGAGAAGGACAAGCTGCTGAAGAAGGTGCCCTACCTGGACTTCGTCTTCGGCCCGGACAACATCGCGAAGCTGCCGGACGTCATCCGCCGCGTGCAGGAAGAGCGCGAGCGCGTGGTGGAGACCGCCTTCGTGGACTCCGAGGAGTACGTCTTCCCGCGCGCCGACGCGGAGACGTCCCGGGGCAAGGTGACCGAGTTCGTCACCGTGATGAAGGGCTGCGACAACGTCTGCTCCTTCTGCGTCGTGCCGCACACCCGTGGCCGCGAGGTGAGCCGCGCGTTCCCGGAGGTGCTGCTGGAGGTCGCGGACCTGGCGCGCGTGGGCCTGCGCGAAGTCACGCTCATCGGGCAGAACGTCAACTCGTACCAGGGCGGCATCAGCTTCGCGCAGCTCTTGCTGCGCACCGCGGAGGTGCCGGGCATCGAGCGCGTGCGCTTCACCACCAGCCATCCGCATGACCTGTCGGATGAGCTGATCGAAGCGTTCCGCACGCAGCCCAAGATCGCCCCGCACTTCCACCTGCCGGTGCAGTGCGGCAGCGACCGCATCCTGAAGATGATGCGCCGCGACTACACCGTGGTGCAGTACCTGGAGCGGCTGGAGAAGCTGCGCGCCGCTCGGCCCGGCATCGCCATCACCACCGACATCATCGTGGGCTTCCCCGGAGAGACCGAGGAGGAGTTCGAGATGACGCTCCAGCTCACGGAGCAGGTGCGCTACGACAACCAGTTCTCCTTCGTCTACAGCCCGCGCCCCAAGACGGGCGCCGCGCTGCGCGAGAAGGACTGGGGCCCGGTGCCGCACGAGGTGAAGGTGGCCCGGCTGGAGCGCCTGCAGAAGGTGCAGCGGCGGATCAGCGGCGAGTACACGCAGGCGCAGGTGGGCCTGGACGTGGAGGTCATGGTCGAGGGCCGCTCGCGCTACGACGCCACCAAGCGCTTCGGGCGCACGCCGGAGAACCGCACCGTCAACTTCGACGGCGACGCTCCCGCGGGCTCCTTCGTGAAGGTCCACATCGAGCGCGCCACGCCCAACCAGCTCCAGGGCAAGCAGGTGGCGGTGCTCAAGGAGCCCACGGTGGCGCCGCCGCCGGTGGAGCTCACGGTGCCGCTGCACGTGCCCGCGGAGGCCTGACGCTCCGCTGTTGGTCCCCGCCGTCCTCGGAGGTTCCGCCATGCCGTTGAGGCCGTTTCGCGGGGTGTCCCCCCGCGTCCACCCGAGCTGCTTCGTCGAGGACTCCGCCCAGGTGGTGGGCGACGTGGAGCTGGGCGAGGACTCCTCCGTCTGGTTCAACTCCGTGCTGCGCGGGGACGTGAACGCCATCCGCATCGGCAAGCGCACCAACATCCAGGACCTCACCATGGTGCACGTCACCAGCCAGGGGGACTCGACGACGGTGGGCGACGACTGCACGGTGGGCCACCGGGTCATCCTCCACGGGTGCCTCGTGGGCCACCGCGTCCTCGTGGGCATGGGCGCCATCCTGATGGACGGGGTGGAGGTGGGCGACGACTGCATCATCGGCGCCGGCACGCTCCTGACGCCGGGCACCAAGATTCCCCCGGGCTCGCTCGTGGTGGGCTCGCCGGGCAAGGTGAAGCGCCCCCTCTCCGACGGCGAGCGCGAGTTCCTGGTCCAGTCCGCCCTCCACTACGTGCACACCGCTTCCGAACACCGCGCGAGCCGCTGACGACAGCGCGTTGTGCGTGTTAGGAACACCCTCATGGCTCTCTCGCCCGAGACGACCCTCAAGGCCTGTCCGCTCTTCAAGGGCTTCACCGACACCGGCATCCAGATCTTCGCCGCGGCGGCCGTGTCGCGCGCCTTCCCCAAGGGCACGGCGCTGTTCTCCGAGGGCAAGGCCGGTGACTCGCTGCTGATTGTCGGCGAGGGCACCGTGCGGCTGAGCGCCCGCAATCCCGGGGGCGAGGACGTGTCCCTGGGCGAAGTCACTGTCGGGGAGCCCCTGGGGGAGCTGGCGCTCGTGCAGAAGGGGGAGCGGCTGTGCACCGCGACCGCTTCCACGGACGTGCTCGCGCTGGAGATCCGCGCCGCGGACTTCCAGAAGCTGCTCGCCCAGAAGCCCCAGGCCTGCATCAAGCTGCTGATGGGCATCGTCAGCCACTTCGGCGCCAAGGCGCGGGACAACCGCGACATGCTGCGCACGCTCGTCGCGCGGTCCACTGGAGCCTAGGCCTGACGCCTGCGCCGGGTGTCGGGTGGAAGGCCTCGTCCTCGCGCCCGGAGGTCGGGAAGGCAGGAGGCACTGCCACCCGCACGGGATGTGGTTACTGTCTTCGCCGGAAGTCAGCCTCACGGGCAGCCATCCTGGCGCACACGGTGGGTGGGAGTGGGTGGAAGCCGCGAGGAGACGGGCTTTCGTGGTGGGGATGGGGCGCTTGAGGTGGGAAGCTTGGCGGCCGGAGTTTTCAAGACGCGCACCCGGTTGTTCGCTGGGTGCTGAACGGGCTGGCCCGGGTGGATACCAGGCGACCCTTCGGGAAGTGATTGGACGGAACGACGCGTGGAAGAACTGCTCACCAACCTGCTCGGTAACTCCCAGGGTCTCATCGCCTATGCGACGGTGTTCGCCATCCTGGTGGCGTGTGGCCTGGGTGTCCCGCTGCCAGAGGACATCTCCCTCATCCTCGGGGGGTTCCTGGCGCACAAGGGCGCCGCCAGCCTGCCGGTGATGATGGTGGTGGGCTTCGTCGGCATCCTGGTGGGCGACAGCCTCATCTACCTGGCGGGCCGCCGGCTGGGGTCGCGGCTGGGACGCAACCCGGATGCGAAGGGCGGAGGCTTCTTCGCGAAGATCGTCACGCCGGCGAAGCGCGCGAAGGTGGAGTCGCTCTTCGTCGCGCACGGCCAGAAGATCGTGATGATCGCCCGCTTCATGCCGGGCGTGCGCGCGGTGACGTACTTCACCGCGGGCTCCGTGCACATGGCGTACTGGCGCTTCATCCTGTGGGACGGGCTGGCGGCGCTGCTCTCCGCGCCGGTGTTCGTGTGGCTCGGCTTCCACTTCGGCGGCGAGCTGGACATGGTCATCGGCAAGCTGAAGGAGGGCCAGGTCGTCGTCATGGGCTCGCTGGCGGCGCTGGCCGTGGGCTACTTCCTGTTCCGCCGTCGTCAGAACGCCCGTCGCGCCGCCGAAGCCGCTCGCGCCGGGGTGACGGCCGTGGCCCTGCCGCCGGTGCCGGAGACGCTGGAGAACAACGTGGCGCCGACGCGCGCGGCCAGCAGCACCAGCTTCTTCGACGTGCCCGCCGAGAAGGCGCCCGCCTCCGAGCCGTCCCCGAACGTGCACAAGTAGCTTCGCGCTTCATCCACCGGTGACGGTGTCCACGAACCCCGCCCCCTCGACTGGAGGGAGCGGGGTTTCTCATTGCGGGCTGATGCTAGCGGGGCCTTGCTGAGAAGGCCCCGCCGGCCTGCCGCCGTCAGTCCTCGCGCGGGCCGCGGAAGGCCTTCGTCAGCAGGTCGGCCACGGCCTGCACGACGGGCTCGCGCAGCAGCGTGTAGTGGCTGCCCGGCAGGCGGTGCGACTCCAAATGCTGGCCGACGAGCGCGGACCAGCCGCCGTCGCCCGGGCCGGTGTCCGCGAGCTCCTCCGCCTGGACTCGCAGCACGCGCTGCTTCATCGCGGGCGGGTGGTAGCGGCGGGCCGCTTCGAGGTTGGCCTCGAAGACGCGGAAGAGGGCGGCCGGGTTCGCGCTGTCCACACCGGGCGGCAGGGCCCCGGCGTGGGCGGCGGACTCCAGCACCCGGGCGAGGGCCACTTCGGGCTCCAGCGTCGCGAGCTCCGCCGTTTCCAGGGACAGGTCCGCCAGGGACACGCCCATCAGGTCCTGCGCGAACAGGCCCACCGCCAGGGTGCGATCCAGCTTCGGCTCGGAGTCCGCGACGGTCTCCGGGACGTACGAGTCGATGAGCGCGAGCAGCGCCACCTCCTCACCCGCCGCGCGGAGCTGGTGCGCCATCTCGTAGGCGATGACGCCGCCCAGGGACCAGCCGCCCAGGTGGTAGGGCCCGGCGGGTTGGACCGTGCGCAGCGCCTGCACGTAGGTGGCGGCCATCTCCTCCACGGTTCCCAGGGGTTCGCTCGCGCCATCCAGGCCGCGGGCCTGGAGGCCGTAGAAGGGCTGATCCGGGCCCAGCCGCCGCGCCAGCTCCGCGTAGGCGAGCACGTTGCCGCCCACCGGGTGGACGCAGAAGAACGGCGGGGCCTTGCCCGTGCCCTGCGCGCCGAAGGGCACCAGCGGCGTGAAGGGCCTCGCGCCCTCCGCTTCGTTCATGAGCTGCGCGAACCGCTCCACGCTGGGGGCCTGGAAGAGGGCCGACAGCGGAAACCTGCGGCCTGTCTCGCGGTTCACCGCCGCGAGCAGGCGCACCGCGAGGAGCGAGTGGCCGCCCAGCTCGAAGAAGCTGGTGCGCACGTCCACGGCCGCGACACCCAGGGCCTGGGCCCAGAGCGGCGCGAGCCGTGCCTCGTTCGCGTCGCGCGGTCCCACGCGGGCCTCGGCCCGTGCGCCGCTGTCCACCGGCACCGGCAGGGCCGCGCGGTCCACCTTCCCGTTGGGCGTCAGCGGAAGGGCGGGCAGGGCGACATAGGCCGCGGGCACCATGTACTCAGGCAGCGAGCGCTGGAGGTGGCCGCGAAGCGGAGCGGTGTCCACGTCGGGGGCCACGTAGGCCACGAGGCGCTGGATGCCAGGGACGTCCTCGCGCACCAGGGCCACGGCGTCCCGGATGCCCGGGTGCGCACGCAGCGCGACTTCGATTTCGCCCAGCTCGATGCGGTAGCCGCGCAGCTTCACCTGGAAGTCCACGCGCCCCATGAAGTCGAGCGTGCCGTCCTGCCGCCAGCGGGCCCGGTCGCCGGTGCGGTACAGCCGCGCGCCGGGCTCGGTGCTGAACGGGTGGGGGACGAAGCGCTCCGCGGTGAGGTCCGCGCGCCCGCGGTAGCCGCGCGCGATGCCTTCGCCCGCGATGAACAGCTCACCCGGAACGCCCACGGACACGGGGTTCAGGTTCCCGTCGAGGACGAACGTGCTCACGTTGAGGAGCGGCCGCCCGATGACGGGCAGCTGCTGCGGCGCGCCCTGGATGCACCACGTGGTGGCGGCCACCGTGCCCTCGGTGGGGCCGTAGCCGTTGAAGGCGCGGGTGCGCGTCGTCCCCGCGAGGGTGCGCCAGGTGACCTCATCCATCGCCTCACCGCCGATGAAGAGGATCCCCGGCACATGGGCGCGCTCCAGCATCCCCGCGTCAAGCAGGAGCTTGAGCTGCGAAGGCGTGCCGTCCAGCGCGTCGATGCGGTGGTGCTCCAGCCACGCGAGCATCGCCTCCGGATCCTGACGCACGGCCTCCGGGACGAGGCACAGGCTGTGTCCGTCCAGCAGCAGGAGGAGCTGGGTCACGGACGCGTCGAAGTAGAAGGGCGCGTTGAGGCTCACCCGCATGCCCTGCGGCGCCTGCGGGTAGACGGCGTCGTTCATGGCCTTGTGCAGGTGCATCACGGAGCGGTGCTGCACCATCACGCCCTTGGGCGTGCCCGTGGAGCCGGACGTGTAGATGACGTAGGCCAGGTGCTCCGGCCGCACGTCCGTGCGCGGGTTGCCCGGCGACAGCGCTTCGATGCGCCGCGCCTCGGCGTCCAGCCGCACCACATGGCGCACCGTCGGCTGCCACGTCTCCGCCAGGGCCTGGGTCGTGAGGAGCACGGGGGCTCCGCTGTTCTCCAGGATGAAGGCCTTGCGCGTGGCGGGGGCCGCCGGGTCGAGCGGCACGTACGCGCCGCCCGCCTTGAGGATGCCCAGCAGCGCGACGATGGCCTCCGGCGAGCGCTCCATGCAGAACGCCACCGGCACCTCGGGCCCCACTCCCAGCGTGCGCAGGTAGTGGGCGAGCTGGTTGGCGCGCACGTTGAGCTGGTGGAAGGACACCGTCGTGTCGCCCATCACCACCGCGGGGGCCTTGGGCGTGCGGGTCACCTGCTGCTCGAAGCGCGTGTGGAAGGGCAGTTCGCTCGGGAAGTCGCCCGTCTCGCCGCTCCACTCCTCCAGCACCCACTGACGCTCATCCGCCGTCAGCAGGGGCAGGGTCTCCACGGGCGCGTCCGGGGTGGCGACGGCGCCCTCCAGCAGTTGGACCAGGTGCTCCGTGAGGCGACGGGCCGTGGCGGCCTCGAAGAGGTCCGTGCTGTAGGAGAGGGCGCCCTCGAAGCCGGACGGCGTGCGGCCCAGGCTCAGGTCCAGGTCGAACTTCGTCGTGGTCAGCTCCACGTCCACCGGGCGCAGCGTCAGCTCCGGCAGGCGCACCTCCGTGTCCGGCGTGTTCTGGAGCACGAAGAGGGCCTGGATGAGCGGCGTGCGCGACAGGTCGCGCGTGGGCTGCACGGCTTCAACGAGCTTCTCGAACGGGATGTCCTGGTGCTCGTACGCGCCCAGCGTGGAGGCGCGCACCTGCGCGAGGAGCTGGCGGAACGAGGGCCGCGCGTCGAAGCGGGCGCGCAGCACCAGCGTGTTGACGAAGAAGCCAATGAGGCCCTCCGTCTCCGCGTGACGACGGCCCGCGATGGACGTGCCCACCAGCAGGTCCTCCTGCCCGGAGGACCGGTGCAGCAGGGTCTGGAAGGCCGCCAGCAGCACCATGAACGGCGTGGCGCCTTCCTGCTGCGCCAGCGCCTCCACCGCGTCGCTCAGGGCCGGGGGCAGGCGCACGGGGATCGTGGCGCCGGCGGCCGAGCGCTGCGGAGGACGCGGCTTGTCGGTGGGCAGCGCCAGCGCTTGCGGCGCGCCGGTGAGCTGCTGCTTCCACCAGCCCAGCTGCGCGTCGAGCACGTCACCCTGGAGCCAGGTGCGCTGCCAGACGGCGAAGTCCGCGTACTGCACCGGCAGCGGGGGCAGCGGCGAGGGCTGTCCCTGGCGGAAGGCCTCGTAGAGGGCCACCACCTCGCGCACCAGCACGCCGATGGACCACCCGTCGCCGATGCTGTGGTGCAGGCACATGAGCAGCACGTGCTCGTTCGCGCCGAGCTTCAGGAGCGTGAGCCGCGCCAGCGGACCCACGGCCAGGTCGAAGGGACGCAGGGCGTCCTCGCTCGCGAGCCGGAAGACCTCCGCCTCACGTGCGTCGTCGGGGAGCGCGCTCAGGTCCACCACCTTCAGGGCCTGGGCCGGGGCGGGGTGGATGTGCTGACGGGGCTCGCCGTCGCGGGCATCGAACGTGGTGCGCAGCGATTCGTGGCGCTGGACCAGGGCGTCGAAGGCCCGCTGGAGCTGCGGCACGTCCACCGTGCCCGACAGGCGCAGCGCGGTGGGCATGTTGTAGAGCGGGCTGCCCGGATCGAGCTGGTCGATGAACCACAGTCGCTGCTGGGCGAACGACAGCGGATGCGGTCCCGGCCCCGTCGCGGGCAGCAGCGGCGGCAGCGCGTTGGCGGCCGGTGCATCCGGCAGGCGCTGCGCCAGGGTCATCACGGTGGGCGACTCGAACAGCGCGCGGACACCCACGTCCACGCCGAAGCGGGCCCGCATGCGGGACACGAGCTGCGTGGCCAGCAGGGAGTGTCCACCCAGCTCGAAGAAGTTGTCGTGACGGCCCACGGCGGGGACGTTCAACAGCTCCTCCCACAGCGAGGCCAGGGCCACCTCGGACGGCGTCGCGGGCGCTTCGTAGGTGTGCGCCGCGCGATGCGAGGCCTCCGGCGTGGGCAGGGCCTTGCGGTCCACCTTGCCGTTGGGCGTCAGCGGCAGGAGGGGCAGGGCGACGATGGCGGCCGGCACCATGTACTCCGGCAGGTGCCGGCGCAGGTGCTCGCGCAGCGGCGCGGTGTCCCCGTCGGTGACGACGTAGGCCACCAGCCGCGCATCGCCGGGGACGTCCAGACGCACCAGCGCGACAGCGTCCCGGATGCCCGGGGCCGTGCGCAGGGCGGCTTCGATCTCTCCCAGCTCGATGCGGTAGCCGCGCAGCTTCACCTGGAAGTCCAGGCGGCCCATGAACTCCAACGTGCCGTCTCCGCGCCAGCGGGCCTTGTCACCCGTGCGGTAGAGGCGGGCGCCGGGCTCCGGGCTGAACGGATCCGGAACGAAGCGCTCCGCCGTCAGGTCCGGCCGGCCCAGGTAGCCGCGCGTGACGCCCTCGCCGGAGAAGCACAGCTCGCCCGGCATGCCGAAGGGCACCAGTCGCTGGTGCTCGTCGAGCACGTAGGCGCGCAGGTTGTCCAGCGGCCTGCCGATGACGGGGACCGCCGTGCCGGTGCCCTGGATGGGCCACGTCGTGGTGCCGACGGTGCACTCGGTGGGGCCGTAGGCGTTGAAGGCGCGCGTGCGCTTCGTCGTGGCCAGCCGCTGCCACGTCGTCGCGTCCAGCGCGTCACCGCCCACCACGAGCAGCGGCGGCACCCAGGCACGCTCCAGCATCCCCGCGTCCAGCAGGAGCTTGAGCTGCGCGGGCGTGCAGTCCAGCGAGTCGATGCGCTGACGCTCCAGCCACGGGAGCATCGCCTGCGGATCCCTTCGCAGGTCGTCGGGGACGAGGCACAGGCAGTGGCCGTCGATGAGCTGGATGACTCGCTCCATCACGGCGTCGAAGTACAGCGGCGCGGTGACGGTGATGCGCTGCCCCTTGGGCTGTCCCGCGTAGAGGGCCTGGCCCATCGCGCGGTGCAGGTTGAGCACGGAGCGGTGCTGCGCCATCACGCCCTTGGGCGTGCCCGTGGAGCCGGACGTGTAGAGCACGTAGGCCAGGTTCTGCGGGCCCGCCAGCGGGGGCAGGGTGTCCCCGGAGAGGGCGGAGAGCGGCGCCGCTTCGACGTCCAGCAGCACCACCTCGTCCACGTCGGGCCGCCACTCGTCGGTCAGCGCCTCCGTGGTCAGCAGCACGGACGCGCGGCTGTCCTTGAGCAGGAACGACTTGCGCGCGGCGGGGGCCGCCGGGTCGAGCGGCACGAACGCACCGCCCGCCTTGAGCACCGCGAGCAGCGCCACGATGGCGTCCACCGAGCGCTCCAGGCACAGGCCCACCGTGACCTCCGGGCCCACCCCCAGCGAGCGCAGGTGCCGCGCCAACTGATTGGCGCGCGTGTCGAGCTGTTGGAAGGAGAGCGTCGTCTCCTCGTACACCACGGCGGGTGCATCCGGAGTCCGCGCCACCTGCGCTTCGATGAGGCCGTGCAGCGTGGCGTCGCGCTCGAAGTCCGCGACGTCGCCGCGCCCGGTGCCCAGGAGCCGCGCCTGCTCTTCGGCCGAGATGAGGGCCAGGTCCGCCAGCGGTGCATCCGGCTGCGCGACCACGGCCTCCAGCAGCATGCGCAGGTGGACGATGAACCGCTCCATCGTGGCGGGCTCGAACAGGTCCGTCGCGTAGTCGAGCATGCCGATGAAGCCGTCTTCCCCCCGGCTCAGGTCCAGGCCCAGCTCGTGGAGCGACGTGGTGCGCTCGCCGAAGTGGGCCGGCTTCACGGCCAGTTCGGGCAGCGCCAGCTCCGGCACGGGCGCGTTCTGGAGCGCGAACATCGCCTGGAACAGCGGCGTGCGGCCCAGGTCACGCTCGGGCTGCATCGCCTCCACCAGTCGCTCGAACGGGATGTCCTGGTGCTCGTACGCGCCCAGCGTGGTGGTGCGCACCTGGGCCACCAGCTCCCGGAACGTCGTCCGGGGGCCGAAGCTTCCGCGCAGCACCAGCGTGTTGACGAAGAAGCCGATCAGGCCCTCCGTCTCCGCGTGACGGCGGTTCGCGATGGGCGAACCCACGAGCACGTCGTCCTGGCCCGTGTACCGGTGCAGCACGGTCTGGAACGCCGCGAGCAGGACCATGAAGGACGTGGCGCCTTCCTTCTGCGCCAGCGCCTCCACCTGCTCCGCGAGGACGCGCGGCAGGTGCACGTGCACCGACGCGCCACGCTGCGTGGCGACCGCCGGACGCGGCTTGTCGGTGGGCATGTCCAACGCCTGCGGCGCACCGGCGAGTTGCTTCTTCCACCAGCCCAGCTGCGCTTCCAACACGCCGCCCTGGAGCCAGCCGCGCTGCCAGACGGCGAAGTCCGCGTACTGCACCGGCAGCTCCGGCAGGGTGGGGGCGCGGCCGTGGCTGAAGGCCTCGTAGAGCGCGGTCATCTCGCGCACGAGCACCCCCAACGACCAGCCGTCGGAGACGATGTGGTGCAGGTGCAGCACCAGCACGTGCTCCTGCGCCTCCAGCTTCATCAGCAGGGCGCGGATGACGGGGCCCCGCGCCAGGTCGAACGGGCGGCGGGACTCCGCGAAGCCCCGCTGCATCATCTCGGCCTGACGGTCGCCCGCATCGGTGAGGTCCGTGAGGTCCACGAACTCGAAGGGCACGGTGGCCTCGGCGTGGATGTGCTGCACGGGCTGGCCGCCCTCCATGCGGAACGTGGTCCGCAGGGATTCATGCCGCGCCATCAGCGCATCCAGGCTCGCGTGCAGCGCGTCCACATCCAGCGCGCCAATCAGCCGCAGCGGCAGCGGCATGTTGTAGAGGCTGTTGCCCGGCTCCAGCTGATCGATAAACCACAGGCGCTGCTGCGCGAACGACAGCGGCGGCGCGGACGTCCTCCCGGCACGCACCAGCGGGGGCGCCTGGGTGCGCTTCGCGTTGACCAGCCGCTCTGCGAGGGCCGCCACCGTGGGCGCGCCGAACAGCTCGCCCAGCGGCAGCTCCACGCCCAACGTGGAGCGGATGCGCGACACGACCTGCGTGGCCAGCAGCGAGTGGCCACCCAGCTCGAAGAAGTCGTCGTGGATGCCCACGTGCTCCAGGTGCAGCACCTCCGCCCAGATGGCCGCGAGCGCGGTCTCCAGCGTGTCGCGAGGCGTGGCCCCCTTCGCTTCGGAGCCGCGAGGCGCCTCCGGCGTGGGCAGGGCCTTGCGGTCCACCTTGCCGTTGGACGACAGCGGCAGGGTCGGCAGCTCCACCCATGCGGCGGGCACCATGTACTCGGGGAGCTGCTTCTGGACGAACGCCTTCAGGGCGCCGACCTCGAGCCTGTCCCCGGTGGTCACGACGTAGGCGATGAGCCGCTTCTCTCCGGGCCCGTCCTCGCGCGCCAGCACCACGGCCTCCCGCACCTGGGGCGACTGGCGCAGCACGGCCTCGACTTCGCCCGGCTCGATGCGGAAGCCGCGGATCTTCACCTGGAAGTCGGTGCGGCCCAGGAACTCCAACGTCCCGTCCGCCTGCCAGCGCACCTTGTCACCGGTGCTGTAGAGGCGCGCTCCGGGCTCGGTGGCGAAGGGGTGGGGGATGAAGCGTTCGGCGGTGAGGTCGGGCCGCTGGAGGTAGCCCCAGGCGAGGCCGTCGCCTCCAACGTAGAGCGCGCCCGGCACGCCCACCGGCACGGGCTGGAGCGACGCATCCAGCACCCACGCGGTGGACTGCGCCAGCGGCCGCCCGATGGGCACCGACCGGCCCACGCGATCACCGGCACGCAGGGCCAGCGTGGCGGAGAACGTCGTGTTCTCCGTGGGGCCGTAGCCGTTGACCAGCACGGCGCCCGAGGGCAGCCGCGCCAGGTGGTCGCGCACGCGCTCGACGGGCAGCACGTCGCCGCCCGCCAGCACCTGCCGCACGCGGGCCAGCGCCTCGCCCTGCTCGAGCACCATCTGCTCGAAGAGCGCGGCGGTGAGCCACAGCGTGGTGATGCCCTCGGTGGTGAGCAACCCGGCCAGCTCCGCGAAGGTCAGCGCCCTGGGCGGAGCGAGCACCAGCTTCGCGCCGTTCAGCAGCGCACCCCAGACCTCCAACGTGGACGCGTCGAACGCGACCGGGGCGAACTGGAGGAACACCTCCTCCGGACCGAAGTGGATGAAGTCGTTGCCGCGCACCAGGCGCACGATGCCGCGCTGGGGCACGCTGACGCCCTTGGGGCGCCCGGTGCTTCCCGACGTGAACATCACGTAGGCCAGGGCCTCCGCGGGCACCTTCACGTCCGGCAGGGTGTCCGGCTGCTTCGCGAGCTGGGCCGCGTCCGCGTCCGAATCCAAGCTGACCTGGAGGTCCGCCACCGCGGGCAGTTCGTCCGCCAGCGCCTCCTGGGTGACGAGCACGCTGACGCCCGCCTCCTGGAAGATCCAGCTGATGCGGTCGGCGGGGTACTTCGCGTCCACGGGGACGTAGGCGGCGCCGGCCTTGAGGATGCCGAGCATGCCGACGACGAGCTCGAACGAGCGCTCCAGGCACAGGCCCACGCGGTCTCCGGGCCGCACGCCCATGCGACGCAGGTGGTGCGCCAGCTGGTTCGACGCCTTCTCCAGGGCCGCGTAGGTGAGCTGCGATGCGCCGGACTTCAGTGCGATGGCGTCCGGCGTGCGCGCGGCCTGTTCGGAGAACAGCGCGGGCACGGAGGCGTCACGCGGGTAGTCGCGCGACGTGTCGTTCCAGACGACGAGCAGCCGCTGCCGCTCCTCGGGCGTGAGCCACGGGAGCTGGGACAGCCGCGTGTCCGGCGCGCGGACGGCGGCCTCCAGCAGCACCCGCAGGCGGTGGACCATGCCGGCCGCCGTGGGCTGCGAGAACAGGGCCGTGTTGTAGAGCAGCCCGCCCGTGAAGCCGTCGGGGCCGCGGGTCAGCTGCAGCTGCTGATCGAAGAGGATGATGCTCGCGTCCTCGTGGATCGGCCGGAGCGTCAGCTCCGGGAGGGACACCTCCGGCAGCGGCGCATTCTGGAGGGTGAACGTCACCTGGAACACGGGCGTGCGGCTCAGGTCGCGCTCGGGCTTCAGCACCTCCACCAGCTTCTCGAAGGGCAGGTCCTGGTGCTCGTACGCGCCCAGCGTGTTGGCGCGCACCTGGGCGAGCAGCTCGCGGAACGTGAGCGTGTCCCGCACCTGCGTGCGCAGCACGACGGTGTTGGCGAAGTAGCCGATGAGGGCCTCGGACTCCGCGTGGCGGCGACCCGCGATGGGCGAGCCGATGACGATGTCGTCCTGGCCCGAGTACCGGTGCAGTAGCAGCGAGAAGGCCGACAGCAGCAGCATGTAGGGCGTGGCGGACTCCTGCTTCGCCAGCGTCTCCAGCGCCTCGCTCAGCTCGCGCGACAGGCGCACGGGCTCGTCAGCGGCCTGGAAGGACTGCTGGGCCGGACGCGGGTGGTCCGTGGGCAGATCCAGGAAGGGCGCGGCGTCCGCGAGCTGCTCGCGCCAGTACCGCACCTGCTCCTCCAGCACCTCGCCCTGGAGCCAGCCGCGCTGCCAGAGCGAGTGGTCGGCGTACTGCACCGACAGCTCCGGCAGGGGCGAGGGCTGACCCGCGGAGAAGGCGGCGTAGAGCGCGCCCATCTCCCGCACCAGGACGCCCGTGGACCAGCCGTCGGAGACGATGTGGTGCGTGTTCAGCACCAGCACGTGCTCCGTGGGCGCGAGCTTCACCAGGAGCCCGCGGAACAGGGGGCCGTGCTCCAGGTCGAACGGGGCGTGGGCCTCCTCGAGGGCGAGCCGCATGGCCTCGGCCTGACGCTCCTCCGGCGTGGCGAGGCCCGTGAGGTCCTCGGACCGCAGGGGCATCGGGAAGGGCGGATGGATGACCTGCGACGGCGTGCCGTTGTGAGTCCGGAAGGTGGTGCGCAGCGATTCGTGGCGGCGCACCAGCTCGTCGAAGGCCTCCAGCAGCACCATCGTGTCCAGGGTGCCTTCGAGCTTCAACACGCTGGGCAGGCTGTAGGCGGTGCCCACCGTGCCGAGCTGCTCGATGAACCACAGCCGCTGCTGGGCGAACGACAGGGGGATGACGTCGGGGCGTTCCGCGCGGACCAGCGAGGGCAGGGCCTGCGACGCGCCACCCGCACCCTGGAGCGCTTCGATGCGCGTGGCCAGCGCCGCCACGGTGGGGCCTTCGAAGAAGGCGCGCAGCGGCAGCTCCACGCCGAAGCTCGTGCGCACGCGGGCGACGAGCTGCGTGGCCAGCAGGGAGTGTCCGCCCAGCTCGAAGAAGTTGTCGCGGCGTCCCACGGTGGAGACGCGCAACAGCTCGCTCCACAGCGAGGCCAGGGCCACCTCCGTGGGCGTGACCGGGGCTTCGAAGTCGCGCGACGCGAGCTGCGAGGCCTCCGGCGCGGGCAGCGCCCTGCGGTCCACCTTGCCGTTGGACGTCAGCGGCAGGGCAGGGAGGGCGATGAAGACGGCCGGCACCATGTACTCCGGCAGGTGCCGGCGCAGGTGCTCGCGCAGCGGGGCGGTGTCCACTTCGGGCGCGACGTAGGCCACCAGCCGTGCGTCACCGGGCACGTCCTCGCGCACCAGCGCCACCGCGTCCTTGAGGCCGGGAGCCGTGCGCAGCGTGGCTTCGATTTCGCCCAGCTCGATGCGGTAGCCGCGCAGCTTCACCTGGAAGTCCAGGCGGCCCATGAACTCCAACGTGCCGTCCTCGCGCCAACGGGCCTTGTCACCCGTGCGGTACAGGCGGGCTCCGGGCTCCGGGCTGAACGGGTGCGGGACGAATCGCTCCGCCGTCAGGTCCGGGCGGCCAAGGTAGCCGCGCGCGACGCCTTCACCTGAGAGGCACAGCTCGCCCGGCATGCCGAAGGGCACCAAGCGCTGCCGCGCGTCGAGGACGTAGGCGCGCACGTTGTCCAGCGGCTGGCCGATGACGGGCAGCGGCTGCGTGGCACCCTGGACCGTCCACGCCGTGGCGTTGACGGTGCACTCGGTGGGTCCGTACACGTTGAAGGCGCGCGTGCGCTTCGTCGCGGCGAGCTTCCGCCACGTCACCATGTCCAGCGCCTCACCGCCGACGATGAGCAGCGCCGGGACGTGCGTGCGCTCCAGCAGGCCCGCGTCCAGCAGGAGCTTGAGCTGCGAAGGCGTGCAGTCCAGCGAGTCGATGCGCTGCTGCGCAAGCCACGCGAGCATCGCCTCCGGATCCTTGCGCGTGTCCTCGGGGACAAGGCACAGGCAGTGACCGTCGAGCAGCTGGATGACCTGCTCCATGGACGCGTCGAAGTACAGCGGCGCGTTCACGCTGACACGCAGTCCGCGCTGCGGCTGGACGTAGATGTCCTGTGCCATCGCGTGGTGCAGGTTGAGCACGGAGCGGTGCTGCACCGCCACGCCCTTGGGCATGCCGGTGGAGCCCGACGTGTAGAGCACGTAGGCCAGGTTGTCCGGCCCCACGCTGGAGGACGGGGCCTCCGGCGAGTGGTCCGCCCAGTGCTTCGCGTCGGTGTCGAGCCGCACGAGGTTCCGCACCTCGGGCCGCCACGCCTCCGCCAGCGTCTGCGTGGTCAGCAGCACGGACGCGCCGCTGTCCTTCAGGATGTACGACCGACGCACGACGGGAGCCGTCGGGTCGATGGGGACGAACGCCCCGCCGGCCTTGAGCACGGCTAGCAGCGCGACGATGGATTCAACCGACCGCTCCAGGCACAGGCCCACGGTGACTTCCGGGCCCACGCCCAACGAACGCAGGTGCCGGGCAAGCAGGTTGGCGCGCGTGTCGAGCTGGAGGAACGACAGCGTCGTCCCCTCGAACACCACGGCGTCCGCGTCCGGCGTGCGGGCCACCTGCTGCTCGATGCGACCGTGCAGCGTGGCCTCTCGGTCGAAGGGCGCGACGTGGCCCGCCAGGTCGACCAGGAGGCGCTGACGCTCTTCCGGCGACACGAAGGACAGGTCCGCCAGCGGCACGTCGGGCCGCTCCAGCACCGTCTCCAGCAGCACGCGCAGGTGCGCCATCAGGCGCTCGATGGTGGAGCGCTCGAAGAGGTCCGCCGCGTATTCAATGAACCCGACGAAGCCGTCCGCCTCGCGGTTGAGGTCCAGGCTCAGCTCGAACTGGGCGGTGCCACGGCTGCCCAGGTCGGCGCCCTTCACGGAGAGGCCGGGCAGCACCAGCTCCGGGAGGGGCGCGTTCTGGAGCGCGAACATCGCCTGGAACAGCGGCGTGCGGGACAGGTCGCGGGTCTGTTGCAGCGACTCCACCAGCCGCTCGAACGGGATGTCCTGGTGCTCGTACGCGCCCAGCGTCGTGGTGCGCACCTGCGTGACGAGCTGCCGGAACGACGGACGCCCGCCGAAGCTTCCACGCAGCACCAGCGTGTTGACGAAGAAGCCGATCAGGCCCTCCGTCTCCGCGTGGCGACGGTTCGCGATGGGCGAACCCACGAGCACGTCGTCCTGACCGGTGTACCGGTGCAGCACGGTCTGGAACGCCGCGAGCAGGACCATGAACGGCGTGGCGCCTTCCTTCTGCGCCAGCGCCTCCACCTTCTCCGCGAGGACCTGCGGGAGCTGCACGCGCACCGACGCGCCACGCTGCGTGGCGACCGCCGGACGCGGCTTGTCCGTGGGCATGTCCAGCACGTGCGGTGCGCCGGCGAGCTGCTGCTTCCACCAGTCCAGCTGCGCCTTGAGCACATCACCCTGGAGCCAGCCGCGCTGCCAGACGGCGAAGTCCGCGTACTGCACCGGCAGCTCCGGCAGG
The DNA here is from genome assembly GCF_003611675.1 of Corallococcus sp. CA053C. Lineage (GTDB taxonomy): Bacteria > Myxococcota > Myxococcia > Myxococcales > Myxococcaceae > Corallococcus. Next base: position 25,322 of record NZ_RAWA01000013.1, read on the forward strand.
GTGGGGGTCTGGCCCTGACGGCACGCCTCGTAGAGCGCGGTCATCTCGCGCACGAGGACGCCCAGGGACCAGCCGTCGGACACGATGTGGTGCAGGTGCAGCACCAGCACGTGCTCCTGCGCCTCCAGCTTCATCAGCAGGGCGCGGATGACGGGCCCCTGCTCCAGGTTGAACGGACGGCGGGACTCGGCGATGCCGCGTCGCACGGCCTCGGACTGGCGCTCGGCTTCGTCCAGACCCGTCAGGTCCACGAACTCGAACGGCACGGAGGCTTCAGTGTGGATGTGCTGCACGGGCTGGCCCGCTTCCACGCGGAACGTGGTCCGCAGGGATTCATGCCGGGCCACCAGCGCATTCAAGCTCGCGCGCAGCGCGCCTTCGTCCAGCGCTCCGGACAGCCGCAGCGGCAGCGGCATGTTGTAGAGGCTGCTGCCCGGCTCCAGCTGATCGATGAACCACAACCGCTGCTGCGCGAACGACAGCGGCGGCGCGGTCGTCCGCTCCGCACGCACGAGCGGAGGCGTCTTGGCGCGCGCGGCCTGGGACAGGCGCTCGGCCAGGGCCGCCACCGTGGGCGCGGTGAACAGGTCGCCCAGCGGCAGCTCCACGCCCAGCGTGGACCGGATGCGCGACACCACCTGCGTGGCCAGCAGCGAGTGGCCACCCAGCTCGAAGAAGTTGTCGTGACGGCCCACGTTGGGCACGTGCAGCAACTGGCTCCACAGCGAGGCCAGGGCCACCTCGGTGGGCGTCACGGGCGCTTCGTAGGTGCTCGACGGGAGGAGCGACGCCTCCGGCGCGGGCAGGGCCTTGCGGTCCAGCTTGCCGTTGGACGTCAGCGGCAGGACGGGCAGGGCGACGAACGCGGCCGGCACCATGTACTCCGGCAGGTGCCGGCGCAGGTGCTCACGCAGCGGTGCGGTGTCGCCTTCGGTGACGACGTAGGCCACGAGCCGGGCATCGCCCGCGACGTCCTCGCGCACCAGCGCCACCGCGTCCCGGACGCCCGGGTGCGTGCGCAGCGTGGCTTCGATCTCACCCAGCTCGATGCGGTGCCCACGGAGCTTCACCTGGAAGTCCAGGCGGCCCATGAACTCCAGCGTGCCGTCCTCGCGCCAGCGGGCCTTGTCACCCGTGCGGTAGAGGCGAGTCCCCGGCTCCGTGCTGAACGGATCCGGAACGAAGCGCTCCGCCGTCAGGTGCGGGCGGCCGAGGTAGCCGCGCGCGACGCCTTCACCGGAGAAGCACAGCTCGCCCGGCATGCCGAAGGGCACCAGGCGCTGCCGCGCGTCGAGCACGTAGGCGCGCAGGTTGTCCACCGGCCGCCCGATGACGGGGACCGGCTGCGGGGCACCCTGGAGCGCCCACGTCGTGGCGTCCACGGTGCACTCGGTGGGGCCGTAGCCGTTGAAGGCGCGCGTGCGCTTCGTCGCGACGAGCTGGCGCCACATCGCCGCATCCAGCGCTTCGCCGCCGACCGACAGCAGGGCCGGGACGTGCGTGCGCTCCAGCAGGCCCGCGGCGAGCAGGAGCTTGAGCTGAGAGGGCGTGCAGTCCAGCGCATCGATGCGCCGCTGCTCCAGCCACGGGAGCATCCGCTCCGGATCCAGGCGCACGTTCTCCGGGACGATGCACAGGCAGTGGCCGTCAACGAGCTGGATGACCTGCTCGATGGACGCGTCGAAGTACAGCGGCGAGTTGACGGTGATGCGCTGCCCGGACGGCAGGCCCGCGTAGATGGTCCGGGCCAGCGAGCGGTGCAGGTTGAGCACGGAGCGGTGCTGCACCATCACGCCCTTGGGCGTACCGGTGGAGCCGGACGTGTAGAGGACATAGGCCAGGTTCCGCGGACCCGCCGAAGGAGGCAGGGCCTCCCCGGAGAGCGCCGCGAGCGAATCCCGATCCGCGTCCAGCCGCACGACGTGGGCGACCTCGGGCTCCCAGGCGTCGGCCTGGGCCCGCGAGGTCAGCAGCACGGAGGCGCCGCTGTCCTTCAGGAGCAGCGACTTGCGCGCGGCCGGGGCCGCCGGGTCGATGGGCACGAACGCTCCACCGGCCTTGAGCACCGCGATCAGCGCCACGATGGATTCGACCGACCGCTCCAGGCACAGACCCACCGTCGCGTCGGGGCCCACGCCCAGCGAGCGCAGGCGCCGGGCCAGTTGGTTCGCGCGCGTGTCGAGCTGACGGAAGGAGAGCGTCGTCTCCTCGTACATCACGGCGTCCGCGTCCGGCGTGCGGGCCACCTGCGCTTCGATGAGGCCGTGCAGCGTGGCCTCGCGGTCGAAGTCCGCGACGGTGCCGCACAGCTCGCCCACGAGCCGCGCGTGCTCCTCGGGCGAGACCTGGGACAGGTCGGCCAGCCGGGCGTCGGGCCGGGCCAGCGCCTCCACGGTCCGGAGCCAGTGGCTCAGCACCCGCTGGATGGCGCCGGGCTCGAAGCGCCGCGCGTCATACGCGAGGTTCAACTTCAGCTGCGCGCCCGGGATGGCGGAGGCGGACAGCGGGTAGTGCGTGCTCTCGCCGGTGACAAGGTCGCGCAGGTCGAGCGCCGAGGAGCGCTTCAGCAGCGCTGCGTCGACGGGGAAGTTCTCGAAGACGAACAGCGTGTTGAAGAGCTGCGTGCCCCGGGGGATGTCGCTCCACGACTGCACCGTGACGAGCGGCGTCTGCTGGTGCTTCTGGATGCCCAGCTGCTGCACCTGGAGCGCCTGGAGCCAGGGCAGCAGGGGCGCGGCCTCGTCGGCCGGCAGCTGGATGCGGACGGGCAGGGTGGTGATGAGCAGGCCCAGCATCGCGTCCGAACCCGGGAGCTCAGGAGGACGGCCGGCCAGCGTGGTGCCGAAGAGGACATCCTGCGTGGCGCTGTAGTGCGCGAGCACCACCGCCCACGCGGCCTGCACCAGGGTGTTCAGCGTCAACTGGTGCTGACGCACGAAGGCCTGGAGGGCCGTGGTGGTCTCCTCCGACAGCAGCACTTCCTGCGTGAGCGGAGCGTCGGTCCCCACGCCGTCGGTCCCGGTGGGGAGCGCCGCGGGCAGCGGGGTGGGCGTGGACAGCCCGGCGAGGTGCTCGCGCCAGAAGGCCTCGTCCGCGGCCGCGTCGGTCTGCTGCAACCACGCGATGTAGTCGCGGAACGGGGGCCGCGTGGACGGGGGCGGCGTCTTGCCCGCCTGGAAGGCGTCGTAGAGCGCGAAGGCCTCCTGGAAGAACAGGCCGGAGCTCCAGCCGTCCATCAGCAGGTGGTGGTGGCTCCACACCATGCGCCACGTCGTGTCGGACGTGCGCATGACGGACAGGCGCATCAGCGGCGCACGCGCCAGGTCGAAGCCGCGCGCACGGTCCTCCACGAGCACCTGCTCCAGCCGGGCCTGCTGCTCCTCGGCGGACAGGTGACGCCAGTCATGCTGCTCGAAGGGCAGCACCGCGTGCGCGTGCACCACCTGGAGGGGGACCTCCAGGTCCTTCCACACGAAGCTCGTGCGCAGGATGGGGTTGCGGTCCACCGCCGCCTGCCACGTCTTGCGGAACAGGTCGATGTCCACGTGCGAGTGGACCGACCAGGAGCGCTGCTCGAAGTAGAAGGCCGCGTCCGGCTCGTAGAGCGCGTGGAAGAGCATGCCCTGCTGCATGGGCGACAGCGGATACAGGTCCTCCACGGACGGGCCCTGCGAGGCCAGCAGCGCGTCGAGCGAGGCCGGAGACAGGCGGGCCAGCGGGAACTCGCCCGTCGTCATCCGGTGGGCGTCCTCGGAGTCGCGCTGCTCGATGAGCGTGCGCAGCGCCGTGACGAAGTGCCGGGCCAGCGCCTCGATGGTGGCCGCGTGGTGCAGGTGGTGGCTGAACCCGAAGTCCAGCTGCAGCCGGTTGTTGAGCACGGAGCTGTTGATGACCAGCAGGTGCGGGCGCGAGGCCTGTCCCACCACCGGGCTGCCCACCGGCTCATCGCCCAGCGAGAAGAGGGTGCTGGCGGCGGCCGACCCGTCGAGCTGGCCCAGGTAGTTGAACGCCACCTGTGCCCGGGGGAGCGCCGCGATCCGCTCACGGACCTCCGGTGGTCCCATGAAGCGCAGCAGGCCGAAGCCGACGCCGTGGTGCGGCCACTTGCGCAGCGAATCGCGCACCGCGCGCAGGCTGTCGCCGTAGGTGCCGCCCGGGGGCAGCCGCAGCAGCGCGGGCGTCACGGAGGTGAACCAGCCCACGGTGCGAGACACCTCCGCGTCCGCGAACAGCTCCTCGCGGCCGTGGCCTTCCAGGTCGACGAGCAGGTTCGACTGGCCGGTCCACTCGCGCAGCGCGAGCGCCAGCGCGGTGAGCAGCACGTCGTTGATCTGCACGCGCCAGGCGGCGGGCGTCTCCTGGAGCAGCAGCCGCGTCTCCTCCGGATCCAACCGGACGGCCACGGAGCGCTGCGAGTCGTAGGTGTTCGGGCCCGACGCGTCGACGGGCAGCGGAGCGATGTCCTTGCGCGCCTCGTCCAGCCAGAGCGCGGCCTGTTCCTTCACCGGGGCGGAGAGGGCATACGCCTCCAGCCGGCGCGCCCAGGTGAGGAACGACGTCGTCTTCGCGGGCAGCGCGGGGGTGCGGCCCGCGAGCAGCTGCTGGTACGCGGCCTCGAGGTCCTCGACGAGCACGCGCCACGAGACGGTGTCGACCACCAGGTGGTGCACGACGAGCAGCAGGCGCTGGGGCTCCTGCGGGCCGAAGTGGAAGAGGGCGGCGCGCACCAGGGGCGGCGAGGCCAGGTCGAAGCTGGCCTGGAGGCGGGCGGCCTGCTCCTCCATGGCGCCCAACCGGGCCTTCGGCGCGAGCGGGGAGAGGTCCACCTGGAGGAGCTGGAAGGAGCCCGCGTCCGGCGCGGCGTTGCGCTGGTACCAGGCGCCCTCCCACTTGTCGTCGTGGAGGAAGCCCAGCCGCAGGGCGTCGTGGTGGGTGAGCAGCAGGCGCAGGGCCCGTTCCAGGTGACCGGCCTGAAGGGGCTGACGTGCCTTCAGCAACAGCGGCTGGTTGAAGTGATGGGCGTGCTCCGGGTCCCGCTCCAGCAGTTCGAGCTGAATGGGCGTGAGCGGTGCTTCGCCCACCACGGGGCCCTGCTCCGCGGTGCTGGCGGTGCTCGCGCGGGCCACGGTCGCCAGGGCGCGCAGGGTGGGGTGCTGGAAGAGATCGCGCACGGCGATCTGCACTCCGGCCTGACGCGCGCGCGCGACGACCTGGAGGCTGATGATGGAGTCGCCGCCCAGGTCGAAGAAGTTGTCATCCAGGCTGATGCGCTCGACGCGCAGGATCTGGATCAGCACCGTCGCCAGTCGCTGCTCCATCTCCGTGCGAGGCGCGATGTACTCGCGCTTCGACGTGGCGCGCAGGCCTTCCGGCGCGGGCAGGGCCTTGCGGTCCACCTTCGCGTTCGCCGTCAGCGGCATCGCCGCGAGGGGCACGAAGGCCGACGGCAGCATGTACTCCGGCAGCCGCTCCAGCAGGAACGCGCGCAGCACGGCCGAACTCACGTCCTGGTGCAGGACAACGTACGCCACGAGGCGCTTGTCGCCGGGCGAATCCTCGCGCACCACGGCCACGGCCTCACGCACGCTCGGGTGGGCGCGCAGCGCGGCTTCCACTTCCGCCAGCTCGATGCGGTAGCCACGCACCTTGACCTGGTTGTCCGCGCGGCCGAGGAACTCCATCACCCCGTCCGTCCTCCAACGCGCCAGATCTCCCGTGCGGTAGAGGCGTTCACCCGCCACGGTGGAGAACGGGTTCGGGACGAAGCGCTCCGCCGTCAGGTCCGGGCGCGAGAGGTAGCCGCGCGCGAGACCGTCACCGCCGATGAACAGCTCGCCCGGGACACCCGCGGGCACCGGCTGCCCGCTGCCGTCCAGCACGTAGAGCTGCGTGTTCGCGATGGGCCGACCGATGGGGATGGTCATCCCCACCTGGGCCGCATCCGTCATCCGGTGCGTGGACGCGAAGAGGGTCGTCTCCGTCGGGCCGTAGCAGGCCGTGACGGGGATGCCGAGTTCCTGCACGACGCGACGCACGTGGGGCGCGGAGACGACGTCGCCACCGGTGAGCATCTGCCGCACGTTCCGGAGGGCTTCGGCCTTCAGGTCCACGACCTGGGCGAAGAGGCCCGCCGTGAGGTGCAGCGTGGTGACGCGGTGGTGCTCCAGGACATGGGCCAGCAGGTCCAGGTCCGACGGCGACTTGGGCGGGAAGACGACGAGGCGACCGCCGAAGAGCAGCGGACCCCAGACCTCCAGCGTGGACGCGTCGAAGGAGATCGGCGCGATGAGGAGGAACGTCTCATCCGGACCCAGGTGCGCATACGGCGCGTTGTGCAACAGGCGCATCACGCCCCGGTGCTCCACGGCAACGCCCTTGGGACGGCCGGTGCTTCCCGACGTGAAGTCCACGTAGGCCAGGTGACGCGGGTGCGTACTGGGCACAGGACGGGTCGTCGGCTGTTCGTCCAGGCGCACGTCCTCCACGAGCAGGCAGGGCAGCTCCGGCGAGACGGGCAGGGTGGAGCGCAGGGCGCGCGAGGTGATGAGCACCTGCGGCGGCGCGTCCTCCAGCATCGCGGTCAGGCGCTGCACCGGGTACGAGGCATCGAGCGGCACGTACGCACCGCCGGCCTTGAGGATGGCCAGCAGCGAGACGATGAGTTCGACGGAGCGCTCCAGACAGAGCGCCACGAGCGAGTCGGGGCCCACGCCATGCTGGCGCAGCAGGTGCGCGAGCTGGTTGGCCCGCGTGTCCAGCTGCGCGTACGTCAGGCGCGTGTCCCCGAACTCCAACGCGATGGCGTCGGGGCGCAGGTCGGCCTGCTTCGCGAACAGGTCCTGGATGCAGACGTCCGGGTAGGCACCGGCGGTGGCGTTCCACTCCACCAGCACCTGCTGACGCTCGGCCTGGGTGAGGAGCGAGATGTCCGACAGCCGGGCATCGGCCTGCGTCAGCGACTCCATGGCCTGGGCCCAGTGCCCCAGCACGCGCTGCATCCCCTCGGTGGAGAAGCGGCTCGAATCGTAGGCCAGGTGCAACCGGAGCCCGGCGCCCGGGAGGACGGAAGCGGTGAGCGTGTAGTGGCTGCTCTCGCCGGACTCGAGGTCGCGGATGTCGAGCGCGGTGGAGCGCTTGATCAGCGACGCATCGACGGGGAAGTTCTCGAAGACGAGCAGCGAGTTGAACAGGGGCGTGCCACGCGGCAGGTCACTCCAGCCCTGCGCGGTGACGAGCGGCGTGTGCTGGTGCTGCTGGATGCCCAGCTGCTGCACCTGGAGCGCCTGGAGCCACGGCAACACGGGCGCCGTCTCCTGGGGCAACTGGATGCGGACGGGCAGGGTGGTGATGAGCAGGCCCAGCATCGCGTCCGAGCCCGGAAGCTCTGGAGGACGGCCCGCCAGGGTGGTGCCGAAGAGCACGTCCTGCGTGGCGCTGTAGCGGGCGAGCACCAGGGCCCACGCGGCCTGCGCGAGGGTGTTGAGCGTCAACTGGTGCTGGCGCGCGAAGGACTGGAGGGCGGTGACGACACCCGGGGTCAGGGGCAGCGTCAGGCCCGCGGAGGGCGGCTCGCCGGTGGTGCGCGCGGCCACGGGCTGCTCGGCGGGCATGGGCGTGGGGGCGGTGAAGCCGGCGAGCTGTCCGCGCCAGAAGGCCTCATCCGCGACCGCGTCCGTCCGCTGCAACCACGCGATGTAGTCGCGGAACGAGGGCCGCGTGGAGGGAGGTGGGTTCGTCCCCGTCCGGAAGGCGTCGTAGAGCGCGAAGACCTCCTGGAAGAACAGGCCGGAGCTCCAGCCGTCCAGGAGCAGGTGGTGGTGGCTCCACACCATGCGCCAGTGATCATCCGCGATCCGAACCGCGGCCAGCCGCATCAGCGGAGCGCGCGACAGGTCGAAGCCGCGCGCGCGTTCCTTGTCGATCAGCTCCGCGAAGCGGGTCTGCTTCTCCTCGGCGGAGAGGTCGCGCCAGTCGTGCTGCTCGAAGGGCAGCGGCGCGTTCGCGTGCACCACCTGGAGGGGCGCGTCGAGGTCCTTCCACACGAAGCTCGTGCGCAGGACGGGGTTGCGATCCAGCGCGGCCTGCCACGTCTTCTGGAACAGGGCGATGTCGATGTTCGAGTGGATCGACCAGGTGCGCTGCTCGAAATAGAAGACCGAGTCCGGCGCGTAGAGCGCGTGGAAGAGCATGCCCTGCTGCATGGGCGACAGCGGGTACACGTCCTCCGCGGACGGGCCCTGCGACGCCAGCAGCGCGTCGAGCGCGGGCTGGGAGATCTTCGCCAGGGGGAAGTCGCCCGGCGTCCTGCGGCGGGCGTCCTCGGAGTGCCGCTGCGCGATGAGCGTGCGCAGGGCCGCGAGGAAGCGCTGCGCCAGCGCCTCGATGGTGGCCGCGTGGTGCAGGTGGTGGCTGAAGCCGAAGTCCATCCGCAGCCGGCCGTCCCGCACCGAGCCATCCACGGCCAGCAGGTGCGACCGGAGCGCCTGGGGCGCCACCGCCGCGCCCACGGGCTCGTCACTCAGGGAGAAGAGGGTGCTGGCGGCGGCCGAGCCATCCAACTGGCCCAGGTAGTTGAAGGACACCTGCGCGGAGGGGAGGGCCGCGAGCCGCTGACGGACATCCGACGGTCCCATGAAGCGCAGCAGCCCGAAGCCGATGCCGTGGTCGGGCCACTGCTTCAGCGAGTCGCGCACCGCGCGCAGGCTGTCGCCGTAGGAACCGCTCGAAGGCAACTGGATCAACGCGGGCGTCACGGAGGTGAACCAGCCCACCGTGCGAGACACATCCGCGTCCGCGAACAGCTCCTCACGGCCGTGGCCTTCCAGGTCGACGAGCAGGCGCGACTGGCCCGTCCAATCCCGCAGCGCGAGCGCCAGCGCGGTCAGCAGCACGTCGTTGATCTGCGCGCGCCAGCCCGCGGGCGTCTCCTGGAGGAGCAGCCGGGTTTCGTCCGCGTCCAGCCAGACGCCGACCGCGCGCTGGGACTCACGGGTGTTGGGGCCCGCCGAATCAACGGGCAGCGCGGCGACGTCCTTGCGCGCGTCGTCCAGCCACAGCGAGGTCTGCGCGTGCAGCGCGTCTGACAGCGCGTGGGTCTCCAGCCGACGCGCCCAGGTGAGGAAGGACGTCGTCTTCGCGGGGAGGACGGGGGGACGCAGCGCGAGCACCTGCTGGTACGCGGACTCGAGGTCCTCGACGAGCACGCGCCAGGAGACGGCATCCATCACGAGGTGGTGGATGATGATCAGCAGTCGCTGCGGCTCCTGCGGCCCGGAATGGAAGAGGGCGGCGCGGACCAGGGGCGGCTGGGCCAGGTCGAAGCTGGCCTGGAGGCGGTTCGCCTGCTCCACCAGGACGCTCGCGCGGGCCTCCGCCGGAAGCTCGGAGAGGTCCACCTGGAGCAACTGGAAGGGAGCGGCGTCGGGAGCGGCGTTGTACTGACGCCAGGAGTTCTCGCGGGTGTAGCGCAGGCGCAGGGCGTCGTGGTGGGAGATGACCGCCTGGAGCGCCTGCTCCAGGTGGTTCGCGCGCAGCGGCTGACGCGCCTTCAGCATCAACGTCTGGTTGGAGTGGTGGGCGTGCTCCGGATCCCGCTCCAGCAGTTGGAGCTGGATGGGCGTGAGCGGCACCTCTCCGACCACGGGGCCCTGTTCGGCCAGGCTGCCCGCGCTGACCCGGGCCACGGACGCCAGGGCGCCAAGGGTCGGGTGCTGGAAGAGGTCGCGCACGGCGAGCTGTACGCCGGCTTGGCGCGCACGCGCGACGACCTGGAGGCTGATGATGGAGTCACCACCCAGCTCGAAGAAGTTGTCGTCCACGCCCACGCGCTCGACGCGCAGCACCTGGGTCCAGACCGCGGCCAGCCGCTGCTCCATCTCCGTGCGGGGCGCGACGAACTCACGCTTCGACGTGGCGCGCAGGCCCTCCGGCGCGGGCAGGGCCTTGCGGTCCACCTTCGCGTTGGCCGTCAAAGGCAGCGCCGCGAGGGGCACGAAGGCCGACGGCAGCATGTACTCCGGCAGTCGCTCCAGCAGGAACGTGCGCAGCGCCGCCGGGTCCAGGTCCTGGTTCGCGACGAAGTAGACGACGAGGCGCTTGTCGCCGGGCACGTCCTCGCGCACCACTGCCACGGCCTCGCGCACTTCCGGATGGGCACGCAGCGCGGCTTCCACTTCGGCCAGCTCGATGCGATAGCCACGCACCTTGACCTGGTTGTCCGCGCGGCCGAGGAACTCCATCACCCCGTCCGTCCTCCAACGCGCGAGGTCTCCCGTGCGGTAGAGGCGTTCACCCGCGACGGCGGAGAAGGGATTCGGGACGAAGCGCTCCGCCGTCAGGTCCGGACGCGACAGATAGCCGCGCGCGAGGCCATCACCGCCGATGAACAGCTCGCCCGGGATGCCCGACGGAACCGGCTGTCCATGCGCATCCAGCACATAGAGCTGCGTGTCCGAGATGGGCCGGCCAATGGGGATGGTGGTCCCCACCTGGGCCGCATCCGTCATCCGGTGCGTGGACGCGAAGAGGGTCGTCTCCGTCGGGCCGTAGCAGGCCGTGACGGGGATGCCCAGCTGCTGCACCACGCGACGCACGTGGGGCGCGGAGACGACGTCACCACCCGTGAGCATCTGCCGCACGCCCTTGAGGGCTTCGGTCTTGAGGTCCACGACCTGGGCGAAGAGACCGGCCGTCAGGTGCAGCGTGGTGACGCGGTGGTGCTCCAGGACATGGGCCAGCAGGTCCAGGTCCGACGGCGACTTGGGCGGGAAGACCACGAGGCGTCCGCCGAAGAGCAGCGGTCCCCAGACCTCCAGCGTGGACGCGTCGAAGGAGATGGGCGCGATGAGCAGGAACGTCTCATCCGGACCCAGGTGCGCATACGGCGCGTTGTGCAGGAGGCGCATCACGCCCCGGTGCTCCACGGCGACGCCCTTGGGGCGGCCGGTGCTTCCGGACGTGAAGTCCACGTAGGCCAGGTGACGCGAATGCGTCCCCGCGTGCACGGGCGTCGTGGGCCTTCCGTCCAGGCGCAGCTCCTCCACGAACAGGGAGGGCAGGGCGGCGTCCACGGGCAGGCTCGCGCGCACCTCGCGCGTGGTGAGCAGCAGCTTCGGCGGCGCGTCCTCCAGCATCGCGGCCAGGCGCTGCGCCGGGTACGAGGCATCCAGCGGCAGGTACGCGCCACCGGCCTTGAGAATGGCCAGCAGGGAGATGATCAACTCGGCGGAGCGCTCCAGGCACACCGCCACCAGCACGTCCGGGCCCACGCCGTGCTCGCGCAGCAGGTGCGCCCACTGGTTCGTGCGCGCGTCCAGCTCCGCGTACGTCAGGCGCGTGTCGCCGAACTCCAGGGCGACGGCGTCCGGACGCTGCGCGGCCTGCTGCATGAAGAGGTCCTGGATGCAGGCCTCGCGCGGGTACTCGCCCCGCGTGTCGTTCCACGCGACGAGGATGTTCTGCCGCTCGGCCTCGCCCATCATCCGCAGGCGCGCGAGCGGAACCTCCGGCGACGCGACGACCTCCCGGGCGATGCCCACGAGGTGCTCCGCCATGCGCTCCACGGTGCCAGCGTCGAAGAGGGCGGTGGCGTACTCGAAGCGACAGGAGAAGCCCGTGCGCGTCTCGAAGACCTCCAGGCCCAGGTCGAACTTCGCCGTGTCGTTGGGCACCTCCACCGGGCCCAGCTCCAGCGTCGGCAGCTGCGCCTTGGCCTCCGGCGTGTTGAGCACGTTGAGGACGACCTGGAACAGCGGCGTGCGGCTCAGGTCGCGCGGCAGCCCCAGCGTGTCGAGGATGCGCTCGAACGGCGCGTCCTGCCGCGCGTAGGCCTCCAGCGACTGGGTGCGCACGCGGCCCAGCAGCTCGATGAACGACGGCGCCCCGTCCAGCCGGCTGCGGAAGGCGAGGGTGTTGAGGAAGCAGCCCAGCAGCCCTTCCACCTCGGGACGCGTGCGGCCCGCGATGGGCGTGCCGATGACGAAGTCGTCCTGCCCCGAGTAGCGCGACAGCAGCGTCTGGAAGAGCGCCATCATCACCATGAACGACGTGGCGCCGTGACGACGGCCGTAGGCCAGCAGCGGCTCCGCCACGTCGGCCGGGAACTGGAAGCGGTACACCGCCCCCACGAAGGACTGCACGGCGGGACGCGGCCGATCCGTGGGCAGCTCCAACGCCGGAGCCCCCAGCAGGCGCTGCTTCCACCAGGAGACCTGCGCCTCCAGGACGCCGCCCTCCAGCCACTCGCGCTGCCACACCGCGTAGTCCGCGTACTGCACGGGCAGCGGGGGCAAGGGAGACTCCTTCATCCCCGCGCTGAACGTCGCGTAGAGCACCGTCAGCTCACGCGCGAGCACCATGGTGCACCACGCGTCCGCCACCGCGTGGTGGAGCACCAGCGTCACCACGTGCACCCGGGGCTCCACGCGCAAGAGCAGCGCGCGGACCACGATCTTCTCCAGGTCGAAGGGGATCATCGTGTGGGCCTGGCACAGGCGGAGCAGCTCCGCCTCGCGGGCCTCGGGCGTCGCGCCCGTCACCTCGACCATCGGCAGGGGCAGGCCGCGCGCCGGGTGGATGACCTGCACCGCGCTGGCACCCGCCAGCGAGTACGTGGTGCGCAGCACTTCGTGCCGGGCCACCAGCTCATCCAGCGCGGCCCTGAGCGCGGTGACATCCAGGTCACCCGTGAGCCGGAACGTGGACGCGTTGTTGTACGCGCCGCTCTGCGGCTCCAACTGCTGGAGGTACCAGAAGCGCTGCTGCGCGAAGGACAGCGGCAGCGGCCGGTTCCTCGGGACCAACGGGATGGGCGGCGGCCCGCTGGGGGCGGCGGCCGGAGTCGTAACCGTGGCGGGCGCGACGGGGCGCGGCGCCTCCGTCTTGGGACGCGCCACGGGCGGAGGCGGGAGGCGGGACGGCAGCGTCACCGGCTCCACGCGTCCGTCGGTGCGCAGGCGCGCGTGGCGGCCCGTGCGGTACAGCCGCGCGGAGGCCTCCAGCGGGTGCGGCACCAGCCGGCGCTGCTCCTCCGCCTCGTCCTTCCACAGGCCCGAGGGGAGCCCCGCGCCGGCCAGGGCCAGCTCTCCGACGACGCCCAGGGGGACGGGCTGTCCGTCCGGATCCAGCACCCACGCCTGGATGCTGGCCGGGATGCGCTCCCCCGGCGCGCGGGGCAGCAGCGCGCCCTCCACGGCGCCACCGGACAGGAGCACCTCCACGCCCGCGGCCCGCTGCAGCGCGGACGCCAGCTCCACGGACGCGCCCTCCAGCATCAGGGTGCCCACCGTGCCCAGGGAGCCTTGCGCCCCGGGCAGCTCCGTCAGCGTGCGCGCGAGCCGCGCCGACGTGTGCACCAGCACCGCGCCGGACTGCTTCACGAGCGCGAGGAGCCCTTCGACGCCCTGATCGCCCTCCACCAGCACCTGCTCCTGGCGGGCGACGCTCTCTCCCTCCAGCAGCTCGCGCACGCGGGCCAGCCGTCGCAGGCCGTCCATCACCACCGGCGTCTCCAGGCCGAAGTCGATGAGGGCCGCCACCTCATCCACGTCCGCCTGCTGCACCTCGCGCAGGCGCTTGAGCCCGTTCTCCACCGAGCCCACGAGGCCCGTGGTCCTCGCGTGGTGCTCGAAGGTGTGCTCCAGCAGCGCGTTGATGTCGTCGGGGGACAGCTTGTTGATCTCCCCCTGGTAGCCCTGCGCGGCCAGCAGCGACGTGACGATGTCCGTGGAGCCCCGGAAGTAGCCGAGCAGCGGCTGTCGCACCGTGCGCAGCACCTCCGCCTCGTCGTCGCCCAGGTACGTGTGCAGCATGACGGTGATGTGGCCGCGGCCCGGGTGGCCGTTGCGGCGCCACGCCTCGCGGTAGAGCGCCACCTTCGGCTTCAGCTCCTCCAGCGAGTGCGACATCAGGCCCGTCAGCACGCCCGCGCCCAGCTCGCCCGCCAGCCGGAACGTCTCCGGGTTCACCGTGGCGGTGAGCCACACCGGCAGCTCCTTCTGCACCGGCTTGGGCCGCAGCGACAGCTCCACCGTCGTGCCGCCTCCGGCCGGGCGGGTCACCTTCTCACCGCGCCACAGCGCGCGCAGCGTCTTCAGGTTCTTGAGGAGGATGTTGCGCCGGTCCTCGTAGTTGGCCGGCGCGAAGGTGAAGTCGTGGACGTGCCAGCCCGTGGCCACCGACAGGCCCACGCGGCCCTGCGACAGGTTGTCCACCACGGACCACTGCTCCGCGATGAGCAGCGGATCATGCAGCGGCAGCACCACGCTGCCCGAGCGCAGGCGTAGGTTGCGGGTGACGGTGGCGAGACCCGCGGCCACCACGGCCGGCTGCGGGTACAGACCGCCGAAGGAGTGGAAGTGCCGCTCCGGCGTCCACACCGCGGAGAAGCCATTCGCGTCCGCGAACTTCGAGCCCTCCAGGAGCAGCTCGTACTTCGGTCCGGAGAGGGTGTCCTCGTCGTTGGCGAAGTAGATGAGGCTCAGGTCCATCGCCTTCGCCCGGCGTCCACCGCCCTGCAGGTTCACCAGCCGCGCGGTGACCTGCTCCGACGGGAACACCACGCGCAGCCCGCGCGACAGCGCCCACAGCGCCTCCAGGTCCGGCCGGTCCGGAGCGGCCTCGCCTGCGGACAGCCACGCGCCGCCCTCGGAAGGGGACAGCCGCGCATCCAGCGCGATGAAGAAGTCCGCCAGCTCGCGGTGGCCCAGCGCCCACGCGGGCTGTCCCGCGCCCATGGGCAACAGCCACGCCAGGGTGCCAGCGTCGTTCGCGCCGAAGGCTTCCACGGCGCTCACGGTGGCGGAGTCCGCGAGGACGTCCTCCACGTACAGCACGCGCGACGCCTCCACGCGCACGGCGGTGACGAGGTCGCGCGAGGTGACGAGCACCGGCACGCTGGCGCCCTCGGGCGCGTAGAGCGACATGCCGCCCAGGTCGGTGGGGCCCAGCGCGACGCCCGCGCCACCAGCCTCCAGCACGGCCCACAGCGCGGCCAGCTTCTCCGGCCCGGGACGCAGGCTCACGGCCACGGGCGTCCCGTCCTTCACACCCAGCGAGCGCAGCCGCGCGGCCAGGGTCCGCACCCGCGCGCCCAACTGCGCCCACGTCCAGTGCGCATCCCCGCGCGACACGGCGATGGCGTCGGCCTGACGCGCGCGCCGGTCCGCGAGGAGGGCGGGCACGGAGGTAAAGCCAGACACGGTGCGAGGACGCGGCCACGCGCGGCGCTCGGCTTCGGTGGAGAGGGGGAGGCGGGAGACCTGCGTGTCGGGCCGGGACAGCGCGGCGGACAGCAGCACCTGGAAGTGCTGCACCAGGCGCTCCATCGTGGCGGCGTCGAACAGCTCCGTGCCGTACTCCAGCGCGCCGTGGATGCGGCCCGGGGACTCGGAGAGGACCAGGGTGAGGTCCGCCAGGGTGGAGCCCCACTGCACGGGCGTGTTGGGCACCTCCACCACGGAGCCGCGCATGCCGGTGAGCTCCAGCGACATCGCGCCCGCGCTGACGCCGGAGTGGAAGACGAAGACGGAGTCGGCCATGCGGCCCTTGCCGATGTCCTTGCCGGGGACGAGCGCCTCGACGAGGTACTCGAAGGGCACGTCCGGACGCGACTGGGCGTCCGCGACCTCCTCACGCACCTGCGCGAGCATGTCGCGGAAGGTCGGGTCGCCCACGAAGCGCGTGCGGAACGCGGCCGAGTGCGCCACGTACCCGATGAGCGGGAACAGCTCCGGCCGGGTGCGGTTGGCGATGGGCGTGCCGACGATGAGGTCCGTCTGGCCGCTGTAGCGGTGCAGCAGCGTCTGCCACGCCGCGAGCACGGTCATGTACGCGGTGAAGCCCTCGCGCCGGGCGAAGGCGGATAGCTCGCGGGCGAGCGCGGGCGGGAACTCCACCGTCATGCGCGCGGAGGTGAGCGGGCAGAGCGCGGGCCGTGGACGGTCGGTGGGCAGGTCGATCTGCCGGGGCATGCCTGCCAGCCGCTGCCGCCACCACTGCTCCTGCTCGGGCAGGCGCGCCTCGGCGATGCTCTGGCGCTGCCACGCGCCGAAGTCCGCGTACTGCACGGGCAGCGGGGGCAGGGGAGAAGGACGGCCCTGGAGGAAGGCGTCGTAGAGCTGCCCCAGCTCCTGGACGAAGAGGGCGACGGAGAGCGTGTCGCAGACGATGTGGTGGATGCTGACCATCAGCATGTGCACCTGCGCGTCCAGCCGGACGAGCGTGGTGCGCAGCACGGGGCCATTCACCAGGTCGAACGGCAGGGCCGCGTCCTCGCGAGCGATGCGCAGGGCCTCGGGTTCGCGCGTGTCCAGCGGGCCCCGGAGCTCCACGCGCGCCAGCGGGATGTGGACCTTGGCGTGGAAGCGCTGCACGGGGCGGCCGTCCACCACGTCGTAGGTGGTGCGCAGGGCCTCGTGGCGGTGGACGATCTCCTGGATGCCGCGCTCCAGCACGTCGGCGTTCACGACGCCTTCGAGCCGCAGCACGAACGGGATGTTGTACGCGGACAGGCCGGGCAGGTGCTGCTCCAGGCGCCAGACGCGCTCCTGTACGAAGGACAGGGCCAGCTCACCCGTGCGCGCGCGGGGCACCAGCGGAAGCTCCACGGACACCTGGGCCTGCGGGGCCTGGCGCAGCAGCGGCTCCAGGCGCTGGGCGATGCCCGCGACGGTGGGGGCCTCGAAGAGCGCGGCGAGCGGGAGCTGCACGCCGAAGGTGTCACGCACCTGGTTGAGGAGCTGCGCCGCTGTCAGCGAGTTGCCGCCGATCTCGAGGAAGTTGTCCTCGCGGCCGACGAACTCCAGGCCCAGGCGTTCGCGCCACAGCGCGGCCACGCGTTCCTCGACGTCGCCGCGCGGCGCGTCCTCACGGCCCGCGGGGACGGGGGCGGGGACCACGATCTCGGAAGCCGTGTGGGCGCTGAGGCCCGGCATCAGGGTCCGCGCGGTGGTGGGTGCGGCTTCCGGGGTGGGAACGAACGCCGCGCCCGTGGGCATGGACGCGCCGGCATGAACCGACTGCGCGAGCCCGGAGGCGGCCGGCGTCACGAACGGGTTCGAGTCGCCAACCGTGGGAGCCGGAGCGTTCGACGGGCCCGTGTGCTCGGAGCCATCGGCAGGAGACAGTGTCACCGTGGCGACGCGGCCCGAGGTCGCCATCGCGGCGATGCCGGATTGGGTCGTCGGGGCACGGCCCGCGTAGGGCGCGGACATCCCAGCGGTCGGAGGCTCGGAGAGCGGCGGACCGAGGAGCACGGGCTGATGAGGCCCTGGAGCCACGGCGTGCTGGGGCACGAAGCCCTGAGCCCCCGGGCCCGTGGGCACGGAGTGTTGAGGCACCGGACCCGTCGTCCCCTGTGCGCCGGCATGAGCCGGAGCCGTCGGAGCCACGCCCTGCGACGGAACACCCGCGTTCGACGCGGACACGGTCTGCGGTGCACGCACGGCGGGCAGGGCCGGCGCCGTGAACGCGGAGGGCAGGGCGCGGGCGCGCGACTCCACCCACACCGACTTCTCCTGGAACGCATACGTCGGCAGGTGCAGCCGCAGGCGCTGCTCGTGCGCGTAGAACGCGCTCCAGTCCACCGCGACGCCCGCGGTCCACAGCTCGCCCACGCCCTGCATCCAGCCCTGCTGCTCCGTCGTCGTCCCGCCCCGGCGCAGCGAGGCCAGCGCGCGGACGCGGTCGCGATCCTGACCCAGGCTGGCGCGGACCAGCGGCGTCAGGTCCTGCCCGGGCCCTACCTCCAGCAGCACGCCGCAGCCCTCTTCCAGCAGGGCGCCCACGGCGTCACTGAAGCGCACCGGCTGGCGCATCTGCTCCGTCCAGTAGCGCGGCTCCACCAACTGCCCCCGCTGCGCGAACGTCCCGGTGAGTCCGGACGCGTAGCGCACAGTCGGCTCCGAACGGCGGAGTGAGCCCACCACCCGCGCCAGCTCCGGCATCAGCGGCTCCACGTCCGCTGAATGGAACGCATGCGGCGCGGGCATGCGCACGACGCCCGCCTTGCGGCGCTCCAGCTCCGCCTTCAGCGCCTCCACTTCCTCCACCGGTCCGGACACCACGCACCGGTCCGCCGCGTTGACCGCCGCGAGCGTCAGCCGCCCCGTCAGCATCGGGGCCACCTGCGTCTCCGGTAGCGCCACCGCGAGCATCGCCCCCGGAGGCATGCGGTGCATCAGCTCCCCGCGAGTCACCGCGAGCCGCAGCGCGTCCTCCAACGACAGCACGCCCGCGATGCACGCCGCCGCGTACTCCCCGAAGCTGTGACCCAGCACCGCGTGCGGCGTCACCCCCAGGTCCTTCCACAGCCACGCCAGCGACACCTGCACACTGAACAACGCGGGCAGCGCCACGCGCGTGTCCGCGAGGCTCGCCGTCGCCTCCGCCTCCGCGCCCTCCGCCGGGCGCAACAAGCCCGACACCCGCGCCCGCAGCGGCGCGTCCAGCAGCGCGAGGCACGCCTCCAGGTGCGCGCGGAACAGCGGCGACGCCTCCGCCAGCTCGCGCCCCATGCCCACCTGCTGCGCACCCTGACCGGAGAACACGAACGCCACGCGCGGCGCGCGGTTCGTGCCCTTCACGGCCGGGGCCGGCTTCTGCAACTGCCGCGACAGGTCCGCCGCGTCCTTCGCCACCAGCGCCCGCCGGAACTCGAAGACCTTGCGGCCCACGGCATGCGTGAACGCCAGGTCCGCCATCGACAGGTCCGCGCCTCCGGCCTGTGCGTGCGCGTCGAGCTGCCGCGACGCCGCTTCCAACGCCTCGGGCGTGCGCGCAGACAGCAGGACGAGCTGGTGGGAACGGGTGGTGGAACCACTCTGCCGCATGGGAGCTTCCTCGAGAATCGCGTGGGCATTGGTGCCACCAATGCCGAAGGAGCTGACGGCGGCGAAGCGGGGCGTCTCGCCCCGGGGCCACTGTCGCAAACGGGTGTTGACGAAGAACGGGCCCGCGTCGAAGTCGATCTGCGGGTTGGGCCGCTCGAAGTGGAGGCTGGCCGGGATCTCTCCGTGGTGCAGCGACAGCGCGACCTTGATGAGCCCCGCCAGGCCCGCCACCGTGTCCAGGTGGCCGATGTTGGTCTTCAGCGACGCCAGCGCGATGGTGCCCTGGTGCTCCGCGCCCAGGCCGTACGCGCGCGTCAGCGCCGCCACTTCAATCGGATCCCCCAGCGGCGTCGCCGTGCCGTGGGTCTCCACGTAGCCAATCGCTTCCGGCGACACTCCCGCCTTCGCGAGCGCCTGCGACACCACGGCCGCCTGCCCCTGCACGCTGGGCGCGGTGAAGCCGGACTTGTGCCGGCCGTCGTTGTTGATGGCCGAGCCCCGGATGACGGCATAGATGGCGTCGCCATCCCGCACCGCGTCCTCCAGGCGCTTGAGCACCACGGCGCCCACGCCGTTGGCCGCGAGCGTGCCCTGCGCCTTCTCATCGAACGCGCGGCAGTGGCCGTCCGGGGAGAAGATCATCCCCTCCTGGTGCACGTAGCCCGTGCGCTGCGGCACCGACAGGCGCGTCGCGCCAGCGATCGCCACGTCGGACTGGCCCACCTGGAGGCTCTGGCAGGCCAGGTGCACCGCGACGAGGCCCGTGGAGCACGCGGTGTAGAGCAGCGTGCTCTCACCCGTGAGCCCCAGCTTGAAGGACGCCTTGGTCGCCAGGCTCTCGTGCGTGGCGGTGCCGTGCAGCTCCAGGTACGACGCCGCGTCCAGCGGCATCGCCTGACGCACGGCCTCCGTGTACCCGGAGCCCGTGGCGCCCGCGTAGAGCGAGATGGCGCCCGGGAACCGGTCCGGATCCACGCCCGCGTCCTCCAGCGCCGCCCAGGCCGTCTGGAGGAACAGCCGCTGCTGCGGATCCGTGAACTGCGCCTCGCGCAGCGACATATCGAAGAACGCGTGGTCGAACTTCTCCACGCCGTCGATGACGCCGCCCGCCGGAACGAAGGCCGGGTGGTGCCACAGCTCCAGCCCCTCCGGCAGGCCGGGCAGGTGCTCCAGCTCCTCCGGCGTGAAGCGCGAGATGGACTCCACGCCCCCGCGCAGGTTGCGCCAGAACTCCTGCACCGTCATCGCGCCGGGGAAGCGACCCGCGAGCCCGATGATCGCGATGGAGCCCGAAGCAGCACCGGCCTTCGGCGCCTCGCGCGGACGGGGCGCGGGGGCCGGGGCCACGGGTTCAGCGGAGGCCGCGGGGCCTCCCGACTCACGCTCCAGGCGGCGGGCCAGGTCATGCACGGTGGGGTGCTCGAAGAGCCACACCACGGGCACGTCGCGCTGGAGCTCCTCGCGAAGGCGCGCGGCGATGCGGACCACGGACAGCGACGTGCCGCCCAGGTCCTCGAAGAGGTGGTCGTGCACGCCCACCTTGTCGGTGCCCAGCTCGCGGGCGAACACGGGCGCCATCCGCTGCTCCAGCGGGTGGGTGGGCTCCACGAAGCGGCCCTGGCGGCCGGTGGACGCGGCGTCCGGCGCGGGCAGGGCCTTGCGGTCCACCTTGCCGCTGGGATTCAGGGGCAGGACGGGCAGCATCACGAACACCGACGGCACCATGTACTCCGGCAGCCGCAGCCGCAGGCCCGCGCGCAGCGACGCGGTGTCCAGCGGGTGTCCTTCGCGGGGCATCAGGTACGCGATGAGCCGCTTGTCGCCGGCCACGTCCTCGCGCACCACCACGGCCGCTTCCTGCACGGCGGGCAGGTCGCGCAGGGCGGCCTCCACCTCCATCAGTTCGATGCGGAAGCCGCGCACCTTCACCTGGTGGTCGGCGCGGCCCAGGAACTCCAGCAGCCCACTGGGGAGCCAGCGGACCACGTCGCCCGTGCGGTACAGCCGCGCGCCGGGCGTGGTGCCCTGCGCGTCCGGGATGAAGCGCTCCGCCGTGAGATCCGGCCGCGACACGTAGCCGCGCGCCAGGCCATCACCGCCGAGGAACAGCTCGCCCGGCACGCCCACCGGCACCGGGCGCAGCCGCGCATCCAGCACGTAGACCGTGGTGTTGAAGAGCGCCGGCCCGATGGGCACCGACATCCCCGGCACCACCTGCTCCGGCTGGTTCATCGTGTAGGCGGTCGCGACGACGGAGCACTCGGAGGGCCCGTAGCCGTTGGTGAACTGGATGTGCAGGGTCTCCATCGCCTTGCGCACGTGGGGCGCGGAGACGACGTCGCCACCGACGTGCAGCTCGTGCAGGCGCCGGAGGATGTCCATCCGGTGCTCGACGAGCTGCGCGAAGAGGCCGGCCGGCATGTGGACGAAGGTGACCTTGTGCCGCTCCACCACCCGGGCGAGCGCGTCCATGTCACCGGCCACGGCCTGCGCCGGGAAGATGACGAGCCGGCTGCCATGCATCAGCGGAAGCCACAGCTCCAGCACCGAGCCGTCGAAGGAGATGGGCGCGAAGAGCAGCGTCGTGTCGGTGGTGTCGAAGCGCGCGTACGGCATCGCGTGCATCAGGCGAAGCAGGCCGCGCTGTTCGCTGGCCACGCCCTTGGGCCGCCCGCTGCTGCCGGACGTGAAGATGACGTAGGCCAGGTTGCGCGGGCCCACGTCCACCACCGGCGCGGTGACGGGATGGGCGTCGAGCGACAGCTCCTCCACGAGGAGGCACGGCAGGGACGCGTCCGGCAGTTGCAGCCGCCCCCGCAGGGCGCGCGTGGTGAGGACGAGCTTCGGCTTCGCGTCCTCCAGCATGAAGGTCAACCGCTGCGCGGGGTACGACGCATCCATCGGCACGTAGCAGC
Organism: Corallococcus sp. CA053C; assembly: GCF_003611675.1. GTDB lineage: Bacteria > Myxococcota > Myxococcia > Myxococcales > Myxococcaceae > Corallococcus. The sequence goes on from NZ_RAWA01000013.1 coordinate 47,064, forward strand.
CGCCGGCCTTGATGACACCGAGCACGGCGACGACGAAGACGACGGAGCGCTCCAGGCACAGCGCCACCGCCACGTCCGGGCCCACACCCCGGGCCCGCAGCTCATGGGCCAGCTGGTTGGCCCGCACGTCGAGCTGCGCGTACGTCAGCCGTTCATCGTCGGACTCCACCGCGATGGCGTTCGGGTGCCGCGCGACCTGCCGCGCGAACTCCGCCGCCACGGTGCTCTCGGCGGGGTAGGGCCGGACGGTGTCGTTCCAGTCGACGAGCACCTGCTGGTGCTCGGCCGGCGTGAGCCAGGGGAGCTGGGACAGCGGCACGTCCGGGTTCGCGACCGCGGCCTCCATCACCACGCGCAGTTGGCCGGCGAGCCGGACCATCGTGTCGCGGTCGAAGAGGGCGGTGCTGTACTCGATGACGCCGCGAAGGCCGTCCGGCGTCTCCGCGAGCACGAGGCCCAGGTCGAAGCGCGCCGTGGCCGTGTCCACGTCCAGCATGCGCAGCGTCAGGCCCGGCACCTCCAGCGTTCCACCGGGCGCGTTCTGGAGCGCGAAGATGGCCTGCACCAGCGGCGTGCGACCCAGGTCGCGTTGCACCTGAAGCTCTTCAACGAGCTTCTCGAACGGCAGGTCCTGGTGCTCATAGGCCGCGAGCGTCGTGTCCCGCACCTGCGTCAGCAGCGCGCGGAATGAATCCTCCGGGCGGACGCGGGCGCGCAGCACCAGCGTGTTGATGAAGAAGCCGACCAGCCCCTCCACGTCGCCATGGTTGCGGCCCGCGATGGGCGAGCCCACCAGCAGGTCCTCCTGCCGGCTGTAGCGCGACAGCAGCAGCTGCCACACGGACAGCAGCGCCATGAACGACGTGGCGCCCTCCTGCCGCGCGAGCGTCCCCAGGCGGTCGCCCAGGGTGCGGGGCAGGTGCACGGGGAGGATCGCGCCATTCGGGGAGCGCGGCGTCGGACGGGGGTGGTCGATGGGCAGGTCCAGGACGTGCGGCGCCCCGGCGAGTTGCTGCTTCCACCACGCAACCTGCTCCGCAAGCACGTCCCCCTGGAGCCAGCCGCGCTGCCACGAGGCGAAGTCGGCGTACTGCACCGGCAGGGCCGGAAGCCCGTGCGCCTTCCCGGTGGAGAAGGCCGCGTAGGCCGTCGCCACCTCGCGCACCATCACGCCCACGGACCAGCCGTCGGAGACGATGTGGTGCATGGACAGCATCAGCACATGGTCCGAGGGCGCGAACCGCACCAGCTTCGAGCGCAGCAGCGGGCCCGTGCCCAGGTCGAAGGGCTGACCCGCTTCCTCCAGGGCCAGCCGCTGGAGCGCCGACTCGCGCGTCTCCGGCGACAGGTCGCCCAGGTCCATGACAGGCAGGGTCCACGCGGGCGTGGGGTGGATGAGCTGGACGGGTTCGTTGCCCTTCAGCACGAACGTGGTGCGCAGGGCCTCATGACGTTCGACCAGCAGCTCCAGCGCGCGACGCAGGGCCTCCGCGTCGAGCGAACCCTCCAGCCGCACGGCCCCGAGCAGCACGTAGGGCGTGGCACCAGGCTGGAGCTGATCCAGCACCCACAGCCGCTGCTGCGAGAACGACAGGGGCAGCGCGCCGTCGCGCGACACGGGACGGAGCGCGGGCACACGCGGGCCGTCCGTGCGCACCAGGAGCTGCTCTTCCACCAGCTCCGTGACGCGGGCCACGGTGGACGCGGTGAAGAGGCCGCGCAGGGGCAGCTCCACCTGGAACGTGGCGCGCAGGCGGGAGATGAGCTGCGTGGCCAGGAGCGAGTGTCCGCCCAGGGCGAAGAAGTCATCGTGCAGCCCCACGCGCTCCACGTGCAGCACGTCGCGGAACAGCCCGGCGACGCGCTGCTGGAAGGGTGTCAGGCGCTCGGGGACGGCGGGCACCAGCGCCGACACGGACTGCTCCGGCACGGGCAGCGCCTTGCGATCCAGCTTGCCCCCGGGCGTCAGCGGCAGCGCCGTCATGGGCACGAACGCGGACGGCACGAGGTGCGCGGGCAGCCGCTCCGCGAGGAAGGCGCGCAGCGCGACGGGATCCGGCGAGGGGTGGCCCACGACGTAGGCCACCAGTCGCTTGTCGCCGGGCACGTCCTCGCGCACCACGACCACCGCCTCGCGCACGGAGGGATGGGCGTGCAGGGCGGACTCCACCTCGCCCGGTTCGATGCGGAAGCCGCGCACCTTCACCTGCGCGTCCACGCGGCCCACGAAGTCGAGCGTCCCATCCGCCCGCCACCGCGCCCGGTCGCCCGTGCGGTACAGCCGCGCGCCCGGGATGCCGCTGAACGCGTCCGGCACGAAGCGCTCGGCCGTCGTCGCGGGGTGGCCGGGATAGCCACGCCCCACGCCGTCGCCGCCGATGAACAGCTCGCCAGGAACGCCCGGTGCCACGGGCTCACCGTGCGCATCCAGCACGTACAGCCGCGCACGGGCCACGGGCCGGCCAATGGGCACCATGGTGGCGTCCGCCGCCAGCGCGTCCACGGAGTGGAAGGTGGCGCAGACGGTGGCCTCGGTGGGGCCGTACAGGTTGACGAGCTGCCCGCGCAACCCCGCCGCGAGCACGCTCCGCACCGCGCGAGGATCCGCCCGGTCCCCGCCGAAGAAGGCGTTGCGCAGGGCCGCCAGCGCGCCGGGCTCCTCGCGCGCCACCTCGTGGAAGAGGGCGGTGGTGAGCAGCACGGTGGTGGCGCCCACCTCGCGCAGCTTCCGGGCGAGGTGCGGCGGGGACAGCGTGATGTCGCGCGGGATGATGACCAGCCGCGCGCCGTTGAGCAGCGCGCCCCAGACCTCGAACGTGGCCGCGTCGAAAGACGGCGTGGACACCTGCGCGATGCGGTCCTCGGGCGTCAGGCGCACGAAGTTCGTGTCGCGGACCAGGTGAACGATGGAGCGGTGCTCCACGCCCGCGCCCTTCGGCGTCCCGGTGGAGCCCGACGTGTAGAGCACATAGGCGAGCTGGCCCGGCAGCACCGTGACATGCGCGGGGGCGCTCGTGTCGTGGCGCTCCAGCACGTCCGGTTCGGCATCCAGGCACACGGTGGGCCAGGACTGCTCCAGCAGGGACGGCAAGAGCGAGCGCTCCGTCACCACCGCGGACAGGCCCGCGTCCTGGAACATGAACGTCAGGCGCTGCTGGGGGTAGGTCGGATCCAACGGCACGTAGCAGCCGCCAGCCTTGAGCACGCCCAGCATGCCCACCACGAGGTCCAGGCCGCGCTCCAGGCACAGGCCCACGCGGCCCTCCGGACGCAGGCCCAGCGACAGCAGGTGCCGCGCAAGCTGGTTCGCCCGCGCATCCAGCGCCCCGTAGGTGAGCGTCCGTCCCTCGTGCTCCACGGCGACGGCGTTGGGCGCGCGCCGGACATGGGCCTCGAAGCAGCGGGGGAGGGTGTCCTCCACGAAGGGGTGCGAGCCGGAGTCGTTCCAGTCCACCAGCACCCACGAGCGCTCCTCCGCGTCCATCAGCGGCAGGCGGCTGACAGGCACCGTCGCATCGTGCGCCACGGCCTCCAGCAGCACGCGGAGCTGCGACGCCAGCCGCGCGGCGGTGGCCGAGGTGAAGAGGTCCAGGCTGTACTCGAGCGTCCCCTCCAGCCCGCCGTCGCGCTCCATCATCGACAGGCTCACGTCGAAGCGGGACGTGTCCGGCGCGGTGGGCAGCAGCGCCACGCGCACGCCCGGCAGGGACGGCGGAGGCACGGGCGCGTTGTGCAGCGCGAACATCACCTGGAACAGCGACGCGCGCTCCGCGCCACGCTCCGCCCCCAGCGCTTCCACCAGTCGCTCGAAGGGCACGTCCTGGTGGGCATACGCGGACAGGGAGGACTCGCGCACGCGGTCCAGCAGCTCCGTGAAGCGGGGGTCGCCGTCCAGGCGCGCGCGCAGCACCAGCGTGTTGAGGAACACGCCGATGAGCGGCTCCAGCTCCGGCCGGGTGCGGTGGGCCACGGGGCTGCCCACGGCGAAGTCGTCCTGCCCGGAGTAGCGCGACAGCAGCGTCTGGTACCCGGCCAGCAGCACCATGAACAGCGTTGCATCCCGGTCGCGGCCCACCTGCTCCAGCGAGCGCACCAGCGAGGCGGGCAGCGTGAAGACATGGCTCGCGCCGCGAAGGGTCCGCGCCGCGGGCAGGCCGTGCTCGGAAGGCAGCGTCAGCGTGGGCAGGTCCTTGAGCGACTCCTTGAGCGCGTCCAGGTGGGCCTGCACGCCGTCGGAGTTCCCCTCCTGTCGCTGCCACACGGCGAAGTCGGCGGCCTGCACTTCCAGCGCCGGCAGCGGGGACGGACGACCTTCCGCGAACGCCGCGTAGAGGCTCCCCACCTCGTGCACCAGCACGCCCATGGACCAACCGTCGGAGACGATGTGGTGCATGCACAGGAGCAGCACGTGCTCTTCCGCGCCCAGCCGGAGCAACCGCGTGCGCAGCAGCGGACCGGTGCCCAGGTCGAACGGCCGTGCGGCCTCATCCCGCATGCGCCGCCGCAAGGTGTCCTCGCGCGTGGCGCCTTCCGGGATGACTTCCACTGGCAGGGCCCACTCCGCGGGCGCGGCGTGGATGCGCTGGAGCGGCTGACCGTCACGCTCCAGGAACGTGGTGCGCAGCGGTTCGTGCCGACGGACCACTTCCGCGAAGGTGCGGCGCAGCACCTCCACGTCCAGCGCGCCGGTGAGCCGCAGCGCCAGGGGGATGTTGTAGAGCGCCTGGCCCGGTTCGAGCTGATCCAGGAACCACATGCGCTGCTGCGCGAACGACAGCGGCAGGTCCCCGTCGCGGGGCACGGTGCGCAGTGCGGGGGTGGCCTTGCGTGACGGCAGCGCCTGGATGCGCTCCGAGAGCAGCGCCAGCGTGGGCGCCTCGAACAACGTGCGCAGGGGCAGGTCCACGCCGAAGCGCGCGCCCACCCGCGTCACCAGCTGCGTGGCCAGCAGCGAGTGCCCACCCAGGTCGAAGAAGTCGTCATGCAGGCCCACGCGCTCCACGCGCAGCACTTCGCGGAACAGCGCCGCCAGCTGCTCCTGGAGCGGGGACAGCGGGGCCTCGTCCTCGGAGGCGGACGTGGCGAGCGTGGGGGCGGGGAGGGCGCGCCGCTCCACCTTGCCGTTGGTCGTGAGGGGCAGGGCGTCCAGGCCAACGAAGGCGGAGGGCACCATGTACTCGGGCAGCCGCTGGCGCAGGTGCTCGCGCAGGACAGCGGCCTCCACGGTGGCGGGGACGACGTAGGCCACGAGGCGCTGATCACCGGGCACGTCCTCGCGCACGATGACCACGGTCTCGCGCACGTCGGGGTGCGTGCTGAGCGAGGACTCGATCTCCCCCAGCTCGATGCGGAAGCCGCGCAGCTTCACCTGGTGGTCGATGCGGCCCAGGTACTCCAGGTCTCCGTTGGGCAGCCGCCGCGCCAGATCTCCCGCGCGGTAGAGCTTGCGGCCCGGCACGGGGCCGAAGCGGTCTTCCACGAAGCGCGCCGCCGTCAGCTCGGGCCGGCGCAGGTAGCCGCGCGCAACGCCCGCGCCGCCGACGTGGATCTCTCCCGGCACGCCAATGGGCACGGGCTGTCCCGCCGCGTCCAGCAGGTAGAGCTGGAGGTCGGGGATGGGCTGGCCGATGACGCTGGAGGCAGGGCGCTCCAGGTCCGCGAGCCCCACCGGACGCCAGGTGACATGCACCGTCGTCTCGGTGATGCCGTACATGTTCACGAGCTGCGGGCGCGCGTCGCCGTGACGCTCGAACCAGGGGCGCAGCGACGCGAGGTCCAGCGCCTCACCGCCGAAGATGACGTAGCGCAGCGCCAGGGGCGGAGCTTCGCCCTGGGCCGCGGCCTGCTGCTCCGCGTGCAGGAGCTGCCGGAACGCAGTGGGCGTCTGGTTGAGGACGGTGACACCCTCGTCGGACAGCAGACTCAGGAACGCCTGCGGCGAGCGGCTGATGAAGTACGGGACCACCACCAGCCGGCCGCCGTACAGCAGCGCGCCCCACAGCTCCCAGACGGAGAAGTCGAACGCGTACGAGTGGAACAGCGTCCACACATCCGAAGGCCCGAAGTGGAACTTCGAATCCGTCGCGGTGAACAACCGCGTGACGTGATCGTGCTGCACCATCACGCCCTTGGGACGTCCGGTGGAGCCCGACGTGTAGATGACGTAGGCCAGGTCCCCGGGAGCGCTCCGGTGCGCGAGCCGCTCCGACGAAGCGCCGGAGGCCATCGCGGCCTCGAACGTGAGCACGGTGGTTCCGTCCACCGACGGCACGCGGTCCTCCAGCGAGGACTGGGTGACGACGATGGGCGCACGCGCGTCCTCCAGCAGGAACGCCAGGTGTTCGCGCGGGTGCGCCGAATCCAACGGGAGGTACGCGCCGCCCGCCTTGAGGATGCCGAGCAGCGTGACGACCAGCTCCACGCCGCGCTCCAGGCACACGCCCACAAGGACCTCGGGGCGCACGCCGCGCTCCCAGAGGACATGCGCGAGCCGGTTGGCCCGCGCGTCCAGCTCGCGGTAGGTGAGCTGGCGCAGCTCGAAGGTGACGGCGATGGCGTCCGGGGTGCGCTCGACCTGTGCCTCGAAGCGCTCCACCAGCGTGCCCGTAGGGAACGGCTCACACGGCGGGTTCCAGCCGTGGAGCACCTGGTGGCGCTCGGCCTCCGTCATCACGGGCAGCTCGGAGAGCTTCGTCTCCGGCGCGGCGACCATGCCTCCGACCACGACCTCCAGGTGGGCCAGGAGCCGGTCAATCGTCTCGGGCTCGAACAGGTCGGTGGCGTACTTGCAGCCGATGAGCAGGCCATCGGGGCCAGGGGCGGCCTCGAAGGTCATGTCGATTTCGGTGGTGCGGTTGTCCAACAGCCCCACGTCGAGCGTCAGCCCACCGCCCACCGGTTGCCCATGGGGCACGGCGTAGTCGTCCAGGACGAACGCGATGTTGTACAGCTCGCGCCGCTGCGCGCTGGTCTGCGCGACCGCGAGCACGTGGTCGAACGGAACATGGCCGTGGGCCAGGGCGTCGAGGGTCGTCTGCTTCACGCTGGCGAGGAGCCCCGACACGGTGGTGTCCGAGGGCACGCGCAGGCGCAGCGGGATGAAGTTGGTGAGGTCGCCGACGAGGGAGCGGGTGCCCGGCACATCGCGCCCGGACGCCGCGGAGCCGAGGACGAAGTCCGTCTGGCCACTCCACCGGTGCAGCACGGTGGCCAGCGCGGTCACCAGGGTCACGAAGGGCGTCGCGCCCTCACGGCGTCCCAGCGCGTTCAGCTTCGCCATCAAGGGCGCGGGCAACACGCGAAGACGGCGGGCACCCTGGGAGGACAGCCGCTGCGGCCGGAGCTTGTCGGTGGCCAGGGCCAGCAGCGAAGGGGCGCCGGAGAGCGTCTGCTTCCACCACGCCAGCTCGGTGCCCAGGGCCTGGGGCGTCAGGTTCGTCTGCTGCCACGCCGCGAAGTCGCCGTACTGGAGCGCGGGTTCGGGAAGGGGAGAGGGGCGCTGGTCTCCGAAGGCACCGTAGAGCGCGGTCAGCTCGCGGGCCATGACGCCCACGGACCAGCCGTCGGCGACCAGGTGGTGCACGAAGACGAGCAGGACGTGGTCATCCGAAGCGAAGCGCAGCAGCACTAAGCGCAGCAGCGGCCCGGTGAACATGTCCATCGGCCGCTGGGCATCACGGACCGCCCACGCATCGAGCACGGCCTGGCGTGAAGCGGATTCCGTACCGGAGACATCCTCCACGCCGAGCGACACGGGCGAGGGGGCATGGACCTGCTGGAACAGCACACCGTCCCGAGCCACGAAGCTCGTGCGCAGTGATTCGTGACGGCGGACCAGTTCGGTCAGTGACCGCGACAGCGTCTCCGGAACCAGGGGGCCCCGAAACGAGAGCGCCACCGGGACATGGTACGCGGTGGAGTCCGGAGCGAGCTGCTGGAGGAACCACAGGCGCTGCTGGGAGAACGAGGCCGGAGCCAGGCCCGCCGAAGCAGAGCGACGCTGCACGGGAGGAAGGGCCGCAAGGCCCGTCGCGGTGCTGCCCTTGGCCAGTGAAGCCACGAGTGCCTGGAGGGTCACGTCCTGCAACAGCGTGGCGGCGGAGACGCGAGCACCGAGTCGCTTTTCGATGCGGGCCTGGAGGTCCGCGGCCGCGAGCGAATCCATTCCCAACTGCGTGAGCGGAACGTCCGAAGCCTGAAGGCCCGCCTCCGCGCCGAGGACCGCGGTGAGCTCTTCGCGAAGGATGCGCTCCAGCTCCTCCACCGAGCGGGAAGGGGGCGCTGCAACCGGCGCTGGCGGCACGTTTGCTGAAGCCTCAGCCGAGGCCGTCGAGGCATCCGCTACCGCGCCGACGTGCTCCGCCGTCGCGCCAGTCGAAGCATCCGCCACGGACACAGGCGCCACCGCCGCCCGCACCAACGGCTCCGCGCCCGTCATCTCACTGCGCCACAGCACAGACAGCTCACCCGACACGAGCCCCGCGCGGCACGCGAAGCGCTGGATCTTCCCGCTCGACGTCTTGGGCACCGCGCCCGGCGGCAACAGCGCCACCGTGTGCGTCTGGACCTCCAGCTCGCGCGAGAGCGCCTGACGCAGACCGTTTGCCACCGCGGCCAGCACGGTCGGATCCGCGGACTCAGCCAGGTCCCGGCTCACCTCCGCCACCACGGCCAGCGCCTCACCGGCCGTCGTCTCCACGGAGAACGCCGCCACGCCGCCCGCACGCACGCGCGGCTCGGTGCGCTCGACCACGCCCTCCACGTCCTGCGGGTACAGGTTCCGTCCGCGCAGGATGATCAAATCCTTCCGCCGCCCGGTGACGAGCAACTGCCCGTCCTCCCGCAGCACGCCCAGGTCGCCCGTGCGCAGGTACTCCGGCCCATCCACTACGCCAGCGGGACGCGCATGGAACGTGGCCTCGCTCAGCTCCGGCTTGCGCCAATACCCCTGCGCCACACTCGCGCCCGACACCCAGATCTCACCAACCTGCCCGGGCGCGCGCGGCACGAGCGAGTCCGGATCCACGACCAGCAATCGCTGATCCGCCAACGTCATCCCGCAACCGATGTGCGTCCTCACGCCGGCCGCATCCACGGGCCCCGCCACCGCGAGCCCGCGCGACAGCGCCGCGTCTTCCAACGCATGGACGCGCACGCCCCGGCCCTTCTCCTCGCCGGTGACGATGAGCGTCCCTTCCGCCAGGCCGTAGCACGGGTAGAACGCCTCCGGCCGGAAGCCGCTCGGCGCGAACACCTCCGCGAAGCGCTTCAGCGTGGACGCGCGGATGGGCTCCGCGCCGCAGAACGCCACCTCCCACGACGACAGGTCCAGCGACGCCACGTCCTCCGGCGTCGCGCGACGCGCGCACAACTCGAACGCGAAGTTGGGCCCGCCGCTGATGGTCCCCCGGAAGCGCGACACCGCCTGCAACCAGCGCAGCGGCTTCTGGAGGAACGCCATCGGCGACATCAGCGCCACCGGGAAGCCTCCGAGCAGCGGCTGGAGGATGCCTCCGATGAGGCCCATGTCGTGGTACGGCGGCAGCCAGATGACGCCCACGCTGTCGCGGCGCACCTGGAACGCCCCGGAGATGAGCCCCAGGTTGTGCAGCAGGTTCGCGTGCGTGAGCATCACGCCCTTCGGCATCCCCGTGCTCCCCGACGTGTACTGCAGGAACGCGAGCGACTCCGCGCCCACGTCCGACGGCGTGCGCCAGTCCCGCTCGCCGCCCTCCGGCAGCGCGTCCGTCGCCATCCAGTGCAGCGCGCGGAAGTCCGGCGCCTGCTCGAAGACGAAGTCCGACAGCTCCAGGATGCCGGACGTGGTGAGCACCACCGACGCCTCGGCGTCCTGGATGATGGCGCGCAGGCGGGGCAGGGTGCGCTCCAGCCGCATCGGATCCGGCGGATACGCCGGCACCGCGATCGCGCCCGCGTACAGGCACCCGAAGAACCCCGCGATGTAATCCAACCCCGGCGGGTACAGCAGCAACACGCGCTCGCCTACCGCGCCCCGCGCCTGCAACGCCGCTGCGATGCGCCGGGCCCGCACGTCCAGTTCGAACGCGCTCAGCACCGTCTCGTCGCCGTCCACCTCACCCAGAAACGTGTACAGCGGCGCATGGGCCGAAGGGCCCACCGCCAGATTCAACAGGACGCCAGGAAGGGTTCGCGAGAAGTCGGGCACGGGGGGCCGTCCATGTGTCGGAAAAAGCGCCGACACTTCTTAGCAGCCCTTGCGCTCAATCCCGTAGGTACTCGCGGTGCTGCCGAGGGTGCGCACACGCTGCGCCGCCAGCTTCCCGGGGGAGCGTCTCAGGCGCGCCCGAACAGCCCCTTCAACCACCCCATGAAACCTTTCTGCTTCGACACCACCGCCGCGTCTGGCGTCAGCACCGGCACCACGGGCGCTGCGACAGCGATGTTGCGGTTCACGCTTGCCGCCGACGCCGCGCCATTCCCGGCCGCGTGCGTGACACCGGAGGCAACAGGCGCGGACTCCGACTGCGCCAGCCGTGCCTTCACCGTCTCCGGCGTGTCGCGCGTGGTGAACGTGCTGACCACCTCGCGCCCCGACGTGGCCTCCCGTGCGACGACCTTCAGCAGCGACTCGTTGTTCACCTCGAACGTCACGGTCACCTGCACCGTGCCGCGAGGACGCTTCGGCAGGCCCGCGAGCCGCAGCGTGCCCAGGTACTCGTTGTCCTGGGCCCGCTCGGCGTCCCCCTGGAACACGGTGAGCTCCAGCTCCGTCTGATCATCCCGGTGCGTGGAGAGCGTGTAGACCTTGGAGGCCGGCAGCGCCACGTTGCGCTCCAGCACCGGCTTGAAGCGCCCGCCCGGCAGCCCCACGCCAATGGCCATGGGCAGCACGTCGATGAGCACCACGCCTTCCAGCTGTCCCAGGCTGTGCGCCAAGAGCGCCGCGCCCAGCGCCACGGCCTCGTCCGGGTGCACGCCCTTGCTGGGCGGCTGGTTGAAGAACTTCGTGATCTTCTCGTGCACCAGCGGGAAGCGGCTCTGCCCACCGACGAGAATCACTTCGTCGATGTCCTGCGGCTTCAGCCCCTTGGCCTGCAACACCTCGTCACAGACCTGGAGCGTGCGGTCGACCAGCTTCTCCGTCAGCGCGATCAACTTCTGCCGCGTGAGCACGACGTCCAGGTCGTACGGCTTGTTGTCGATCATCGTCACGAAGGCCACGTGCACCCGCATCTCGGAGCGCTCGGACAGGGCGCACTTGGCCCGCTCCGCCGCGTCGTTGATGCGCTGCAGGGCCACCCGGTCCCCCTGGAAGGCGCGGCCCGTCTGCTGCCGGAACTCCTCCAGGAGGTACTCGACGATGGCGTTATCGAAGTCGATGCCGCCCAGGAACGTGTCACCGCCGGTGGAGATGACTTCGTAGACGGTGTCGTGCAGCTCCAGCACCGACGCGTCGAACGTGCCGCCGCCCAGGTCGTACACCAGCACCCGCTGGTTGAGCTTGCGCCCATAGCCGTACGCCAGCGCCGCCGCCGTGGGCTCGTTGAGGATGCGCTCCACGTACAGGCCCGCGAGCTTGCCCGCCTCGCGCACCGCCTGCCGCTGGTTGTCGTTGTAGTAGGCGGGCACCGTGATGACCGCCCGCGAGATGGGCTGGCCCAGCTGGTTCTGCGCCACCTCGCGCACCTCGCGGAGGATCAGCGCGGAGATCTGCTGGAGCGAATAGATGCGATCGCCCAGCCGCACCGCCGCCTCGCCCGCCTGCCCGGCGGCGATCTCGTAGTGGAAGCGGTCCTTGATCTGCCCGACGATGGGCGACGCATACGGCCGGCCCACCAGGCGCTTGGCGCCGTACACCGTCTGGCGCGGGTTGGTGAGCATCTGCCCCTTCGCGGGGTGGCCCACCACCAGCTTGCCGCGCTGGTTGAACGCCAGGATGGAGGGCACCGTGTTGTGCCCCTCGCGGCTGTGCAGCACCGCCGGCTTGTTGCCGCGCACGAACGCGGCGCACGAGTTCGTCGTCCCCAGGTCGATGCCGATCACCGCCCCCGTCCGGGGCGGCTCCGCGGTGTTCAGCTCCAGCGCCTCCGCCGTCACCATCTCCAGGGGCGGCCCGGAGGGCGCGGACAACATCCCCGGCGCGGGCGTCCGTGCGGGCCCGGTGCCAGCGGGCGCGACCGTGAGCAGGGCAGGGGAGGCGACCGGGGCGGGGACGGTGTAGT
>NZ_RAWA01000140.1 GCF_003611675.1 Corallococcus sp. CA053C
GCACGAAGCTATCGTCGGTGCCCGCGCCCCTTCGCGGCAGTAACGTCAACGTCGCTGCCTCCATGCGCAGCAGGTTCGTCCATGGCGTCGTCGAGTCGGACGTGGCAGGCGGAGAAGCCTCCTCCTCGGGCTGCGCCGCGCCCGACTCCTCCTCGCCGGAAGCCCCCGCCGAAATGGCCTCCTCCAGCTTGCGAACGGTGGCTTCGAAGTCCTCTGGGGCGACGGCATCCTGCGCCCCTCCGGCCCCGGGAAACATCCCCAGCATGACGACAGCCCAACCCCAACGCATGAGCATCGACGCCTCCTGTGAAAGGCCCCGGTAGGGGTGAAGAACGGAGTGTCCCCGTTCGGTCCGACAGGGCGCCGGGCCGCTCCTTGTCAGGGGGCGGGGCAACGGACCGCATCCGGGTCGGCCAAGCGGATCGCGACTCCTGATCGCTCAGGACTGGTCGCTTGCGGCCGGTTGCCCTTTGCCCGCGCGCGGAGGGAGGGTCAAGGGCGCAGAACCGTTCAGGGTTCGGCGGAGCCGACCCTTGACGCTCCCGAGCACGCGGGCTGGTCGGGACTGCGATCCGAGGAGGTGACCCACGAGCGATCCGATGGGACGGCCCATGACACGCGAACAAGTGTGCCCTGGAAATCCATCTTCACATCCGCCAGCCACATGCAGCCCTGGAGGACGTGCCCGCTTCCGGCGCATTTCTCGCGGCAGTAGTTCATGAGCTGAGAACTGCACTGCCAGGGGCCGTAGAAGATGACGGTGCGGAACTGCCCACCTCCGGGCACGTTCACCAGGGTCCCACCCACTTCCGGACCGAACCGGAAGTAGGGGCCATCTGTCCTTCGGCGCACGCCATGAAGAGCGCGGGGAAGAGGACCGCAAGACAACGCCAGGAAACCGAACCGAAGATTCCCATGGGGGGTGGTCCTCAAATGCCGTCAATGAGCCGGTTCGCCAGGTCCGGGCTGAACTGCCCCGCGGGCGTGCCCGGCGCGATGCCGCACTGGCCATCCGAATCACCCGGCACCTTCACCCACAGCAGCAGCTCCGCGCCGCCGCCCGTCTGCGAGGGCGTGCCCAGCTTGCGGCCCGCCGGGTTGCACCACTCGCCGTTGGAACCATTGCCATTGCGGCTGGTGTCCACGATGAACTGCCGCGTGTACCCGTAGCGGCTGGACAGCGCGGAGTTCACCGCGCCGCCGTACGTGGCGGACTCGCTGGTGGTGTAGAAGTTGGACACGTTGATGGAGAAGCCGCGCACGTTGCGCACGCCCGCGGACTCCAGGCGCTGCGCCATCGTGTCGGCCACAATCCATCGCGCGTTGCCCCCATCCATGTACGCCCAGGTGTTGGGCGCGCGGTCGCGGAACTGCTCGGTGGCGTAGCGCAGCAGGCCCAGCCGCGTCTGGCGCTCCGTGTCGTTGGGCAGGCAGTCCAGCTGCGCGACGGCGTCCGGTTCGATGATGACCACCGCGGGCCGGTTGCCCAGACCCGCCGCGAAGGCGGCAATCCACGCGCGGTACGCCTCCGGGCTGCCCGCACCACCACCGGAGTGACTGCCGCAGTCGCGGCCAGGGATGTTGTAGGCCACCAGCACCGGCAGCTTGTCCGCCGCGTCCGCCGCGCCCACGAAGCCCGACACCGCCTGCGTGATGTCGCCGCTCCAGTTGCCGAACCAGCGCGCCATCGGCTTGCTCGCGATGGACGCGTTGATGCGCGCCGCGCGGCCGTCCCCACCGTTGGCGCGCACCCAGGCCGCCGGGTTGGAGTTAGGGTCCACGTAGAAGCCGCTCGTCATCGCCACCGGACCGGAGCCCGTCGCGCCGCCCTCGGTGGTGAGGGAGATGTCATCCAGCCGCACCGTGACGGCGTTGGCCCGCCCGCCCAACTGGAACGTCACCTGTCCCTGTCCCGTGGACAGCGAGGACGTGAACGGGAAGCTGATCCGCCGCGACGTGCCGTCCAGCGTGAAGGACTGGTTGAGCGTCGTCGCGTACGGCGCGGTGTCCTGCTGCACCGTCACGCGCGCGGTGATGCCCGCCGTCGCCGTGGCCGTGAAGGCCAGCGTGTACGCCTGCCCCGCCACCAACGTCACGCCGCTCTGCCCTACGATGGCGTCCCATGCGTTGGCCGTGTTCGCCGCCACGTCCACGCGCCACTGACTGTTCTCCACCCACGACTGCGTGCTCGCGTTGTTCCACCACGGCGCCGTCGTGCCGTTGTTGAACGTGCCATTGGAGAGCAGCTCGATAAGCGCCGCCTGCTGCACGGTCGCCGGAGCAGCGACGAGAGCGTCGGCCGGAGCCTCAGTCACCGCGGGACCACAAGACAGGAGCACCGCGGGCAATGACAGCCACCGGAAGAAACCAGGGAGATTCATGGGGAACTCCTCACCACGGGGGAGCCACCATTCATGCGGGCCGCCTGCCCTGGAGACAAGAGTTTTCAGCTATTTCCGGTATTCATGGAACTCTTCAGACCTGCGGCGGCAGGCAGGCGTCAGCGCTCGCGGACAATGACCAGCGGCGTGAGGCTTCCACCCTGCGCGAGGTTGAGCATGGCGGAGGAGGACAGCCGCACGAGGAAGCCCTCGGGCCGGCCGTCGTTCCACAGGAACGGGTTCAGGTCCGAGTGCCACTCCTCGTACCGCACCTGTCCGCCGTCGAGCACGGGCCAGGCGGTCTTCACCAGCGGGATGCGCTCCTGCACGACCCAGGTCTCCTCCAGGGCCTGCTTGAGCGTGGCGCTCCAGGTGTCCGCGTCCGTCTGCCAGCCCAGCGTGACGCCTCGGCCGCCGTAGTCGAAGGCGGGCTTGAGCACCAGGTGCTCCCGGTGCGCCGCCACGTACGACACCAGGTCCACGCGCGCGCCGTCGCGCGGGGTCATCCCTTCGCGCACCATGCGCGTCCACGGGATGTGCTTCTTCAGGAGGGCGTCCCGCTCAGGGCCGAAGGCGCCCTCGTCCGCCATGCGGCTCAGGGCCGCGAAGAGCGTCTTGCTTCGCAGCATGGTGCTGCGGAACAGCCCGTTCATGAAGTTCGCCGCGCCGTCGGTGAGGGCGCGCATCACGGGATGATCCGGGCCGCACCCCACCACCAGCCCGCCGAAGCCGACGGAGGAGATGAAGGTGATGACATCCACCCGGAAGTCCCCCACGCGCAGCACGCCGTTCGCGTACGTCCAGTCGTCCTCGGAGGTGACGATGCGCAGGGGGCAGCCGTTCGCCTCCAGGTAGTCCCGGTACACCGCCTCCTCGTCGGAGTCGTCGGGTCCCGGCGGGCCGAAGAGCGCCAGGTTGGGAGGGCCGCTGCGTCCGGCGCGCGCGTTGAGCGCGGTGAGGGAGGGGATGAGATGGGGCGCGGTGGCGGGACGGACGACGTCGTAGCGCTTCGCGAAGGCCTCCATCGCGGGCGAGACGTCGAAGGCCTGGCCCAGGTGGTGGGAGTTGATGGGGCCCCCCGGGTCGGGATTGTATTCAATGAAGCGGATGACGCCGTCCGGGCCGACGAAGCCGTCCAGCCGGCCGATGGTGGCGAGCCCCGGGCGCCCGCCGTCCACCGGGGCCAGCAGCTCCTCCCAGCCCTGCGGGTGCAGCGACTCGCGGAAGGCCGCATCCGTCGCCGCGCGCGCCGCCACCTCCTCCAACGCCTGCCCCACCACGGACGCGGCCCGCTGGAGCTCCGCGTGCGCCTCCGGGGTGACGAAGTGCGGACGCAGCGCGTGGGCCAGCACGCGCCCGCCATACGTGATGCGCTTCGCCTCCGAGGTGCGCTGGAGCAGTTCCTCGGTGCGGCGCAGCACGTCGCCCTTCAGCAGGTCGTCGTAGAAGGCGATGGCGTCGGACAGCGGGGCGCGGGCCATGCGAAAGCTCCGGGAGCGGTGGAGGGGAAGGCCTGGCGTCAGGGGCCCTGCGGGCCGGGGTTGGAGTTGCCGCCGTCGGTGACGTAGCGCCACTGTCCGTCGGCCTGCCGGCGCCACACGGTGAGGTACTTCACGTAGTCCGTCTCCGGCTTGCCTTCGGCGTTCTTGCCCGTGGCGACAGCGCGGCCCACCGTGTACGCAAGGTCCCCGGACGCCGCCGCGTCGCCCAGCACCGGCTCCCAGCGCAGGTCGATCTTGTCGAGCGTGAACGGGGTGTACGCCTGCGCGATGGCCTCACGGCCGAAGAGGCCCGCCGCTCCGCCCAGCAGCACCGCGTCCTCGGCGGCGTAGGCGATGAAGGCCTTGCCCATGCCCTCCTTCGTGGACTGCTCGGAGAAGGCGCTGTCCGCGGCCTTGGCCTCCGCGAGCACCGCGTCCTTCGCCAGGGTGCGCGGCGCGGCGGCCGGCAGCGTGTGCGACGGAGCGAAGCCCGCCGGCGGCGTCATCGGCGTCTTCGCGGCGTTGCGCACCGTCACCGCCACCCGCCACGCGCCATCCGGCTGCTGCTTCCACGTGGAGATGTAGCGGCCCAGCGACTTCGCCGTCGCGCCCGCCGCGTCCACCGTCGAGTGGCCCACCGAATAGCCCAGCGTCCCGTCCGCGCTCACGTCCCAGCGCACCGGCTCCCAGTGCACCGTGCCGCCCTGCTCCAGCGGATGCGCGGTCAGCCACGCGCGGATGGCGTCGCGCCCCTTGAGCGCGTACTCCCCGTCCACGAGCATCACCGCGTCCTCCGCCAGGAACTCCGCGAACCCCTGCGCGGAGCCCGCCTTCGCGCTGGCGTCCGACATGGCCTGGTCCGCCTCGCGCAGACGACCTCGCGCGTCGGACACGGACAGTGGAGCCGAGCGCGACCGCGCGTCCGTGCCCGCTCCCGTGCTTCCCGCCCCACTGCATCCCATCGCGCCCAGCGATGCCGTCACGAGGACTCCCGCGAACATCCGATTCATTGTCCTGTTCCTTTTCTAGACCTGTACAGCCAGTGAATCAGGCCGTACTCGCCTACCTTGATTCGTCCCGCGATACACGCAATCGTGACTTATTCATGATTCTCTATGACGAGCGCAACGTCGACGCGTGCACCTGGCCCGAGACCCCGCTGGGGCGGCTCGCGCGGGACTACTTCGTCCCCCTGATGAAGCAGGGCAGCACGGCCTACCTCTCCGACCGCACCACCTTGCGGCTGGTGGAGATGGACGACCTGCGCATCCCCCTGGCGATCAACGACGCGGAGTACGACAACTCCGCGCTGCATTCCACCTATGCGCGCTACATCAGCCTGCAGCTGACGGGCGTGACGGCGCAGGCGTATGGCGCGGTGCGCGCGGCGGTGATGCGCGGGGGGATGAAGACGCTGGGCGCGATGCTGAAGGCGGGGCGCATCGACAAGATCGTCTACGTGGACCACTGGCTGGTGCTGCGCAACCTCAGCACGCAGTTCGACGACGCCCAGGTGGCGCGCCTCACCGACTTCCTGGTGGAGCAGTTCCCCGGGCACGCCATCGTGTTCCTCGCGCTCAACCCGGCGAGCTACTCGCCCCTGCTCAACACGCTGGCGGGCCGGGGCTATGACTTCGTCTACGGCGCGCACACGCGCGTGCTGCTGCCCACGCAGGCGGACGTCACCCGACAGGTGCGGGAGAACCGGCGCCGGGACGGGCGGCTCTTGGAGGCCGCCGGCTACCGCATCGTGGACGGGCGCGAGGTGCCCGGCTGCGAGCGCCGACTCATGGAGCTGTACCGCGCGCTCAACGGGGGCAAGTACCACACGAACCTCCAGTACACGGAGGCGTTCTTCGAGTGGACGCTGCGCGAGCGCATCCTCGAGTACCGCCTCGCGGTGAAGGACGGCCGGGTGGACGGCTTCTATGCCCACCACGTCCACGACGACGTGCTGTGGTCGCCCCTGTTCGGCTACGACCTGTCGCTGCCGCAGGAGTTGGGCCTGTACCGCGGGCTCGTGTACCAGCTCATGCAGGACGCGCTGGACGTGGGCCAGACCATCGAGCTGGGCCCGGGCGCGGATCCCTTCAAGAGCCTGCGCGGCTCCGTCCCGGTGCCCCGCTGGAGCGCCGTCTACACCAAGCACCTGTCCGGCCCCCGCAGGCTGGCGTGGCGCACGCTGCAGCGCTACGCCAACGACGCCGTGCGGCCCGCCTCGGGCGCCATGCTGCGGAAGATCGACGGGGACGGCATCGTCGGCTTCGGCCCGCTGCAACTGCCCTTCACCCCGCCCACCGGCCAGACGCCCATCGAAGCCGCGCGGACGCTGCGCGAGCAGGTGGACGCACTGGAAGCGTCGCTGGATGCGGCCTCCCGGCTGGAGGGCGAGGCGCGGCTGCGCGAGCTGGCGCCGCTGTCGCAAACACTGCACAACTGGCCCCAGCCCATGCCCCGCGTGGTGGCCCTGCGCGAGCGGCTGACCAAGCTGGAGCAGGAGGCGCGCCGCAAGCCCGCGCCGACCGCCACGGCCGCGGCCGTGCCTCCGGCCGAACATGCCCGTCAGCTCTTGCAGGACGCGACGCGCTGGGGCGACACGGCGCTCGTCGCCGCGCACCTGGGCGACGCGACCGCCCCGCACCTCAAGGCGCTGGTGGAGGCGCTGCGGCAGGCCGCCGGAAGCGTGGGCGTGGTGCTCACCGCCACGCGCGGCGACAAGGTGGTGCTGGTCACGGCCGCGAGCGAGGCGCTCCGGGGCCTGGGCCTGGACGCGGGCCAGCTGATGGCGAAGGCCGCGCCGTGCGTGGACGGCAAGGGCGGAGGCTCGCCGGAGGTGGCGTGGGGCGGAGGCTCGCGCGCGGACGGCATCGACGCGGCGCTCACCGCCGCGCGGCAGTACGTGCAGTCGCACCTGGCGGGGACGGTCCCCGGGCGCCCCCCGGATGACGGTCCATGAAGCTCTACGACGAAGCGAACATCGACGAGGCCCCCTTCCCGGACACCGAGCAGGGCCGCGCGGCGAAGGGCTTCCTCGTGCCCCTCGTGCGGCACGGCCCCCAGCCGTGGTTCGACGACCGGGCGCGCATGCTGCTGCTGGGCCTGGATGACCTGATCATCCCGCTGTCGCTCACCGAGGGCTCGGGGGACAACTCGTACCTGTTCTCGATGTACGAGCGGTACATCGGCAGCCAGCGCCGGGCCATCAAGACAGGCAACTGGAAGCCCCTGGCCGGCTTCACCGCCAGCACCGCGCTCTGGGGCGTGGGCGCGGTGATGAAGGCCACGCGGCTGGACAAGTGCATCCAGGTGGACACCTGGCCGTCGCTGCGCAACATGGGCGCCAACCTGACGGCGGATCAGGTGCGGCGGATGACGGAGTTCCTCAGCACGCGCTTCCCCGCGTACGCCATCGCCTTCATGGCGTTGAACCCGGCCACGCACTCGCCGCTGCTCAACGCGCTGAAGGCAGAGGGCTTTGAATTCTCATACATGACGCACACGCGCATGCTCCTGCCCTTCGGACTGGAGCTGGACCGGCGCGCGCGGGAGAACCGCCGCCGGGATGCGCGCCTCCTGGAGGCGTCCGGCTACCAGCTCGTGGACGGGCGGGACGTGCCCGGCTGCGCGCCCCGGCTCGCGGAGCTGTACCGGATGCTGCACCGGGAGAAGTACACGACGAACCCGCCCGTGAACGTGACGTACTTCGAGGACGCGCTGAAGGGGACGCTCATCCCGCTGCGCCTGCTGGTGAAGGACGGCCGCATCGATATGTTCTACGGCATCGCGGTGAAGGACGACGTCGTCTATTCGCCCGTGTCCGGCTACGACCTGTCGGTGCCGCAGGAGGTGGGCCTGTACCGGCTGCTCAACAACCTGCTGATGATGGAGGCCCTGGACCGGGGCATCGCCATTGAAACCGGCGGCGGCGCGGATCAATTCAAGACGCTGCGCGGGGACCGGCCGCTGCCGCGCTACAACGCCGTGTACCTGCGCCACCTGCCTTCGTACCGCCACATCGCATGGCGGCTGGCGGCGAAGCTGGGCAACGAATCGCTGCTGCCCTTCAGCCGCAAGCGCCTGCACCAGGTGGACGGCGAGGCCAACGTGGTCGGCTTCGACGGCCTCCCCGACACGTTCGCGTCCCCCATCCTCAGCCCCCGCGAGTCGGTGGAGCTGCTGCGCCAGGAGCTCGAGTCCCTGGAGCGCGGGCTGGAGGAGGCCTCCGAGCTGAGCGGGCTGGAGCGCGTGCAGCGCCTGGACGCGCTGAGCAAGCGGCTGGAGGACGAACAGCTCCCCCGCCACCGCGTCGCGGTGCTGCGCGAGCGGCTGGAACAGCTGGGCCGCGAGCAGCAGTCCGACAAGAAGAACCGCAAGAAGGCCCAGCGGGCCCAGCGCGCGGAGCTGGTGCGCCACCTGCTGGAGAGCGCCACTACCGTCGGGGACACCACGGTCGTGTGCCACCACCTGGGGGAGGCGCCAGAGCACCAGCCGCGCACGCTGGCGGAGCTGCTGCGCAAGGCGACGGCGCCCACCGCCGTGGCGCTGACGGCCACGCGCGGCGGCACCCTGGAGCTGGTCACCGCGATGACGTCCCAGTTGGTGGAGCGCGGCGTGGAAGCGAACCAGCTCCTGGCGCGGATGGCGCCGACGGTGGAAGGGCGGACCGACGGCGGTCCGGAGCTTGCGTGGGCGGAGGGCGCCCTGGCTGAAGACGTGAGCGCGGTCCTGGAGCGGGCCCGCGGCTTCCTGCAGACGCGGCTGGCCGCTCCGACGTAGCCCGCGACGTCCAGCGCAACAGCAGCGAAACATTCCTGCGTCCGGCGACACCGGCGCGAGCAGCGAGGTGTGCCCGACATGGCCCAGACCCCGGAAGAGAAGCGCGCGAAGCTGGCCCTGCTGCTGCGCGAGAAGGCACGCAAGGTCCGCCAGGCCCCGCCCTCGTTCTCCCAGGAGCGGATGTGGTTCCTGGACCAGTGGAGCCCCGGCAGCGCGCTGTTCAACATGCCCGCGGTGGTGCGCCTCACGGGCGAGCTGGACCGGGACGCGCTCCAGCACGGCCTCCAGTCACTGGTGGACCGGCACGAGACGCTGCGCACGACCTTGCGCGAACATGAAGGCCAGCCCGTCCAGGTCATCGCGCCCTCGCTCACGCTGACGCTGGAGCACCGGGATCTGCGGGACGTGCCGGAGGCAGCGCGCGAGCAGCGCGCGTGGGCGGAGGTCACCGCCGAGGCCCAGCGCCCGTTCGCGCTGTCCGAGGGCCCACTGGTGCGCGCCACGCTCTACGGGCTGTCGGGCCACGAGCACCTGCTGCTGCTCAACCTGCACCACGCCATCGCGGACGGCTGGTCCATGGGCGTGCTGGTGCGGGAGCTGGCCCTGTTCTACGTCGCCGCCGTGGAGGGCACGCCCGCGAACCTTCCGGCCCTGCCGCTGCAATACGCCGACTTCGCCGCGTGGCAGCGCGAGTGGCTGAAGGGGGACGTGCTGGAGGCGCAGCTGGATTACTGGCGCGGGAAGCTGGATCCGGAGGCGCGGCTGGAGCTGCCCGCGGACAAGGCTCGGCCGGCGACGCTCGGCTCACGGGGCACCCGTCAGTTCCTCACGCTCAGCCCGGCGCTCACCCAGGGCCTCAAGGACTTCAGCCAGCGCGAAGGCAAGACGCTCTTCGTGCTGGTGGTGTCCGCCTTCCTCGCGCTGATCCACCGCTACACCGAACAGGACGACGTGGCGCTGGGCACGCTGGTGTCGGGCCGGGGCCGCTCGGAGCTGGAGGGGCTCATCGGCCTGTTCATCAACACGCTGGTGCTGCGCACGCCCCTGTCCGGCGCGCTGCGCTTCCGCGAGCTGATGGGCCGCGTGCACGACACCGCGTCGGAGGCCCAGGCGCACCAGGACGTCCCGTTCGAGAAGCTGGTGGAGGCGCTCAAGCCCGAGCGCAGCTCCAGCCACCTGCCGCTGTTCCAGGTGATGGTCATCCACCAGAGCGCGCCCGCGTCGCCGCTCCAGGCGCGCGGCCTCACCATGGAGGCCCTGCCCGTCACCACCGACACGACGAAGCACGACCTCACCCTCTACGCCACGGAGCTGCCACAGGGCCTGCGCCTGTCCGCCGAGTACAGCACCGACCTCTTCGAGGCCCCCACGATGGTGCGGCTGTTGGGGCACCTGCAGCGGGTGCTCGAAGGCGCGGTGGCGCACCCGGACACGCGCCTGCGCGACCTGCCCCTCTTGTCCGACGCCGAGCGCCAGCAGCTCCTGAAGGACTGGCACGGCGCGCACGAGGCGTATCCGGAAGAGGACCTGGCCGCGCTCATCGAGGCGCAGGTGGCGCGCACGCCGGACCGGGTGGCGCTCGCCTTCGAGGACGCATCGCTCACCTACGCGCAGCTGGACGCGCGGGCCAACCAGCTCGCGCACCACCTGCGGGAGCTGGGCGTGGGGCCGGAGTCGCGCGTCGGCGTCTGCCTGGAGCGCTCGCTGGAGATGGTGGTGTCGCTGGTCGCGGTCCTCAAGGCGGGCGGGGCCTATGTGCCCTTTGATCCGGGCTATCCGCCGCAGCGGCTGGCGTGGATGTTCGAGGACGCACGCCCCACGGTGCTCCTGGTGCAGGAGCGACTGCTGCCCGTGCTGCCGCCACACTCGGCGCACGTCGTCTGCGTGGATGCGGAGGCCGGAGCGCTCGCACGACAACCCACGCACGCGCCCGTCCGCGCGACGCTTCCGGACGCGCTCGCGTACATCATCTTCACCTCCGGCAGCACCGGACGTCCCAAGGGCGCGATGAACGCGCACAGGGGCGTGTGCAACCGCCTGCGCTGGATGCAGCAGGAGTACCGCCTGGGCGCGGACGACGTCGTCCTGCAGAAGACGCCCTTCAGCTTCGACGTGTCGGTGTGGGAGTTCTTCTGGCCGCTGATGACGGGCGCGAAGCTGGTGATGGCGCGGCCCGGGGGCCACCAGGAGCCCGCGTACCTCACGCGGATCATCCGCGAGGCAGGCGTCACCACGCTCCACTTCGTGCCCTCCATGCTCCAGGTGTTCCTGGAGGAGCCGGAGGCCGCGGCCTGCACGTCGCTGCGCCGGGTGGTGTGCAGCGGAGAAGCGCTGCCCCTGGAGCTGAAGGAGCGCTGCCTCCAGGCGCTGCCGCACGCGGGCCTGCACAACCTCTACGGCCCCACGGAGGCGGCCGTGGACGTGACGTACTTCGCCTGTACGCCGCAGGACGGACGGCGCTCGGTGCCCATCGGCCGGCCGGTGGCGAACACCGCCATCCGCATCCTCGACCCCATCCTCCAGCCGGTGCCCGTGGGCGTGTCCGGCGAGCTCTACATCGGCGGCGTGCAGGTGGGGCGCGGCTACCAGTCACGCCCGGACCTCACCGCCGAGCGCTTCATCCCGGATCCGTTCAGCGACACGCCCGGCGCGCGCATGTACCGCACCGGCGACGTGGCGCGCTGGCTGCCCGACGGCGAGGTGGAGTACCTGGGCCGCGCCGACTTCCAGGTGAAGGTGCGCGGCCTGCGCATCGAGTTGGGAGAGATTGAGTCCGCGCTGGAGCAGCACGACAGCGTGCGGCAGGCGGTGGTGCTCGCGCGCGAGGACGTGCCCGGTGACAAGCGATTGGTGGCCTACGTCGCGGGCCGCGCCGGGGCCACCGTGGATGTGGAAGCGCTCAAGGCGTCGCTCCTGGCGAAGCTGCCGGAGTACATGGTGCCGCCCGCCTTCGTGGTGCTGGACGCGCTGCCGCTCAGCCCCAACGGCAAGGTGGACCGCAAGGCCCTGCCCGCGCCGACGCTGGAGCGCGCGCCGGAAGCGGCCCGCGTGATGCCGGAGACGCCGACGGAGGTGGCCATCGCGGCGCTCTTCGGCGAGCTGCTGAACGTGAAGGACGTGGGCGCCCGGGACGACCTGTTCCGGCTGGGCGGCAACTCGCTGCTGGCCACGCGCGTCCTCGCCCGGCTGCGCGCGCTGTTCGGCGTGGAGCTGTCCTTGCGCGCCCTCTTCCAGCACCCCACAGTGCGGCAGCTCGCGCGGTGCGTGGACGAGGCCCGCGCGGGCACGTCCGCCCCCGTGGAGCGCGCGACCCAGGCCCGTCCCCGCGAGCGCTTCCCCCTCCAGCCCCTCACGGTGGAGAACGCGCCGGAGGACACCGGGGGCACGGCATCGCAGGAGCCGCCCTCCGCCGCGCTGTCCGCCGAGGAGCGGCACCGTGTGCTGGTGACGTGGAACGACAACGCCCAGGACTTCCCGCGCGACGCGTGCCTGCACCACCTGGTGGAAGCGCAGGTGCGCCGCACGCCGGACGCGGTGGCCGTCGTCTCCGGCGCGGTGCGCCTCACCTACCGCGAGCTGGACTCGCGCGCCCAGCAGCTGGCGCGGCGGCTGCGCTCGCTGGGCGTGGGCCCGGAGGTGCGCGTGGGCCTGTGCGTGGAGCGCTCCGCGGACATGGTCGTGGGCATGCTGGGCATCCTCAAGGCGGGCGGGGCGTACGTGCCGCTCGACCCCACCTACCCGCGCGAACGGCTGGCCTTCCTGCTGGAGGACGCGCAGGGACCCGCGCTCGTCGCGCACTCGCACCTGCTGGCCGCGCTGCCGCCGCACGCATCGCAGGTGGTGTGCCTGGACCACCCGGAGGACGCGCTGCTGCCTCCGCCGGATGCGTCCCTCACGCTGTCGCCCCTGCCGGAGAACCTGGCGTATCTCATCTACACGTCGGGCAGCACCGGCCGCCCCAAGGGCGTGGCCATCCCGCACCGCGCCGCCGTGGCCTTCCTCACGTGGACGCACAGCGTCTTCTCCGCAGACGAGCTCAAGGGCGTGCTCGCCTGCACGTCGCTCAACTTCGACCTGTCTGTCTTTGAGGTCTTCGCGCCGCTCAGCCGGGGTGGGCGCGTCATCATCGCGCGCAACGCGCTGCACCTCGCGGAGCTGCCCCAGGCGTCGGAGGTCACGCTCGTCAACACCGTGCCCTCCGCGATGGCGCAGCTCTTGCGCCTGGGCGCGCTGCCCCCGTCGGTGCGCACCGTCAACCTCGCGGGCGAGGCGCTGCCCGCGTCCCTGGCCCGGCAGGTCTACGAAGTGCCCGGCGTCCAGCGGCTCTACAACCTCTACGGCCCGTCGGAGGACACCACCTACTCCACCTACGCACGCGTGCGCCCGGGTGAGGTGCCGCCCATCGGCCGGCCGCTGACCAACACCCGCGCCTACGTGCTGGACGCGCACCTGCAACCGGTGCCGGTGGGCCTGCCCGGCGAGCTGTACCTCTCCGGAGAGGGGCTGTCGCGCGGCTACCTGCACCGCCCGGAGCTGACCGCGGAGCGCTTCCTGCCCGCGCCCTTCGGCCCTCCAGGCGCGCGCATGTACAAGACGGGCGACCGCGTGCGCTACCGCCCCGACGGCACGCTGGAGTACCTGGGCCGCACCGACTTCCAGGTGAAGGTGCGCGGCTTCCGCATCGAGCTGGGCGAGGTGGAGGCCACGGTGCAGGCCGCCCCCGGCGTGCGCGAGGCCGTCGTCGTGGCCCGCGAGGACGTGCCCGGCGACAAGCGGCTCGTCGCCTACGTCGTCGCGAGGGATGGCCACCCGTTGGATGGAGCCCACCTACGCGAAGGGCTGCGCCGCACGCTGCCCGAGTACATGGTGCCCGCGGCCTTCGTCGTCCTGGACGCGCTGCCGCTCAACCCCAACGGCAAGGTGGACCGCAAGGCCCTGCCCGCCCCCGTCATCGAGCGCACCAGCCCCCGTCCCTACGAGGCGCCCCGCACGCCCACCGAGACGCTGCTCGCGGGCCTCTGGCAGCAGGTGCTGGGCGTGGAGCGCGCGGGCATCACCGACCACTTCTTCGAGCTGGGAGGCCACTCGCTGCTCGCGACCCAGGTGGTGTCGAGGCTGCGCGCGTCGCTGCACGTGGAGCTGCCCCTCAATGCCTTCTTCGACGCGCCCACGCTGGAGGCGCTCGCCGCCCGGGTGGACGCCGCGCGGGACGCGGGCGACTCAAGCCCCATCGTGCCGCCACTGCTCCCCGTGCCGAGAACGGGCCGCCTGCCGCTGTCCTTCGCCCAGCAGCGGCTGTGGCTCCTGGACCGGCTGGAGCCCGGCAGCAGCGCGTACACCATCCTCGCGGCCCTGCGCCTGATGGGGCCGCTGCATGCGAAGGCGTTGGTGCGGAGCTTCCACGCCCTGCACCAGCGTCACGAAACGCTGCGCACCGTGTTCCGCGAGGACGCCGAAGGGCCCGTGCAGGTCGTCCTCCCGGAGCTGCCGCCGTCGCTGACCTTCGTGGACCTGCAGGGCGTGCCGGAGGCGTCCCGCGAACAGGAGGCGCTCGCGCTCGCTGCGGATCAAGCGGAAGTGCCCTTCGACCTCACGCGTGGCCCGCTGGTGCGCGGTCTGCTGGTGCGGCTGGGCGCGCAGCACCACCTGCTCGTGGTGACGATGCACCACATCATCTCCGACGGCTGGTCCTCCGCCGTGCTCACCCGCGAGCTGTCCTCGCTCTACGAGGCCTTCTCCACGGGTCAGGCGCCGTCGCTCCCCGCGCTCCCGCTCCAGTACGTGGACTACACCGTCTGGCAGCGCGCGTGGCTGCGGGACGAGGTCCTGGAGTCACAACTGGGTTACTGGCGCCACCAGCTTGCCGGAGCACCCACCGCGCTGGAGCTGCCCACGGACAAGCCGCGTCCGTCCGTGCAGACGTTCCGGGGTGGCCGCGTGCCGGTGCGTCTGGGCACCGCGCTGTCGGAGTCGGTGAAGGCGCTGGGCCACCGCGAGGGCGTCACGCCGTTCATGGTGTTGCTCGCGGGCTTCCAGGCGCTCCTGTCGCGCCTCAGCGGGCAGGACGAGGTGGTGGTGGGCTCGCCCATCGCGGGGCGGCCGGCACCGGAGCTGGAGGACATGCTCGGCTGCTTCGTGAACACGCTCGCGCTGCGCACCCGCGTGACGGAGGGCGACAGCTTCCACGCGCTCCTCGGCCGCGTGCGCGAGGTGACGCTCGGGGCGTACGCACACCAGGACGTGCCCTTCGACCGGGTGGTGGAGGCCGTCCGTCCCGCGCGGGACGCGGGCCGCTCGCCGCTGTTCCAGGTGCTGTTCGTGCTGGAGAACGCGCCGGTGTCCCAGCCCATGGGCCCCGGGCTGTCCCTGCGCTTCGTGGACGTGGAGCGCCAGTCCGCCAAGTTCGACCTGACGTTGGCCCTGTGGGAGGAGGCGGAAGCCGGCCTCACCGGCGTGCTGGAGTACAACAGCGACCTCTTCGAGCCCGCCACCGCCACGCGCTGGGCCAGCCACCTGCGCTCCCTCCTGGAGCAGGCGGTGGCCTCGCCCGAAGCGCCGCTGTCCCAGCTGCGCCTGGGCCCCACGCCCGGCGATCTGCTGGTGCCGTTGCAGGCCGAAGGCACGCGCACGCCCTTCTTCTGCGTGCATGCCATTGGCGGCACCGTGTGGGGTTACGCGGAGCTGGCGCGCCAGCTGGGCACGGAGCAGCCCTTCCACGGGCTCCAAGCCCCGGGGCTGGAGAACGGCCAGTGCCCGGTGGACTCGCTGGAGGACCTGGCGGCGCTCCACCTGGAGGCCGTGCGCTCCGTGCAGCCCCACGGCCCCTACCGCCTGGGCGGCTGGTCCATGGGCGCCGTCGTCGCCTTCGAGATGGCCCGCCAGCTCCTGGAGCGCGGCGAGGAGGTGGAGCGGCTCGTCTTCATCGAACCCAGTCCCACGTCCTACGCACAGGGCACGCGCATGGAGGACGCCGCGACGCTGGGCCAGCTCTTCACCGTGAACCTGGCCCACACCACCGGCCTGTCGGAGGAGCTGCCGGCGCACGTGCCCGCGGGGGACTCAGCGAAGCTGCTGCCGCACCTGCTCGAAGAAGGCCAGCGCGTGGGCGCCTTCGGCCCGGAGGTGAACCTCGCCTGGCTCCAGCGGCGGCAGCGCGTCTTCAACGCCTGCATCAGCGCGCTCTCCGGCCACGTCCTGCGCCCGCTGCGGGTGCCCGTGCTGATGCTGCGCGGCACCGAGGCCAACGTGGACGAGGGCGGCGACCGCACCCGGGGCTGGGCGGCGCTCACGGACAGCATCGAGGTGGTGGACGTGCCCGGCACGCACTACTCCGTGCTCCAGCCGCCGCAGGTGGACTCCGTGGGCCGGGCCCTGTCGCGCTATCTGGATGCCCCGCCGCTCACGACGTCCTCCGGGCAGCCGGAGGCGGATCCGGACACGGCCGCCGCCGTGGGCACCCGCCGCTAGTCACAATGCCGGTCAGTTAGGGCGGGGGCGCTTGACCCACTTCTTGTCGTAGTTGCTCATCTTTATCTTTACGACTCGTGGGTAGCGCCTCTCGCTCCTTCGCTCCGGGAGCAGCAGCAGTCCCAGGTGCCTGCGCAGGTCGAGCAGGTGCTCCGGAATCCGCCCGGGTGCCAGCGGCGGGGTCGACCAGACCAGCCATGCGTTACGGATGAGCGATAGCGCATTGACGAAGCTGATGCGCGTCGGTTCCACGCCGGCTTCGTCCGCCGCCCGCTCCATCTCCACGCGCACCAGATTGTACGCCAGCAGGATGCCCCAGACTTCCTGCCGCACGCCCTGGGGTGTGCGACTGCGGATGGCTTCCTGCCGGTTCAGCAGGTGCGTCTTGATTTCGTCGTACCCCAGCTCGATTTCCCAGCGCTCGTGGTACAGCTGGACAATCTCCTCGGCCGGGTACTTCTTCGGGTCCAGCAGCGACGTCAGCAGCACGCTGGGACGGAAGCCCGGGCGCTGGTAGCGGATGGCCCTCATGCGGACGACTTCGGGCATGGGCCTGGCGCTCGAAGCTCGCATGTGCCGGGTGACTCGCAGCTCCACCAGGGCATCGTCCTGGCCGAGCTTCTCGACCAGGACGGGTTTCATGTGGGCCTTGGCCCGCACCAGCCAGTGCCGATTCTTGGCCTCCGTTGCAATCTCCAGCAGGTCGCGTACCGCGGTGAAGTCGCGGTCGACGATGACGACCGAGTTCTCCGGCAGCTGACTCCACAGTTGCGCCGCCAGCGTCACTTCGCCGGTGGCGTACGCCCCAAAGCGCACCGCCGCCACCAGGTGGGAGCGCGCCGCTCGCAAGCCGAGGCAGCGCGGCCAGCGCGAGCACCGCGGCGTTTGCGTCGGCAAGGCTCACATGCTCCTGGATGCGACGGAGGTCGACGTACTTGAACAATCCGTCTGACGCGCCGAGGAGGACACCGCCTCGCCACGCGAGCTCGAAGGTGACGGGCCGCGCCTGCCCGCTGCCGAGCAGGGGCTTGCGGTGTTGATGCTCCGTCAGCGCGGTCGATTCGCCTCCCTGGAACAGCCACAGCTCCGAGTCCCCGCGCTGGCCCCCACCACGCGCCGCCTGGTGACACAGGCGACCAGGGCGGTGGTTTCACCGCCCTGTCCCGAGGCCACCCGCTCCGCGTCGCACCGCACCAGCACATCGCGCCAGGTCTCCTCGCGTTCCACGTCGGCCCCGGCGTCCACGGCGTCCTGGACGGCACGCAGCACGGCCTCCGCGGCCTCGGCGCCACGTCGTGAGTTCAAGCAGGGGCAGAGCCGGGGCTGGAGGAGGAGAGCCCCGCCTTTGCCGCGACGGTGGAGGAGCCGAGGAAGGAGCGCACACCCCGTTTGGACCAGGCCGGGCTGCTGCGCAGGACGTTCGCCCTGGATGTGTTCGCGTGCTTGAGGTGTGGAGGCAGGCTTAAGGGTGTTGGCGTACGTGAAGGGAGCAGGAGGGGTGAGAGCGATTCTGGAGCACCTGGGGTTGCCCACGGCGAGTGCGCACCTGGTCCCTGCGCGAGGGCCGCCCCAGAGCGCGGGGTGTTGAGGCTTACGCCTCCCCAGAGCCAAAAGGCCCAGTCCCCTACCGCGCACCCCATGGGAGGGCGGCCTGGGCAGGCGTGTACCTCAAGGGGCTGCGCGGCCTGTCCACCGACCGGGCTCACTGCTCGGGCGGCCCCTGTCAGCGGCCCTCCTCGCCACCTCCGCTCCAGCCCTCACTCTCAACACAGCCTCTATCCCGCCTATACGCCTCCCCTCGGTTCTCCACCGCGAAGAATCTGGAAGAGAGCTTGCTCCGTGGCCGGCTCGTCTTCCTCGGCCCCCTCAAGCTAGTTCGGGCAGCTGAGCGAGCCTCGGAAGTTGCAGCACTCGCTGTTGGGCCGCCACGATCCCCCGACCGCCGCGCACTGGGTCGGATCGGTCGGCGCGACTCCCCCCGCGTGGTTCACGTAGCAGAAGTCAGGGAGCGAAGCGGGTTGCGACGCGCGGCAGGTGGAGATGGCGGTCGTCATGTCCGGGGCGGAGATCAAGATGCTTCCCCTCCCATTGTTGCAGCCGTACCCGGCCAGGGCATAACCGCACCTGTA
The DNA here is from genome assembly GCF_003611675.1 of Corallococcus sp. CA053C. Lineage (GTDB taxonomy): Bacteria > Myxococcota > Myxococcia > Myxococcales > Myxococcaceae > Corallococcus. Next base: position 18,235 of record NZ_RAWA01000140.1, read on the forward strand.
CTGCACGGCGCAACTCACGTTTCCCATGAAGTTGCAGCACGCGTTCGCGGGTCGCCACGATCCCGACGCCGCCTGGCAATAGGCCTCGTCGCTCCACCACACGCCTCCCGTGTCGATGACGTAGCAGAAGTCCGGGTACGTAGGAGGTTGCGCGGCGTGGCAGGCCGCGATGGCGGCCTCCATGTTCGCGGCGTAGATATCGACGTGACTCCTCCCGTTGTTGCAGGCGTACCCGGCCAATGCGTAGCCACAGGAGTAGCGCATGAGATCGGCCTGTGCGTGCACCTGGGCGTCGCCCTCGACGGGAGCGGCCGCAGGACGCGACATGGTGTCTTCCACATCATCGGCGGCGTCGCCAACGTTGCATGCCATGGACAGGAACAGAAGGGGACAAAGCAAGCTCACGGCAACTCGTTGCATCGATGGCTCCGATTGCTGGGCGGTGAGTTCGGCGTACCACGGCTCGCTCGATTGTCAATTCGTTACCGGGTGGAGGCGGCTTGGGGATTCCCCTCCGGAGTCCCTTCCCCGGTGAGGGCTACGGGGGCGCGGAAGCAGGCGCGCCCCTCGCCACAGGCGTGAGGGTGCACCAGATCGTCGTCGGGCCCGACACTCTCTCCTGTCGCCACGCACCAGAACGTCGCGGTGGAGACGAAGCCCACCTCCCACCCCACCGCGTCGTCGTAGCGGATGCCGGGCTCTCCCTTGGAACGCACCCGCCGACAGACACGCGGCGGCTTCTGCTCCGGGTTCGAGTCCATGCGCTCCCCCAAGCGGAGGAGGCGAGCGCGGGGAGTGAGGCAGCGGCTAGGAAGGAGCGGATGAAGGAGAGGACGCCGCGAGTGGATTGGGCAGAGTTGCTGAAGAGGACGTTCGACTTCGACGTGTTCGCCTGCGTGAGGTGTGGAGGCAGGCGGCGGGTCTTGGCGTACGTGAAGGCAGGGGGGAGTGCGAGCGATACTGGAGCACCTGGGCTTGCCCACGGCAGGTGTGAGCCTGGCCCCGGCGCAAGAGTCAACCCAGGCCGCGGGGTGTTGAGGCTTACGCCTCCCCAGAGCCAAAAGGCCCAGTCCCCTACCGCGCACCCCATGGGAGGGCGGCCTGGGCAGGCGTGTACCTCAAGGGGCTGCGCGGCCTGTCCACCGAACCGGAGCAGGCCCATGGCGCGCCTGGGTCAGAGCGCTGGACGCCACGGGCGTCGACTTCGTCCCCGACGGCAGGGCGACATGGAGAAAAGAGGCGACGCGCTGGATGGACTCGTTGCGCATCAAGGCCATCCCCAGCACCCACCAGATGACCTGGTCGGCTGGCAGGCGCCGACGGCGCAAAGAAGCGAAGCCGGTCGCCACCACGGCTTCCTCGACCCACACCGGGTCGATGTGCTGCCGAAACCGGTCGAACTGCTCGGGAGCCACCCAGGCGGCGCCCTGGACGGCCTGTGCAAGCCCCATGCGGCGATCTCCAAGAACGAGATCGCCACACCCTCAACCCAGTCGGTAGGCCCTCGCAAGCGCTACCTAACTGATCGGCATTGCCGCTAGTCAGGGGCCGCGCGCCGTCGCAGGCCAGAGCTCCAGCAGCGGGCCCTACTTCACCGCCACCTGACGGCGCGGAGGCTGGGCCACCGGCTGAGGCGGCAGGGCCTGCGCGGACGCCTTCGCGCTCGCGATGTTGTCGGCCGTGGGCGCGGCGCTGGTGTCCGTGAGGGGGTTGCCGCTGCTGTCCGTGTAGACGCCGTCCGGGAAGGTGCCGACGTAGATCTGCGGCTGCTGCGGCGGCACGGACAGCGCCTGCGTGAGCACGGAGAGGTAGTTGTCCATCTCGTGCCGGATGGTCGCCTCCTGCGTACTGGTGTCCCCGAGCGTGTTGTAGAAGAGCATGGAGAACTCCTCGCCCACCTGCCCGTAGCGGACCGCGGGCGGCAACGTGGGCACCACGTCGTACTGGTTGACGACGCGCACCGTCACCGGGGTCGTGACGTACTGGGCATAGGCCTTGCCCCAGGAGTCCGTGAGCCCCGCCTTGGGCGCCGCGAAGGTGACGGTGGTGACGCTCAACGACGACTGGCTCACCGCCAGGTCCAACGCCATCAACTCCGCGAGCCCGCCGCCCAGGCTGTGACCCGTCAGGTAGAGCTTCTGGATGTTGTTCGCCTTCAGCCACGCGAACACCTGCGCCTGCATCGACTGCGTCACCGAGCCACCCACCCCGGTGTAGATGCTCCAGAACCCGCCGTGCACCTGCGGCACGGGGGACAGCGTCGCGCCGTTGAACGGCACGAAGGACGTGGTGGCGTACTCCTCGTCCGCGCGGACGTCGGCGGCCGTCACCGTCCCGCGCAGCGCCAGCATCGCCGTGCTCGCATCGCCGTCGGCGAGGTACCAGATGCCGAACATCTCCGAGGCCCCGCCCTTCTGCGGCACCCACACGGTGAGGGTGTCTTTCTGCGTCCAGCCGCTGACCGCCGGAACGGTTTTGCCATTGAAGGAGTCGTAGGCCGCGACCACCCCCTGCCCCATCGGCAGCACCACGCTGGCATCCAGCACGGGCTGCGGCGGCATCGGGTGGATGGGGCCGGCGGACTGCGGACGGGGGACGGCAGCGGTCGAGGTCGTCATGGGCACTCCCTGGGAAGGTGATGCCCTGGCCCTTTTGCAGCGCCCGTGCCGTGACGCCCTCCCCTCGGAGG
>NZ_RAWA01000141.1 GCF_003611675.1 Corallococcus sp. CA053C
CATCCGCCCCGCCGAGGCTGCTTCCCCCTCTTCCAACGTCGCGTCCGACGTCGAGGCCGTGGGCCGCATCGACGCGGTGAAGACGGTGCTGCGGGTGCTGACGCAGACGACGGGCCTCCGGCTGGCGGTGGTGGCCCGCGTGACGCCGGAGTCCTGGACGTGCTGCGCGGTGCTGGACGAGATGAACTTCGGGCTGCGCGTCGGGGACACGCTGGTGGTCGCCACGACGTTCTGCAACACGGTGATGAACCTGGGGAGGCCGCTGCTCGTGAACAAGGCGAGTGAGGATCCCCGCCTCAAGGACCACCCCGCGCCGAAGATGTACGGCATCGAGAGCTACGTCGCGGTGCCGCTGTACCGGCGCACCGGTGAGTTCTTCGGTGTGATGTGCGCGCTGGACGCGAACCCCGCGTCCGTCAGCGAGGACAAGCTGGAGGTCTTCCGCCACCTGGGGGACCTGGTGGGCCACCAACTGGAGCAGCAGGAGACGCTGAGCGAGCGCGACACGCAGTTGTTGGGCGCTCGCGAGGCGGCGCTCCTGCGCGAGCAGTTGATGGGCATCGTGAGCCACGACCTGCGCAACCCGCTCAACGCCATCTCGTTGGCGGCGGCGACGCTGATGCGGCGCACGGACCTGGACGACCGGGCGCGGCGGGGGCTGCGGCGCATCCTGGATTCGTCGGACCGGGCGAACCGGCTCATCCTCGACCTGCTGGACTTCACCCACGTGCGCACGGGCATGGTGTTGCCGGTGAAGCCGAAGCCCGTGGACCTGCACGAGCTCACGCAGCAGGTGGTGGACGAGGTGCAGCTCACCGCGCAGGGCCGCACGCTGGACCTGGTGTGTGAAGGGGACGCGCGCGGGTCGTGGGACCCGGACCGCATCGCGCAGGTGCTCACCAACCTCATCACCAACGCCGTGCAGTACAGCCCCGCGGACTCGCACATCCGCGTGGAGGCTCGCGGTGAGCCACGGGAGGTGGTCCTGGGCGTGACGAACGCAGGGGCGGTCATCCCGGAGTCACGGATGCCGTCCCTCTTCGAGCCGATGACCCGGGGCACCACCGACGGCAGCGAGCGCCGCAGCGTGGGGCTGGGGTTGTTCATCGTGAACCAGATTGCGCGCGCGCACGGTGGCCACGTGGATGTGGTGTCCACCGAGGAGTCCGGCACCACCTTCCGGGTGCACCTGCCGCGCGGGTAGGGCGGGGCGCTGCCGGGGCTTCAGGGCGTCGGCGGCGTGGCCAGGGGCTTCTTGAGCACGACGAGCGCGAGCGTGGTGGCCAGCGTGCCCGCGACGAGCGCCAGGACGTAGGGCCCCAGCGGCGCCACGGCGTTGGGGATGGCGAGCACGAAGACGCCTCCGTGCGGCGCCCTCAGCGCGCAGCCGAAGCCCATGGACACCGCTCCCGCGACGGCGGAGCCGAAGACGATGGAGGGGATGACTCGCAGCGGATCGCGGGCCGCGTAGGGGATGGCGCCTTCGGTGATGAACGCGAGCCCCAGCACCGCCGCTGCCTTGCCCGCCTCGCGCTCCTGGAGCGTGAAGCGGCTCTTCGCCACCACCGTCGCCAGCGCCAGGCCCAGCGGCGGCGTCATGCCCGCCACCATCACCGCCGCCATCGGCGTGAAGGTGTTGGAGCCGAGGAGCCCCACCGCGAACGCGTAGGCCGCCTTGTTGATGGGGCCCCCCGTGTCGAACGCCACCATCGCGCCGAGCAGCAGTCCCAGCAGCACCGCGTTCGCCCCGGACATGCCGGTGAGGAAGCGCGTGAGTGCGCCCATCAGCGCGGCGACGGGTGCTCCAATCACATACGTCATCAACAGGCCGACGATGAGCGCGGAGAGCAGCGGGATGACGAGCACCGGCTTCAGGCCCTCCAGGTTCGCGGGCAGCCGGATCCGGTCGCGCAGCGTGCGCGCCACGAAGCCCGCGAGGAAGCCCGCCGCGATGCCTCCGAGGAAGCCCGCGTTGAGCTGCTGCGCCAGCATGCCGCCGATGAAGCCCGGCGCCAGCCCCGGCCGGTCCGCGATGGAGTACGCCAGGTAGCCCGCCAGCGCGGGGACCATCAGCGCGAACGCCGCGTCGCCAATGCCTTTCAATGCCGCGGGCAGCGTGCCGGGTTGCTTGTACGCGTCGATGCCGAAGACGAAGGACAACGCCAGCAGCAGGCCGCCCGCGACCACGAAGGGCAGCATGAACGACACGCCCGTGAGCAGGTGCTTGTAGGCGCCCGCGGGCTCGGCCTTCACGGACGTGCCGGTGGGGAGCACGGAGGGACGAACGGCGTCCGCGGGCTCGGGGAGCGCGAGCGCCTGCTCCACCACGCGGTCCGCCTGCTTCAGTGCTTCACCCACGGAGGTCTGGAGCAGGCGCTTGCCGGCGAAGCGCTCCGTGGAGACATGCGTGTCCGCGCCGATGATGACCGCGTCCGCCTGCGCGATCTCCTCCGGGGTCAGCGTGTTCTTCGCGCCCACGGAGCCCTGTGTCTCGACTCGGATGGCATAGCCCTTAGCTCGGGCCGCGCGCGTGAGGGCCTCCGCCGCCATGAAGGTGTGCGCGATGCCCGTGGGACAGGCCGTGACTGCCACCAGCGTTCCGGCGGGTGTGGAGGACGGCGGCGTGCGCAGGGGCTCCGCGTTGGGATCGGCTCGGCGCGGGGGGCCGGTGAGCGCCGCGTCCGAGCGGGTCGGGGGCGAGGAGTCGGTCAACAGCCCGTGAGGCCGTGGGAAGGAGACCCCCGTGGACGTGTCCGCCCGGCGTGAGGCTCCTGGCGTGGACACGGGCGCCCGTGAGGGTTCGGACTGGCGCGGCGCTCCCGTGCGGGAGGCGGCGGTGGAAGCGCCCGGAGCCTGCTCGCTCTGGCGCGGTGCTCCCGCGAGAGGTGAGCCGGAGGCGGCGCCCAGCGCCTGCTCACCCTGGCGTGGCGCTCCCCCATTAGGCGGTGGAGTGCGTGCCGGTCCGGAGACCGTGCCCTGGGACTGCGGCGCTCCCGCGATGGGCGCCGGAGTCCGTGCGGGCCCGGAGGCCGTGCCTGGATATTGCTCACCCTGGCGCGGCGCTCCCGCGAGGGGCAGCGGGGCCTCTCCGTGGTGTGGCTCCGTCCCCGCGCGGAGCGGATCCGCGGGCGTAGCCGCTCCAGCCTCGGTGGTGGCCGTCGTGCGGTGCAGGGTGGCGCGGGCCACGGCCTCGTCGATGATCCGTTCGGTGTCGCGGATGGCCACCGCCGTGGAGGTGCGGACGAGCGGCTTGCCGTGGAAGCGCGACTCATCCACGGTGATGTCCGTCGCGAGGATGACCGCGTCCGCCTGCGCCACCGCCTGCTCTTCGAGCGGCGTGCGCACGCCCTCCGAGCCCTGTGTCTCCACCGTCAGGTCATGCCCCTTGAGGTCCGCCACGCGGCGCAGCGCCTCGGCGGCCATGAAGGTATGCGCGATGCCCGTGGGACAGGCGGTGACCGCCACCAGTTTCGCCATCGTCGTCGTGTCCTTGTCGTTGCCGTCGTCTCAGGCGTTGCCCAACGGATGCAACCGCACCGCGCCCACCAATGCCGCCACGCGCTCCGGTGTCGGCGGCACCGGGCCCACCCGCGCGAGCTTCCCCGCCGCGAAGGCCGTGCCCCTGCGGGCGCACGTCTCCAGGTCATTCCCATCCAGCCGCGCCGCCAGCACGCCCGCCACCAGCGCATCCCCCGCGCCCACCGTGCTCGCCACCTCCACCGGCGGCGACAACGCCCGCCACGCACCGTCGTGCGAGACGAACAGCGCCCCCTCCGCCCCCAGCGACACGACCACCAGGCCGATGCCTCCCGCGTGCAGCTCGCGCGCGGCCCGCGCCACCTCTCCCGGCGTCCCCAGCGGACGGCCGAGCAGCTCTCCCAGCTCGTGCGCGTTCGGCTTCAGGAAGTCCGGCCGCGCGGCCACCGCGTGGCGCAGCGGCTCTCCGCTGGTGTCCACCGCCACCAACGCGCCCTTCGCGTGCAGCCGCTTCGTCAGCGTGGCGTAGATGGTCGCGGGCACTCCGGCCGGCACGCTCCCAGAGAGCACGAAGCAGCCGTGGTCCAGCGTGAGCGCGTCCAGCGTGGCGCCCAGCGCGTCCAGGGCCTCCTCCGGGACGCGGAGCCCGGGCAGGTTCAGGTCCGTCACCACGCCGCTCGTGCGGTCCACGACCTTGATGTTCACGCGGCTGGAGCCGGGCAGCCGCAGGCAGCGGTCCTGGATGTCGCGCTCGCGGAACAGCGCCTCGAACAGCGACACGTTGTCCGCGCCCAGGAAGCCCGTGGCCGTCACCGGCCTGGAACCTCCCGCGAGGAACGCCGCCACGTTGATGCCCTTGCCCCCGGGCGTGCGCGTCTCCGCCACCACGCGGTTGACGGCGCCCGCGGCGAAGCCCGGGCTCTCCAGCGTCTGGTCGATGGCCGCGTTCAGCGTGACCGTCACCACCCCCGGCTTCGTCGGCCTCACGCCTTCGCTCCCTTCCGGGCCAGCAGGTCCCGCACCAGCGCCCGCACCTCCGCCGCGTTGCCGCTCTCCAGCGCTTCCTGTGCCACCGCCTCCGCGTCCGCCATCGAGATGCCGCGCAGCAGCGCCTTCACCGCCGGGATGCTGGGGATGGCGACGCTCAGCTCCGACACGCCCAGGCCGGACAGCACCACCGCGCCGGACGGGTCGCCCGCGATGCCGCCGCACGCGCCCACCCAGATGCCTGCCTTGCGCGCCGCGCGCACCGTGAGGTCCACCATGCGCAGCACCGCGGGATGCAGGCCGTCCGCCTGCGGTGCGAGCACCGGATGCTCGCGGTCCATCGCCAGCACGTACTGCGTCAGGTCGTTGGTGCCGATGGAGAAGAACGACACGTCCCGCGCCAGCCTGTCCGCCATCATCACCGCGGACGGCACTTCGATCATGATGCCCGTCTCCACCGGATCCGCGCCGACCTCCAGGCGCACGGACTCCGTGATGGCGCGCGCCTTCGTCAGCTCCTCGGGCGTCGCCACCATGGGGTACATGATGCGGACCGGGCCCTCCTTCGACGCGCGCAGGATGGCGCGCAGCTGCGTGCGGAACAGGTCCTCCCGTTCGAAGCACAGGCGGATGCCGCGCACGCCGAGGAACGGGTTCGCCTCCGCCGGCAGCGACAGGTAGGGCACGTGCTTGTCGCCGCCGATGTCCAGCGTGCGCAGGATGAGCGGCAGGCCGTTCAGCGCGCGCACCATGGTGCGGTACGCGTGCAGCTGCTCCTCTTCGTCAGGTGGGGTGTCGCGCTTGAGGAAGAGGAACTCCGTGCGCATCAGGCCCACGCCCTCGCCGCCCGCGTCCACGGCCTTCTGCGCCTCCGCGGCCTCGGCGATGTTCGCGGCCACCTCCACGCGCTTGCCGTCGAGCGTGATGGCGGGCCGGTAGCGCTCCAGCTTCTCCTCCTCGCGCCGCACCCGTGTGCGCTCGCGGTGCGTGGCCGCCTTCGCGTGGTCCCGCTCCGACGGCTTCAGCACCAGCACGCCCGCGTCCCCGTCCAGGATGCAGTGCTGTCCGTTGCGCAGGTCCAGCACCGACGGCCCCGCCGCCACCACCGCCGGCAGGTCGAGCGAGCGCGCGATGATGGCCGTGTGCGACGTGGTGCCGCCGCCCGCCGTGCACAGCCCCAGCACCATCGCGGGGTCCAGCTTCGCCGTGTCCGACGGGGCCAGGTCCTCCGCCACCAGCACCACCGGGTGATCCGGGAACGTGGCCTCGCCCTCCAACACCGTGGCGAGGGGCCGCAGCACGCGCCGGCCCACGTCGCGCAGGTCGGCGGCGCGCGCGGCCAGCGTGGGCTCGGCCAGCTTCGCGAGCGATTCGGCGCGGTCCTCGAAGACGCGGCGCCAGGACGCGCCCGCGCTCAGGCCCGTGTCGATGTGGCCGTGCGTCTCCGACAGCATCTCCGGGTCGTCCAGCAGCTCCAGGTGCGCCTTGAAGATGGCGGCCCGCTGCGCCCCGGCCTTCTTCAGGAAGCCGTCGTGCAGTTGGCGCAATTCCGCCGCCGCGCCCGCCAGCGCCTCCTCCAGCTTGCGGTGCTCCTGGAAGGCGTCGGCGGCGCGCTCCTCCACCACCAGTCGCTCGCGCTGGAAGGCCCACACCGGGCCGGCCGCGATGCCCGGCGACGCGGACAGGCCCGCCACCAGCGTCCCCTCGTAGTCGAGCGTGATGGTGGCCCTCAGCTCGGTGCTCGCGGCGCTCGCGGCGGGCGTGGCGGACGCCTCTTCGCCCAGGCCGGACTGGAAGGCGTCACGGAGCGCACGGAGCGCCGCGTCCGCATCGTCGCCCGTCGCGGTGAGCGTCAACGGCGTGCCGCCCCGGACCCCCAACTGCAACAGCGACAGCACGCTGCGCGCATTGGCCTGCCGCCCGTCGTGGTGCACGGTGACTTCGGCCCGGAAGCGCCGCACCACCGCCACCAGCACGGTGGCCGGACGCGCGTGCAGGCCGTGCGGCGAGGGCGAGAGGACCTGGAGGTGGGGTCCCTCGAAGGTGACGGGCGCGGAGGCGCTGGCTTCCGGTGCGGTGCCCGCGCCGTTGAGCACCTGGACGATGAGGCCCACGTCCCCGGTGTGGGCCAGTGCCTCGGATTGCGCCTCGTCGCCGAGCACGCCCGTGAGGTTGGCGAGCACCTGGAGGTGTTCGTCGGACTTCGCCGCGATGCCCACCACGAGGCGCGCGTGGCCTTCCTCGCCCCAGGCGACGCCCTGCGGGAACTGCACCACGACGACGCCCGTCTGGCGCACGAGGTCCCGCGCTTCGGGCAGGCCATGCGGAATCGCGATGCCGTGGCCCAGGTACGTCGCGGACACCTGTTCGCGCCGGAGCATGCTGTCGACGTAGCCGGGCGCGATGAAGCCGGACTCCACCATCACCTGTCCGACGAGGCGGATGGCCTCCGCCTTGTTCTCGGCGGACCGTCCCAGGCGGACCTGCGAGGGCGTCAACGTCAGCATCGGGGCTCCTTGCTTCGGGTGCGCGTGCGCTTCACTTCAAGGACAGCGGGCGCATCCTGCCCCGGTGACCCCGCACGCCGGTACGGGCTTACAGGTCCCGTCTTCCCGGTAACAGCTTCTTGAGGAGAAACCCGTGGAACGCCGCCCCCATGCCCGGGTGTGACGCGGGCATGACGGGTGGATGACGTCGTGCGTCCCCGAGCGTGACGGGACGTGGGAGGGTGTTAGAGAGGAGGCCGTCATGTCTGACAGCGTCCTGGACTTCTACGAAGGGCTGGCCGAGGAGTACCACCTGCTCTTCGCGGACTGGGAGCAGTCGGTGGAGCGGCAGGGCGCGGTGCTGGATGCGCTCCTGCGCCGCTCGGAGGCGCCGCCCCCGCGCCGGGTGTTGGACTGTGCCTGCGGTATCGGCACGCAGGCGCTGGGATTGGCGGCCCGGGGTTACGCGGTGCACGCGACGGACCTGAGCCCCGCCGCCGTGGCCCGCGCGGAGCGCGAAGCGCGCGCCATGCACGTGACGCTCACCACCGGCGTGGCGGACATGCGCATGCTGGACTGGCAGGTGCCCGGCACCTTCCACGTGGTGATGTCGTGCGACAACGCGCTCGCGCACCTGCTGGAGGACTCAGACCTGCACGACGCGGCGAACGCGATGGCGTCGCGCCTGGTGCCCGGTGGGCTGCTGGTGGCGAGCCTGCGGGACCACGAGGCGCTGCGGGAGAAGCGGCCGCGCTTCACGGCGGAGCGGGTGCTGGACACGCCCTTGGGTCGCCGCGTCCTCTTCCAGGTCTGGGATTGGGCGGTGGATGAAAGACAGTACACGGTGCGCCAGTTCATCCTGCGCCAGGAGTCGGGCATCTGGCACACCACCGAGCACACCGGCGTCTACCGCCTGCTGGAGCGCCTGGAGGTGGAGCGCGCGCTCACGCAGGCGGGGCTCGTGGATCCGCGCTGGTACTCGCCCGAGGAGACCGGCTTCTACCAGCCGCTGATCACCGCCCGGAAGCCGTGAGCGCGGGCCTGTCTGCTCCTGCCACCACGACGCCAGCTCCGCGCGCACGAAGGGCACCGCATGACGGCGCAGGGTGGCGGCGGCCTTGAACAACACCCGGGCCTGGCGCGCCCGGATCCGCACGGCGTGGATCAGGGTCTGCTCCGATGCGGCCGGAGCCGCGCGCAGCGAGCACGCGGCGTCGAGGACCGGGACCAGCATCGGCCGCAGCGGCCCCACCCAGAGGAGCGCCAGCAGGAGCTGGAGCGCCACGAGCCAACCCAGCCCCTCCCGCAGCAGCGGGTTCAGCCCGTCACGCTCTGCCTGTCCGCTCGGCGGCCCGCTCATGAAATCCCCTCCTGGCGACATTTGTAGTCACGAGGGGATATGCCATGACTACAGCAGTAGTCAAGGCGTCGTGCGGGGCGTGCGCGGGGGCAGGGTCCAGAGGTCCTCATCCGGACGATAGAGCTGGGCCTGCTTGCCGGCGGTGCCGTGCGCCTTGGTGGCGAGCAGTCCCGCGTGCCAGAGGTTCTGCTTCAGCTTGAAGACGGTGGAGGGATTGATGTCCGGTCCGCGCAGGCCCGGCTTCAGCTCTCCGGAGGGATCCGCGAGGAAGAGGGCCGTGGCGAGCGCGGGGTCTTCCTGGCCCGCGGCCACCGCCAGCTCCGGCAGCGTGAGGGAGCCGCCGTGCTCCTGGAGCGTCCGGTGGATGAGGCGCACCGCGGGCTGACGGAGGAGGACGAAGCGGGCCACTGCGGCGAAGGCGGCGTGTACCTCCAACAGCCGCTTGCGCTTGTCGTAGCGGGTGTCGGGGTCGAACTGGAGCGCGGTCAGGAGGTCGGCCACGGTCCTGCCCTCGATGGTGGGTTGCCAGTCGAAGTCCAGCAGCCCGAGCATGTTGGCGCCGGTCGCCGCGTGGCGGCGTGAGCTGTCGCTCGACAGGTCCTTCCAGTGGGCCGCGAGCGATTCCAGCAACGACCGCGAGGTCTCTCCCCGGTCCGCGAGGAAGGCCGCCGCCAGGTAGTTGAGCGGGTGGTTGAGCTGGAGGCTGCGCGCGGCGGGCACCCCTTCGAGCAGCGCGGACGCCTGGCTGACGACGCGGGGCAGCGGGGTCGGATCCGCGGGCGGCGCGACCTCCACCCAGCGCTTGTCGTCCAGGGCGAGGATGCCGACGCCGTTGTCCCGCGCCATGGTCAGCGCGGAGCGGTGCAGGTCCGTGGCCGGCGAGGGGAGCGCGAGGTACGCGTGATGCACGCCCGAGCGGTAGCGGTGGGCCTGGCCCATGCCCTTGACCCAGTCCTTCACCGACGCCTTCACCTCGATGCCCGCGACGAGGACGCCCTCCGGCTGCGCGACGCTGCAGAGGATGTCTGGGCGCGCGCCCTCCAGCGTGAGCCGCGTCATCGGCTCCAGCTCATGGGCGAACGGGCTGTGCACGTAGGACGGATCCGCGTCCACCAACAGGTGGAGGACGCGCGAGGCGCGCAGCCCGTGCTCCAGCAGGTGGTGCTTCAGGGAGCGGACGACCTTCGCCTCGGGGCTGACCTTGCTCACGCGCGCTTCACGTCGGCGGGCGCGTTCGGATGGCGCGCGAGCATCGCGCGGAGCTGAGGCTGACGGCGCACCAGCTCCTGCTTGAGCAGGTGCGCGACGAGCACGGGCGGCGCGGCGCTCCACCGGGCGAGGTTCTGGATGAGCAGCGGCGAGCGGTACGTGCGGCCGCACAACAGCGACGCTGTCTTGCCATCCACCGACATCCCCACGAGCGCCCCCAGCGCGCGGCCCTCCGTGTTGAGGATGAGCTCTACCTTCTCCTCGGATGGACCGCTGGCGAAGCGCTGGCGCAAGAGCTCGCGCGCGGTGCGGCGCGTGGACTCCGGCACGTCGCGGTCCACGGTGAGCTTGTGGTGCTCCATCAGCCGCCGCAGCGCCCACAGGCGCCGGAAGAGGGACGCGGGCAGCTGCGGGTTGCGCACGAGGAAGCGGCGCACCCCTGAGTCCGCGGTGAAGGCCGCGCGGGCACACAGCGCCTCCAGGCCCACGGGGTTGCGGTGGTGCCGGGCGATGAGCCGCGCGTGCGCGAGCCCCACGCGCGGGTTCTCCAGCGTGGCCTTGATGACGGCGGGCACCGGATCGAAGCACAGCGCGGACAGCTCCGGGTCCTCCGCCCCGTGCGCCATCGCGACGCGCTGGTCCTCGGGCAGCCCGTGCAGGCGCGTCTCGAAGAGCTTGCGGTAGTTGCCCAGCACCGCCTCGGACACCTCGTCTCCGGGCTGGGGCTCGTCGTCACCCGGCTCGGCGGTCTCGGTATCCGGCAGCGGATCCGCGTCGGGGGCCTCGTGCGCGGACGCGGCCTGGACGACGCCTGCGGGGACCTCCTCGGCGGGCGTCACGGGAGGGCGCGCGGCCGGGGCCTGACGCACGGTGTTCACGGGGGCGACGTCCTCCGCGCCCGGCAGCAGCGCGCCCTGGGCCACGAGCCTCGCGAGGATGTCGCGCAGCTTCTCCGGCGGCAGCCCGGTGAGCGCGGGCAGGTCCCGGGCGCGGGTGTGCCCGTCCAGCCGCGACAGCACGAAGCCTTCCTCCGCGTTCAGCGGCAGGCCCCGCAGGTCCACCGAGGGGTTCAGCTTGGGCGTCCAGTCGTTCATGCGCGCCCCCGAGTCTTTCACGACACGCGGGCCTTCTGCTCTCCCGGCCGTCGGGGTGGGATTCTTCCGGAGCGGGCCGAAAAACAGGGCCTGCCCGGCCGCCTTCCGGGCTGCGGTCCACCCCGGGTTGCCGTGACCCGAGGGCCGACCGTTGTCGCTGTCCGCACGCCAGGGGCCCCTACGGGTTGACGGCGGGCGGGGGGCGGGACACAACTTCACTTCATGTCCGACCGCATCCAGACCTATGCCGAGTTCTGGCCATTCTACCTGCGCGAGCATTCGCAGACGTCGACACGCTGGCTGCACTTCGCCGGCACCAGCCTGGGCGTGGGGCTGGGCATCACCGCCGCCGTCACCGGCCGGGGCGCGCTGGTTCCCGCCGCGCTCGTGGCCGCCTACGGCTTCGCGTGGGCCAGCCACTTCAAGATCGAGCGCAACCGTCCGGCGAGCTTCAAGTACCCGCTCTGGTCGTTCTTCTCCGACCTGCGCATGGCGGCCCTGATGGCCACGGGCCAGCTGGCGCCGCACCTGGAGCGCGCCTGGGCGGGCGTGCCGGAGCGTGCGGAGGCCCCCAGCGCCTCCGCCGCGCACTGAGTCAGGCGCTGACGCCGACGCCGATGGGGCAGCTCACGCCCGTGCCCCCGACGCCGCAGTAGCCGCCCGGGTTCTTCTGCAGGTACTGCTGGTGGTAGTCCTCGGCGTAGAAGTAGGCCGGCGCCGGCAGGATTTCGGTGGTGATGTCGCCCAGGCCCTTCGCGCGCAGCGCCTCCTGGAACGCGCGCTGCGTCTCCTCCGCGGCGCGCTTCTGGGCGTCGTTCGCGTAGTAGATGCCGGAGCGGTACTGGGTCCCCGCGTCGTTGCCCTGGCGCATGCCCTGCGTCGGGTCGTGGTTCTCCCAGAACACCTTCAGGAGCTGCGGGTACGTGACCTTCTTCGGGTCGTACACCACGCGCACCACCTCGTTGTGGCCGGTGAGCCCCGAGCAGACCTCTTCGTACGTGGGGTTCGGCGTCAGCCCGCCCGCGTAGCCCACCGACGTGGAGTACACGCCCGGCACCTGCCAGAACTTGCGCTCCACCCCCCAGAAGCAGCCCATGCCGAAGATGGCCGTTTCAAAGCCTTCCGGCACCGGCCCCTTCAGCGGGGTGCCCAGCACGGTGTGCTTCGGGGGAACGGGCATCTCCTGCGGACGGCCGGGCAGCGCCTCCTGCGGAGTGGGGAGCCTCGACTTCTTCGGGGACGTGAAGAACATGCTCTAGCTTTAGCCCCGGGCCTCCCGATTTTCACGCCTGGCGCACGGCCGCCTCCCTGCCCCGCGGGCCACCAGGAATGCCCACCTCCGCGAACGGTTCTCCAGGACTCCCATGCGCACCCGTCTCCTCGCCGCCCTCTGTCTCCTGGCGCCCACCGCCGCCCTCGCCGCCAAGGACCCCCGCTGCGCCGGCAAGCCCGCCGCCCGCGCCGCCCGGTTCTCCGACACCGCTATGAAGGGCGCCTCCGCCGCGGAGCGTTACGCCGCCTACGTCCAGGCCTGCGCGCTGGACGACGTGGTGGCCCTCACCCAGGCGCTCGTCCGGTTCAAGACGGTCAGCAGCGAGGCCCCCGCGTCCAAGAACCCGGAGATGGCCGCCATGGGCAAGTACCTGGAGACGTGGGCGAAGGCGCACGGCTTCGCCTTCCGCACCGTGGGCGAGAACGATGTCTTCGAGCTGTCCTGGGGTGAAGGCCCCGGCGAGCCGCTGCTGGGGCTCGTCTTCCACGGCGACGTCGTCCCCGCCGCGGGCCACGAGTGGAAGCGCGCGCCCTTCAGGCCCGTGGTGGTGAACGGGCGCCTGCACGGCCGGGGCGTGGAGGATGACAAGGGGCCCATCGCCTCCGGGCTCGTCGCGCTCGCGATGGCGAACGACCTGGGCCTGAAGCCCCGGGGCCGCGTGCTCGTCATCATCGGCAACGGCGAGGAGAGCGACTGGGCCGGCATGACGAAGTACGCCACCACCGAACCCAAGCCCACGCATGTCATCTCCGTGGACTCCGGCTACCCGGTGATGGCCGCGCAGTCCGGCTTCGTCGCGTGGACGCTGACGGCGCCCGTGGGCGCGGCCCTTCCCACCGCGAAGGAGGGCACCGTCGCCCGCGCCGTGGACGTCACCGCGGGCGAGTTCCTCACCCAGGTGCCCGGCACCGCCACGCTGAAGCTTCAGGCCGTGAAGGGCCAGACGCCGGAGACGGTGCTGGCCGCCGTGAAGGCCGCCATCGCCGCGGAGGCCCCCGCGCGCAAGGACCTGAAGGCCGACGTGAAGCGCGAGGGCGCCACCGTCGTCCTCACCACCCACGGCACCGCCGTGCACTCCTCCGCCGCGGACGAGGGCCACAACGCGCTCTGGGATTTGTCCGCCGTGGCCGCGCGTCTGTCATTGGAGGACAACGGCATCGCCGCGATGCTGCGCGTCGTCTCCCAGCGCCTCGACGGCGACCACCACGGCGACAAGCTGGGGCTCGCGTACCAGGACGCGCTGATGGGCCCGCTGCTCGTCGCGCCCACCGTGCTGCGCGTGAAGGACGGCGCGGTGTCGCTGGGCATCAACATGCGCAGGCCCCGGGGCGAGGACGGCCCGACGTTCAACGCGGCCCTGGACGCCGCCGCGAAGCGCGTGGGCGAGGACACGGGCGGTCAGGTGACGGAGGGCAAGGACCGCTACGTGGGCGACCCGCATGTGGCGGACACGTCCGGCCCGTTGGTGCGGACGCTGATGGACATCTACAAGCGCCAGCGCAAGGACCCGGACGCCGTCCCCGGCTCCATCCGCGGCGGCACCTACGCGCGGCTGTTCCCCCGCGCCGTGGACTTCGGGCCCGCGTTCCCCAAGGAGCCCTACACCGGCCATGCCCCGGACGAGTCCATCGCCCTGGAGACGCTGGACCTGAGCACGCGCATGCTCGCGGAGGCCGTGCACACGCTCACCCTCGCGCCCGCGTCCGTGGCGCCCGAGGTGAAGGCCACGCCGTGACGCCCGCTCGCGGTGGACGCTAGACCGGGGGCCGGGGGACGCGGGGCCAGCGCACGGTGAAGGTCGTGCCCCGCTCGGCGCTCGAGTCCACCTGGATGCCGCCGCCGTGCATCTGGACGATCTCGTGCACGATGTAGAGCCCCAGCCCCAGGCTGCGGTGCTTGCCGTCCTCCTCCGGCGCGCGCGACGCCTTGAACGGGTCGAACAGGCGCGGCAGCAGGTCGCTGGGGATGGGGTCGCCTTTGTTGTGCACCTGCATCACCACGTCCGCGTCTTCGTCGGTGAGGGTGGTGCGCACCGGCGAGCTGTTCCCCGCGTGTTGCAGCGCGTTCACCACCAGGTTGCCCAGCACCTGGGTCACCCGGTCGGGGTCCCAGCAGCCCTCCAGGTTCCCGCCCCGCGTCTCCAGCGTCAGCGGGCGCTCCGGGTACGTCACCTGCAACTCCTCCAGCGCGCCCTGACACAGCTCGCGCATGTCCACGCGCTGGGCGGTCACCGGGATGCCGCCCCCCAGCCGGCTGCGCGCGAAGTCGAGGATGTCGTTGATCATCCGTGCCATCCGCGCGGTGGATTTGCGGATGCGGTCCACCGCCCGGCGGGAGGCGTCGTCCAGCCCCTGGGCCCGCCCCAGCATGAAGGCGGAGGCGGTCACCGCGTGCAGGGGGTTGCGCAGGTCATGCCCCAGGATGGCCAGCAGCTCCTCCCGGAAGTCGATGGCCTGCTGGAGCGTGGCCTCCGCGTGCTTGTGTTCACTGATGTCCACCACCGCGGCGCCCACCCCCAGCAGCGCCCCGTCCTGGGTGCGCACCGGGAAGTAATCCACCTGCCAGTAGGTGGTGCTGCCGCGCGCCGCGTCCGTTCTTTCGAGGAACACGTCCTGCACGGACTCTCCACGCTCCAGCACACTGCGCATGATGCGCTCGATGGGCTCCGCGAGGCTTTCGCCGGCCATCTCGCGCAGCGTGCGGCCCCGGTGCGCCTCCACGGGCTGGTGGTTGATGGCCGCGATCGCGCCGTTGACGCGCACATGGCGCAGCTCCAGGTCCAGGAACGCGATGCCCAGGGGCACGGCCTCCAGGAACGAGTCCAGCAGCGCCAGCGACTCCTCCGCTTCCTGCCGGGCCGCGTGCTCGCGCGCATGCAGCTCCGTCTGGGAGATGTGCGCCGAGGCCCGCTGGGCGACGGCATGGAAGAGCAGGGTGTCCGCGTCGGAGAAGGTGAACGCGGTGCGCGAACCCATGTACGCCACGCCCCGCAGCCGCTCGCCGTCCATCAGGGGGATGCCGTACAGCGCGCGCAGTCCCTCGCGGCGCAGGGGCTCCAGCAGCACGCGCGGGTCGGTGGCCGCCGAGCGGATGAAGAAGGGCTGGCGCGTGGCCGCCATCTCGCGGGTGAGCTGCCCCAGGGGCACGCGCGCGCCCTTCACCTGGTCGTTGCCCAGGCCCACCGCGGCGTGCACCACCAGCTCCTCGCCCTCCAGCAGCAGCACCGCCGCCGCGTCCACTGGGAGCGCGACCTCCATCAGCCGGGTGAGCAGGCGCTCCAGGAGTGTCTCCATGTCCGGGTCGTCCAGCGTCGCCTCGGCCATGCGGTCCAGCGTCTGGAGGATGCGCTGCTTGGTCGCCCAGAAGAACATCATCGTCCGGGTCACCACCCGGTCGAGCATCTCCTGAAGCCGCGTCAGCTCGCCCTTGCGCAGCGGCGTCTCCAGGTCCTCCAGGCGGCGCAGGATGCAGCGGCGCAGGAGCGCGTACTCCTGGGCCACCTCGCCCAGGTCGAAGCCCTCCTGCATCCGCGCCGCCGCGTGCGCGAGCTCCAGCCGCTGGTCCAGCACGTCCGGTCCGGACTCCACCGCGTCCGCGAGCGTGGAGAGCAGCTCCGGCAGGTGGTCGATGAGCCAGGGCGTGTGCTTCGGGGCCTTCCAGCCCAGGTGGTCCAGGAGGGCCTGCTGCCATTCGGCCAGCAGCGACTCACGGTGGATGCGCAGGAACGCCGCCGCCGACCCCTGGGCGTCCTCCCGTCCGTGCTCGTTCACGGAACGTGAATCCGGCTCCTGCATCACCCGGCCTCCCAAGCCCCCGCCCCGCCGCGGCGACCCTGGGCAAAGGTGAACACGGTGTCCACACCCTGCCTCGTCCCTCCGCCCCTGCGTCCTACCGCGACCGCCGCCTCGGCCCCTCGTCCGGGTGGCCCCGGGCGGGCCGGGAGCGCACCGCCCGGCGTGTCGTTCACCTGTCGGCGCTCGGATGCCCCGGAGGGCAGGTTCCCCACGCGGGACGCGCCATCGCTCGGCTAGGGTGTTCCGTCAGCATGCGCACCCTCCTGCTCAACCGCTCCGCCGTGGCCCGCAACCTCCAGTCGCTGACGCTCCTGGACGACCTGCGCGAGGCCTTCCGCACCGACGCCCTGGCCCGCACCGTGGCCCCGCAGCGCGTGCGCGCGCAACTGCACCCGGAGGGCACCGCGATGGTGCTCTTCCCCGGCAGCCTGCCCGGCATCCCCGCGTACACGGTGAAGGTGCACGCGAAGTTCCCCGCGCAGTCGCCCGCCATCCAGGGCGTCGTGCACCTGCATGACCTCGTCACCGGAGGGCTGCTCGCCGTAATGGACTCCGGCCACCTCACCGCCGTGCGCACCGGCGTGGTGGGCGCGCTCGCCGCGGACGTGCTCGCCCGCGAGGACGCGACCCGCGTGGCGGTGGTGGGCGCGGGGCGCCAGGGCGTGCTCCAGCTCAAGCAGCTGCGGCTGGTGCGCACGCTCACCCAGGCGCGCGTCTACGACACGGATCCGGCCCGGGCCAACGCGTTCGCCGCGCGCATGTACCAGGAGCTGAGCCTGCCGGTGAGCGTGGAGGACTCCGTGGAGGAGGCGGTGGCGGACGCGGACATCGTCGTCACGGCGACGTGGAGCCGTCAGCCCTTCCTGCACCCGGGCATGGTGCGGCCGGGCACGCACATCACCGCGCTGGGCGCGGACGAGCCGGGCAAGGCGGAGGTGTCCGCGGAGCTGCTGCGGCAGGCCCTCTTCGTCTGCGACCACCGCGCACTCTGCGTGGCGTCCGGCGCCGCGGGCGCGGTGGGCCTGGACGAGACGGCCGTCCACGCGGAGCTGGGCGAAATCCTCGCGGGACTCAAGCCGGGGCGCACGTCCCCGGAGCAGGTGACGGTGTTTACCCCGGTGGGCCTGCCCTTCCAGGACCTGGCCACCGCGTGGCACGTCTTCCAGGCCGCGTCCGGCGACGACGCGCTGCCCACGCTGGACTTCAACGAATAGGCGCTACGCCTTGGCGAGCGCCTTCGACAGGCGGACGGCCTCCTGGTGCAGGTCGGTGTCCTCCGCCAGCGGCATGGCGAGCACCTTCTGCACCAGCTCCTTCGCCTTCGCGTCCTTGCCCAGCCGCGCCTGGGCGAGCGCCAGGTTGAGCAGCGGCTCCGGACGCTCCGGGGCGCGGCGCGTGGCCTCCTCCAGCACCGTCAGCGCGCGCGCCAGGTGCTTGTCCGCGGGCTCCGCGGGGATGCGCAGCAGCAGCTGGCCCAGGTTGTTCGCCGCGCGCCAGCCGTCCGGCGACAGCCCCATGCCCTGCTCGTACGCGGCGATGGCCTTGTCGTACGCGGGCGGCTCCTGGGACTCGTAGCAGGTGGCCTCCGCCATCTTCAGCGACTCGCTGGCGATGCCCTGCGACGCCATGCTCTGGCACACGTACTTCGCCTGCTCCACCTGGCCGCGCGCCAGCATCAGCTGCGCGAGGTTCGCCTGGGCATCCGCGTCCTTGGGGCGCTGGGCCGCGAGCGCGGAGGCCGCCTGGTAGGACGTGCGCAGGTCGCGCAGCGCCATGGACACCACCGTCAGCGACGCGAGCAGGCGCGGCTGGTAGGGCACCGCCTGGAGGCCCTGCTCCAGCACGGCGCGCGCTTCCACGTACTGGTCCTGGGCGGACAGCGCGTGCGACAGCGCCAGGTACGCGGGCACGAAGCGCGGCGCCTGGGCGATGACGGCGCGCAGGCTGGCCATGCCCTCCGTCGCCTTGCCCGCCTCCAGCTGCACCTGGCCCAGCCGGAAGCGGAACACGGCCTGCTGGGGCTGGAGCTTCACCGCCTGGGTGAGCGCCTCCAGCGCCTGGGGCGTCTGGTCCTGCTTGATCAGCATCATCCCGCGGCCGAAGTGGGCCTCCGCGCGGTTCGGATCCTGCGCGAGCACGCCCTGGTAGGCCTTGAGGGCCACGTCGAGCTGACCCTTCTGCGCGGCGATGTTCGCGCGCACGAGGCCCGTCTCCGGCGTGGCACCCTGCGCCTCGGCCTTGGCGAGCAGCGCCTCCGCCTGGGGGAGCTTGCCCTCCACCAGCGCCAGCTTGGTCAGCACCACCAGCGCGTCACGGTGCGCCGGGTTCGTCGCGAGCAGCTTCTCGGCCTCCGCCTTGGCCTGGGCCAGCTGACCCGCCGCGAGGAGCGATTCCAGAGAGTTCATGGGCGAAAGTGTCCCCCACGGGCCGGGGGCTGTCGAGCGAGGGAGAAATGACAAGGGCCCCGTCCGGATGGACGAGGCCCTGGGGTGCGCCGCGAAGAAGGCGCGGCGGTCCTACCAGCCGTGCAGCGCGTTCTTGATGCCTTCGCCGACGTTCTTGATGCCCTCGCCGACGTTCTTGATGCCCTCGCCGACGTGCTTCACCGCGTCGCCGACCTTGCCCACGTCCACGGAGAAGCCGAACTCGATGCTGGCGCCGATGCCGAGCGCCGCGCCCACGTCGAAGTTGGCGGACAGCTTGCCGTCCTTCAGGCCGACGTTGGCCTCGAACTCCACGCCGATGCCGGCGAAGGCCTCCGCGCCCGCCGTGACGGTCGCGGGCCCGATGTCCTGGCTGACTTCCGCGCTGGCGCGAGCGCCGGCGAAGGCCTCACCGTGCACGGAGGCCGCGGCCTGACCGTGGAGCGGATCCAACACCACCTGGCCCGTGGCGGTCGCCTCGGCGCCGACGTTGCCCTCCGCGCCCCACTCGGAGCGGCCCAGCGCGCTGTCCGCGTGGCCTTCCACCGAGCCGCGCACCAGGTCCGCCTTCGCCTCGACGGAGCCCTGCGCGCCAATCTTGCCGTGCAGCGGATCCAGGGAGACGTTGCCCCGCGCGGCCACGTCCGCCGTCAGCGCCTGGCCTTCCACGGTCGTGTGGAACTTGCCGTTGACGTCACCGAACGTGTGCTCGCCGGACGCGGCGGTCCAGTTCTTGTTCCACTCGCCCTGCGCGACGGTCTTGTCGAAGCGGCTCGTCGCCAGCTGCTGGTGGATGTCCGCCGTGGTGGCCGCGTTCGCCTTGTTGCTGGTGGTGACGCGCTTGCCGTCCACGTTGCGGTTCAGGTTGATCGTCGCCTCGCCCTGCGCCCGACCCGTCTTCGTGACCTGCGCCTCGTGCCGGACCGTGTTCGGGTTGTTCGACTTCTGGGTGTTCCGGAACACGGGGCGGTAGCGGTTGGTCTCGATGGACATGGGGAGGGGGCTCCGGCGGCGCGTGGCGCGAGGGGAAGGCGTGTGACTTGAACCGTTATCGGCCCCAGCCCGGAAAAAGTTTCCGCCCCTCTTTTTCCCGCCGCTGATCCGCGCGCCCTCAGGCCCCGTATCTCCCGGGAGCCAGGATGCCCCCGGGGTCCAGCGCCGCCTTGAGCGTGTCCACCAGCTCCGAGGCGCCGTCCCGCCCGTCCGCCAGTTCGTCCTCCTCCCGCGACTGGAGTCCGGAACGGGTCAGGTGGTACCCCGCCTGGGCCAGCTCGCGGGACAGGGCGCGGTAGCAGGCCTGGGCGCGGGCGTCCTCGCCGCGGACGTCGCGATCATACGCGAGCGCGGTGACGAGGTAGAGGCAGCGGGGCGAGTGGGCCAGCAGGGCGAGGTTGGGCTCCAGGCCGAAGAGGCGGGGGACGCGCTCGGCGATCTCCACGGCGCGCTTCGCCTCCGCGCCGGTGAAGGGCACGGCCACGGAACTCCAGATGAAGCCGCAGCGGTCCCGGTCCAGGTGGGGGACCTCCGGGGGCGGGGTGCGCTTGCGCCAGTAGGCCATGGCGAGGTTGGCCTCCGAAGGGACGCCCTGGAAGGCGCTCTCGCCGTCCGGGGGCCCGGGGGTGAAGGTGACGGGGCGGAAGGCGCCCTCGAGCGCGCCCGCGAGCCGCTTCTCCAGCAGCGCGCCGAAGTCTGCGTCCGGGGCGGAGAGGGCGCCGCTGATGGCCCAGCGGCCGAAGCCCTCGCGGAACTGGTCGCGGACCTGGTCGGGCAGGGGCGTGCGGCCCACGGAGGCGTAGGGGTACTGCTGGGCGACGCTGAAGGCCTTGAGGTCGTTCCAGAAGAAGAAGCTGCCCTTGAGCGTGCCGTCCAGCGCCAGCGCCTGGAGCCGGTCCACCGCGTCCCAGAGCCAGGCGTCGTCGTTCACGGCGCAGAAGAACTCGCGCAACCAGGGCTGCTTGCGCGACAGCCAGAACGTCATCCGCGTCACCACGCCCAGCGAGGACTGGCTGAACAGGCCGTCCAGCACCGGGCCCAGGCCCCAGCGGAACACGGGGGCGGCGCGGGCGCCGGGGAATCTCGCGTGGCCCGTCTCCACGCGCTCGCCCGTGGGCAGGACGACCTCCAGCGCGCACACGTGCTGGAAGATGTCCGGGTTCGGGCCGCGCCCGTCGCCGCGCTCCAGCGCGTTGCCCACGAGGCTCGCGTCCGGCGAACCGCCGATGGTGGTGATGAACGTGGAGGAGCCGCGCTCGCGCAGCCACGCGTGCGCCTGGCGGAACGTCACGCCCGGCTCCACGGTGAGGTACGCCAGCTGCTCGTCGTGTCCGAGGATGCGGTCCATCCGCCCCAGGTCCAGGAGCACGCTGCCATCGCCGGGCGGCACGCGCGAGCCGTAGCCCCAGTTGCGGCCGCCGCTCACCGGGTACACCGGCACGCGGTGCGTCTGCGCGATGCGCAGGCACGCCTGCACCTGCGCGGTGTCCGCCGGGCGCAGGATGGCGGGGATGCACTGCGTGGTGGCGAAGGTGGCCGTCTCCGCGGCCTCCAGCGCCTCCGGATCGAGCACGACGTGCTCCGTGCCCAGGGCCTCCCGCCAGGCCTCCAGCGCCGCTTCCAGGTTGCTCGCCTGGGCCTTCCCGTCGGTCTCGCTCACGGGGGCCAGTATGCGCCCGTCCCGGGGGGACCGCTGCCCGTGCCGCAGGGGGAGCGGGCGGCCGGGCCCGGGGCCGGGA